>NZ_CP095049.1:3022500-3327500 GCF_022919135.1 Hymenobacter cellulosivorans | reverse complement strand
GGCCGGCCGGCCCTACGGCACGCCCGGGGTTCCGCTGTCGGCCTTCGCAATCACGCTGCCCAAGCTGACACTGGAACACGCCCAGACCGTGGAAATAGGTTACAAAGGCATGATTTTACCCAAGCTGTACGCCGACGTGAGCTACTTCCGCAGCCTCTACACCGACTTCGTGGGCGCCAAAACCTTTGCCGGCAACGTGGACGGCTCCCGCCCCACCCAGCAGCAGCTCGACGAAGGCCTGCCTACTCTTTCCGACCGAACCAAGCCCACGCGCTTCATCTTTAGCTGGTACAACCACGACCAGCAGGTCCGCACCCAGGGCGCCACGCTGGGCCTGGCTTACCACCTGCACAAGGCCGTGAGCCTGAGCGGCAACTACTCACTTAACGTGCTAGACCGCAGCAACCTGCCCAACGATTTTCAAACATTCTTCAACACGCCCAAGCACAAATTCAACCTGGCCGCTACCGGCACTGTGGTTCCGAACCTGACTTACTCCCTGAATTACCGCTGGGCCCAGGGGCACCGCCAGGAACTGCCCTTTGCCTCGGGCACCGTGCGCGACTATAGCTCCACCGACGCTTACCTGGGCTACACCCTGCCCAAGCTTTCGACCACCTTCCAGGCGGGCGTGTCCAACCTCTTCGACACGAACAACATCCAGATTGTCGGGGGGCCGCAAATCGGCCGCCTGGGATTTCTAGGCGTGCTGGTGAATGTGAAATAGGCTTCTTTATCCGACAAATCTGTCGTTCTGAGGCGCAGCCGAAAAGCCTTCCTCCTTCACCCCGATACGGCTATTACCAACGTGACAAAGCCCTTTACCACCAGCGCGGCAAAGGGCTTTTGTGCGTTGAAAGACATTTATCAGGTCGTAGGCAGAGGCCGGCCTTTCGTCACATCTTTCCTGCACGGAACACTCAGTATGCTAAACCTTACCGGTTGTTCATCAATTGGAACCGGGCCTCTGTTGCTTCGCGAACCGCCTTCCGGATTTCTTCCGAGGTACCGTAGCCCACTTCCTCTTCGCCGTTAGCCAGGCGCTCCATAATCGAGTCGGCAAAGGCATCGACGGGCACGCCAAAGGTGTGCAGACCGGCCCCACCCAGGTCGGTATTCACGGCCGGCGGCACGATTTCGAGCACCTTGATGGGCGTGGCGGCCAGCTGGTGACGCAACGACAGGGTAAACGAGTGTAGCGCAGCCTTGGTAGCACTGTAAATGGGCGCAAACGCGGCTGGCGCAAACGACAAACCCGACGTCACGTTGATGATGGCCGGGTTGGGCTGCTGCTGCAAATGCGGAATAAAGAGCATAGCCAAATGAATCGGGGCCTCGAGGTTGATGACGAGTTCCTGCCGACGCGTTTCCCAGTCCTCGGTATCAGTGGCCAACTGCAGGCGGTTCTGGATGCCGGCATTGTTAACCAACACGTTGACCTGAGCAAACTCGGTTTGCACCCAGCGCAGCAGCTCCTGCCGGTCGGCGGCCGAGGCCACGTCGCATACCCGCGTGTGCAGGCTGGGCAGCTGCGCCTGGGCTTCACGGAGCTTGTCTTCGCGGCGCCCCACTACAATAACCTGGCTGCCGGCCTTCACGAAACGCTCGGCCAGAGCCAGGCCAATGCCGGAGGCGCCCCCGGTAATCAAAACGGTGTTGTTAGCTAAGTTCATACGGAATAAAGACGCTGAATGTGTGGCAAAAGCTTGGAGAGGATAGTACCCGCCATACGGGCAATTTGTTGGCTGCCGGGTATTTTTTCTTCCCTGGTTTAATGCCGTATTTGCAGGCTCATCTAATTTAACTTAGCCCTATAATGCGCCTACCTTTACTTATTGCCGCTGCTTCTATTTTAAGCTGCCTTACCGCTACGGCCCAGGTCTTCGAGCCGGGCCTGTTGGTTACCACCGCCGGGGATACGGTACGGGGAGAAATCGAGAATGCCTTCTGGGAAGCAAACCCTTCCTCCGTGCGGTTCCGGCCCACCGCCGACGCAGCTATTACCAGCTACTCCCCCGCTCAGCTCCGCTCCTTCCAGCTCGCCACGGGCCGTTATTTCCGCACCGAAACCCTGCCCATCGACCGCTCGGCCGAAACCCGCACCCAGTTTCTGCAGCGCTTTGTAGCCTCCACCCAGCAGCCCGAAACAGTTTTCGCCGAAGTCCTGGTAGACGGGCCGGCTCCTCTGCTGCGCTACGTCATTCCGGGCATCGTTCATTTTTTCGTGCGCCGCGAAAACCAGGGCTACCTTGAACTGACTGAGCGCAAATACATCGACCAGGACAAGCAGGGCCGACGGGTAATTGTGGATGGCAACCGGTACCGGATTCAGCTTCAACAGTATTTCGGCGACTGCCCCGCCGCCGTGCAGCAGGTGGCCAAAGCCCAGTACACACCCGCTGACCTGGCGGCCGTGGTTCAGGCCTACAACCAAAGCTGCTCCAGCACCGGGCAGGCGGGAAAGAGCTTTGTGGCTACCGCCAAGCCCGCCCGCGGCATGACGGTGAATGCCGGGCTACTGGCGGGCGCACAAATTCAGACGATGCGCCTAGACGCCTATAGTAGCTCGATTGAGTACGGTAGCTCGACTGAGTACGCGGAGGCTCCTTCCTTTGACGGGGTTGATATTGCCCGCGGCATCCGTCCCGTCGGCGGCATATACGCCGATGTGCTTATGCCCAAGCGTAAGCTGGCTCTGCACGCCGACCTGAGCCTGAGCACCCTGGGCCAAAGCGGCTCGCTGGCGGCCCGCGGCAACGTGCCCGCGGCTGAGTACAAGTGGAAAGGCACCATCACCTCCATCCGGGTCGGGGTGCGCTATTTTGTGCCACTGGGGGTTCGCCAGCAGCTTTTTCTGGGCAGTGGCTTGGGCTTCGACCGGTTTAACGTTACCGAGTCGAGCTTGCGCTACGGCACCGGGCAGCCCCGCCAGTTTGCCGGCGCTACCTTACCCCAAACGGGTACTATGCCGGGCATTACGGTGAACAAAAATACCGGCTTCAGCCTGCCTTACCTGGAAACCGGTTTCCGCCGCGGGCGTTTCACGGTTTCGGCGGATGCCCGGCTTATGGGCGGCGGCACCTACGAGGACCTGATGACCGTCGGCCACATTCACTACGATAACCAGAACCGGGTATCGTATCTGGAGCCCAACCAGTACTCAACCATCTACTGGATTTTTAACGGATTGGTAGCCTACCGCTTAACCAAAAACCAGGACGTGGCTCCCGCTGCGGCCGGGTCGGCTGGCCGCTAGGCAAGCTCGACCCTACTGGCCCTAGTAGCCGCTAAAGGCACTTTTTTGCCAATATGGGCCAACAAAAGCGCCTTTTTTTGCTTTTCGACGTAGGCAATACCTTTGCCGACTTCTTTGCTACGTCACCCCTATGAATACTACCGATAACTCTCCGGAAAGCGCAGTCGATGTCGTGCTTATCGGCGCCGGCATTATGAGTGCCACGCTGGGCATGATGCTCAAGGAGTTACAACCCGACCTGACCATCACGGTGCTCGAGCGCCTAGATGTGGCCGCCGCCGAAAGCTCCGACGCCTGGAACAACGCTGGCACTGGCCATTCCGCTTTTTGCGAGCTCAACTACACCCCCGAGCGGCCCGACGGCTCCATCGATATCAGCAAGGCCATCGGCATTGCCGAATCGTTTGAAGTCTCGAAGCAGTTCTGGTCGTTCCTGGCCGAGAAGTATGCCGTAAAAGAGCTGCAGCGCTTTATCAACCATATTCCGCACATGAGCTTCGTGTGGGGCAACGACAACGTGGAATACCTGCGCAAGCGACACGCGGCCCTGACCCAGTCGCCCTTGTTCAAGGGCATGGAGTTTTCCCAGGACCGTCAGCAGATTGAGCAGTGGATTCCGCTGGTGATGGAAGGCCGCGACGCCAGCCAACCCGTGGCCGCTACCAGTATGGAGCTGGGCACCGACGTGAATTTCGGCTCCCTGACCCGCGGCATGTTCTACCTTTTGCAGGAAAAGCCCGGCGTTACGTTCCACTTCAACCACGAAGTAAGCAAGCTTAAGCGCCGCGACGACGGCAGCTGGAGCGTGAAGGCCACCGACCGCCTCAACGGCCAAAGCCGGAAAGTGCGGGCCAAATTCGTGTTTATCGGGGCCGGCGGCGGCTCCTTGACGCTGCTGGAAAAGTCTGACATTCCGGAAGGCTACGGGTTCGGGGGCTTCCCCGTGAGCGGGCAGTGGCTCAAGTGCGTCAACCCCGAAGTTATTGAGCGTCACGAGGCCAAAGTGTACGGCAAAGCGGCTGTGGGTTCGCCGCCCATGTCGGTACCCCACCTCGACTCGCGCATGATCAACGGCAAGCGGGAGCTGCTCTTTGGGCCGTATGCCGGCTTCAGCACCAAGTTTCTGAAGAAGGGTTCCTTTCTGGATTTGCCCGCCTCCATCCGGGCTGGCAACCTGCGTCCCATGATTATTGCCGGCCTCAAGAACATTCCGCTTACCCGCTACCTCATCAACCAGGTGCGGCAGTCGCCCGAAGACCGGCTGGCGGCCCTGAAGGAGTATCTGCCCAACGCCCGGGCCGAGGACTGGCAGCTGGAAATTGCCGGCCAGCGCGTGCAGGTCATCAAAAAGCACGAAAAGGAAGGCGGCGTGCTGGAGTTTGGTACCGAGGTTGTCAGCGCCGCCGATGGGTCCATTGCCGCGTTGCTGGGCGCCTCGCCGGGTGCTTCCACGGCCGTCAGCATCATGGTCAGCCTGATTCAGAAGTGCTTTCAGCAGCAGGGCAATTCGCCCGAGTGGCAGGCCAAATTCAAGGAAATGATTCCTTCTTTCGGCCAGAAACTCAACGACAACCCCGAGCTACTGGAGCAGATCCGCAACCACACCAGCTCTGTGCTAGGCCTGGCCGCCCCCGCCGATATGATTGGGAAATAGCCCCTGCTTAAACGAAAAAGCCTCCGAACGCACCATTCGGAGGCTTTTTTGTGCGCTTGTGCGGGGCCTTATGGCTTGGTAGCCACCACCGAATACACCAGCGGGGCCTGGTCGCCGAGCGGACCGATGCGGAAGGTGCCGTCGGGCTGGGCCACGGTGTGGGCAAAGCAATTGTAGGGCGAATAGTCGTATTCCTGGAAGCTGGTAAGTTGCAGGCCCTGGCCTAGCAGGCTGCCAATGACCTCGCTCAAACTGTGGTTCCAGGTCACGGACTGGTGCACGATGTCCGCGGCGCGGTCGGCGTAGGTACCCACCTCAGTTTCCTCGATGGGGCCAGTATTGAAGTAGCTGTACTGCAGGCGGGCAAAGTCGTTATCGAACATCCAGACCACCGGGTGAAACTCGGCCAACACCAGCCGGCCGCCGGGTCGTAGGTAGCGGCTGAGCAGCGCGGCCCAGCGTGTGAGGTCGGGCAGCCAGCCCAACACCCCGTAGCTGGTAAAGACGACGTCGAACCCTGCCTCGGGCAGGTGCTGGGGCAGATTGTACACGTCGCAGCAGATAAACTCGGCCGCCACCCCGATTTCGGTGCTCAACTGGCGGGCCGCCGCTATGGCTTCATCCGACAAGTCGACGCCGGTGACCTGGGCGCCCAGACGGGCCAGCGAGAGGCTGTCTTGCCCGAAATGGCACTGCAGATGCAGAATTCGCAGGCCAGTCACGTTGCCCAGCAAGTCGAGCTCGATGCGGTTCAGGGAAGACTGGCCGGCTTTGAAGGCTTCCACGTTGTAAAAGTCGGAGGCCAGGTGCGGACCAGTGCGGGCGTTCCAGAGGGCGCGGTTCAGGTCGAGGTAAGCGGCAGGCGTCGTCATAGGTTTAGGGCAATATAGGCAGAGTAGCGTTTCGGCGAAGGTATCAGTCCCGGAATAAAACGCCAAGGTGTGAACTAAGCTCAACCATAGTCGTAAACGAGCTTCCGCTCTTCCCTTTGTATGTACCATACCTTACCCGCCCGCGAGTTTCAAAACCTGAGCTACCGGGACGACGTCTGCTTTATTATCAACCGGATTTTGCGCCCTTTGGCCCCCACCGAAATTCAGGAGGCGTACTCCGTGATGCTCGAAGCGGCCAACCACTACGGCTGCCAGCACTGGCTCATTGATTTGCGCCGCGACGCTACTTACCGGCCCAAATTGCTGAGCACATTTTTCCCCCAGCCCGGCGACCGGGCCGGCTCCCTCACCTACCTGGCTTACCTGGTGGCGCCGGCGCTGCTGCACGATATGGAAGACCAGGGCGACGTGCCCAGCCAGGATTTCTACGATGGCCAAGCCTTCCGGGCCCGCATTTTCGTAGACGAGCAAGCTGCTCAGGACTGGCTGGCAATGGTTGCCCACACCTAAGCTCAGGCTAGCGGCGGCAGGAATATTTCGGCCAGCATGCAGCGGGCACTTCCACCCCGATGGTTTCAATGGTGGGAATGGCCAGCGGCAACAGGTCGCAATGCTGGCTAAGCCGGGCGCGTTGCTCGGGCATCAGCGCGTCGTAGGCACTCTGCGACAACACTAGCAGCTCGGGGCCGGTGGCGGGTTGTACCGTGAGCATATTGCCGGCAAATCGGGCCACCTGGGCCAGGGAAATGGCCACAATATCGTGCCCGGTCGTGGTCAAGGATTCGATTACGCGGGCCTGCTCGGTAGCATCCGTAATGCTTTCCAGGCAGATAACGGCAAACCGGGCCCCCACGCACAGCATCACGTTGGTGTGGTAAATCAGGTGGCCCAGGGCATCGAAGGCGTGGAAAGCTACCGGTTCGTAGCCCAGGCGGGTGGCTACCTCCTCGAACAGCCCGGCATCGGTGCGCGCCGAAATACCGGCGTAGGCCCGGCGGTGCACATGGTCGAAGATGATGCTGCCGGTACCTTCCAAAAACCGTCCCTGCTGCTCGTGGTGCGACAAATCTACGATTTCGGAAAGCACAAACTGCTGCCCCAGCCGCTCCAGAATCTCGGGGCGACGCTCGGCGCGGCGGTTGGGGGCGCACATGGGGTAAAGCAGCACGCGGCCGTCGGGGTGAAACGTGCCCCAATTGTTGGGAAACACGGCATCGGGCTTGGCCGGCGCGGGCGTATCGTCTTCCACCAGCACCCGCACGCCCCGGTTCCGCAGCGTAGCCACCGCGTTGTCGAACTCGGCAAAGGCCTGCTGCTGCACCTGCCCGGCGCTGAGCCCGGTCAGGGTTTGCTGGAAATGGTTGGACTCGGCTGTTTCGGCATTGAAGGCGAAGCTGGCGGGCCGCACGAGCAGCACAGTAGAGGCAGATTGCATAAGCGGCGCGGGCTGGGTAGTAAGCACGTAATTCTGGCAAATATGCGTTGAATACGGCGCTTATACTACCCGCCCAGCGCCCAAAAGCCGGAACCGGAGCAGAACGGCTCTAGTCCCGGTTTGGGAAGCAGTGGTTGGGTTACCGAGAAGAAAGCCGCCAGTAGCAATGGCGCTGCTTGTAGCCTTACTGCCAGCGGGACGGCAGCCACAACAGGCTCGCCGGCAGGATCAGGCCCACCGACCAGGTCGACAGCCTGTACCCGAAACGAGCGGCAAAACAGCAACCTCGGGCGCGGCAGCAGCGGCAAAATGACCATCAATGTATAGAGAACTGTAACCCACTCTTCTATTCGCTGTTGCAGCCTCCGCCAGCCTTCAGCGTATAGTGAAAGGGTGGGAAGCCAGGGTCGGGCTAGAGCTGCTTGGTCAGGCGCAGACCACCGTAGGAATAGCCGTTCACGTTTACGCCCTGTAGGGGCGTTACTGAGAGGCCGCGGCCACTGGTTGTTTTGTGCAGCTGGGGTACCAGTACGCCCACCGTGGCGCCCACGGCGTAGCCCACCAGGTTGTCGGAGAGGAAGTGCTTGCCGGCCTCCATGCGGTAGTAGGCCACCACGGCAGGCACTACGGCGGCGGCTCCCCACACGTAGGGCTGAGCAGGCGAGTTGGGGTTGAAATCGTGGAATACCTTGGCCGCGAAAAAGGTAGCGGTGGCCGTGTGGGCGGTGTGGCCGGCAAAAAAGGAATTGGTAGAAATCTTGCTGCTCCGCTCCCGGTCAGTGCCTTCCGAGCCGTAAAGGAAGGGCCGGTAGCGGTACACGTTGCCCACGGTGGAGGTAAAAATGGCCGAGCTGGTAGCCATGGTTTCCAGGTAAAGCACCATTACCTGCCCGTACTTGCCCCGGATGTCGGGGTTGAGGGCCAGCAGGCCGGGGGCCGCTGCCAGGGAGCCATAGCAGAAAATGTCACTGGCCGTCTGGGCCTTCTCACTATAGTTACCGGCCACAAACCGGTCGAACTTCGGAACGTCGTTTCGGTTGAGAGCCGCCAGCTCGGCTTCGTTCAGACCGTTCTTTTGCTGCACCCGGTACAGGCCAAACGCGTTGACAGCCCCCAGACCCAGAATCACGGGCGCATCGACGGCGAAACGGGTGTGGTAGGGGGACGAGGAATTGTGCTGGGCGGTGACAACGGGCGTAGCGGCCAGGCTGAGCGCCCCGGCGAGCAGCAAGGAGGAAACGAGCTTCATACTGGTGATAGTAGGGAGAATGAGGCTGAAACGGGGAACTCCTGCGCAAGGTTGACAGCTCGGCTGTAGTCACATATACCCCTCTCACTATCAACCAAATTCTTCACCACCAACTCTACTCCACCACTTCGTTCTTTTCTGCTACAGTTCATGAACCCTGCCAACCAGACAGGCGCGAAGCCAGGCCTGGGCCGCGGGCAGATTATCGAACAGCTCAATCTGGAACCGGCCATTGACCCGCTCGCGCAGGGCCGCCGCCGACTCCTGGGAAAACGCGTCGGGATTGTCGAGGTGGGCCCAGAACTTGAGGCCGGTTTGTACGGCGTACGGTATCCACTCGCGCTCCAGCCAGTCGAGGGAAGCATTCCAGCCGCCCACCAGGTGGCGGTTGTCGTTGAGCACGGCGACGCAGCGCTGCCGCTGCATCTGGTCGAGGTAAGCCCGGGCGCCTTTGAGCACATTGCCGCTAGTGGGGTAGCCTACCCAGTCGGCATAAATCCAGGGTCCTTCGGCTTGGTAATGTATTTCCAGGAACAGCTTACCAACGGATGAATACAATTCTTCGAGAAACATACGCGGGCAAAGAAAGCTACACTAAAACAGGTGGCGGATAACCGGCTACGGCTGAGCTTTGTTTGCCCCGCAACACATTTATGTTCCTATTTGGGGCCGCTTCTCCCTTACCCTTAAGGCCTAATGCTCTACGTGGGTCTCCAGCTGAATCCAGGGACGGGCGGCTTGCAGGAGCTCGTCGCCGGTGAAGGTAAACGAAGTACCCGGGCCCGGCCCAGTGTCGATGCGGGTGGTATAAAGCGTCGTCCAGAGGGATTTTTCCGCCCGAAACGGCCCCAGCGCTGCCCACGGAATCAGCAGGGGTACGTGCCCGATACGGAACGGGAAACCCGTGCTTAGCCCTAGTCCCTGCGTCGTTACCATAGCTTGCAGCGTGCCCTGGTAGCGGACCAGCCCCAGGTGCGCGAAGCCGACGCGAACCCGGGTGCCGGCGGGCAGCGCGGCCACGGCGAAGTGCCGGGCCAGGGGTTGCCAGGCCAGCAGGGAAATCAGCTTCACGACCAGGCACCATATCCCGACGAAGCCGGCAACACATAGCGGAGCCAGCGGTAGCAGCGAGTACTTCATGCTAGTGCTTACGCGTCTTAAGGCGCAAAGTCTGGTTCAACAGGCCGCTCCCCGCCGGTACTCGCGGTGGGCAATACCGCCCGGGGCACTGCGCATTACCTGCTTGGCCAGCAGCGTCAGGCTCTCATCGTGGCCGGCGGCCAGCTCCTGGGTAAAAGCCGCCACCTCGGCCGCAGTGAGCAGCAAGCTCATCTCGTACCAGGCGCTGGTGCCGCACACGACTTGCAGGTAATAGCGGCCGCTGGGCTCGTCCTGCAGCAAATCGTACATCCAGGGCTGGTTGCGGTAGAGCAGCGTCATCTTGTGTTGTGCGCGGTAGGAATTCGGTCAAAGTTAGGCAAAGCCGCGCGGGCCGGCGTCAACCTTTCCGCGGGTCGGCCGGTACACTGCGGGTACGTTTGCCGGCGGCTTTCTGATCCGGCAGCAGCTTTTATGAGAGAACAAGCCGAACATCTGCTTTCCCACTTTCCCGAAATTTTCACCGGCCTGGGCATTTTGCTCGGCGGCCTGCTCATCGGGCTGGTGCTCAAGTACGCCGTATTCAGCGTGCTGCGGGCCTTTGGGCGGCGCGAAGACACAACCCTGGCCCGCTCAGTAGCCAAGCACCTAAACCAGGCCAGCACCTGGTTTTTCCCGGTACTGGCCATTTCGCTGGTGTTGCCCCTGGTGCCGCTGCCGCCCAAGCCCTTCGAGGTGCTACGCCGCCTTGTGGAAGTGGCCTTGGTACTGACCTTCGCCTGGGGCCTGATCAAAACCGTGGACGTGCTGCAGGACCTGGTGCAGCAGCGCTACCGCCTGGAAGGCGCCGACAACCTGCGGGTACGCAAACTCTTCACGCAGTTGCAGTTCGTCAAGAAGCTGGTCGTGTCGCTGATTGCCTTCGTGGCCGTGGGCCTGGTGTTGATGAGCTTCGAAACAGTGCGCCGCCTGGGCACGGGCCTGCTCACCTCGGCCGGTATTGCCAGCGTCATTGTGGGCTTTGCTGCCCAGCGCTCCATCAGCAACCTGCTAGCCGGCTTCCAGATTGCCTTCACCCAGCCCATCCGCATCGACGACGTGCTGGTGGTGGAAGGCGAATGGGGCCGGGTCGAGGAAATTACCTTTACCTACGTGGTGCTCAGCATCTGGGACGAGCGGCGCCTGGTGCTGCCGCTCAACTATTTCATCGAAAAGCCCTTCCAGAACTGGACTCGAACCAGTGCCCGCCTCACCGGAGCCGTGCACCTGCAAACCGACTACACCGTGCCCGTTGATGCGCTGCGCGCCGAGCTGCGCCGGATTCTGGAAGTCCACCCGCTCTGGGATAAGCGCGTGTGCGTGCTGCACGTCACCGATGCCAAGGAGCGCACCCTGGAGCTGCGGGCCTTGGTCAGCGCCGCCAGCGCGGGCGACGTCTGGGAGCTGCGCTGCGCCGTGCGCGAGCAGCTTATTACATTCTTGCAGCGTGAGTACCCCGGCAGCCTGCCCCGCACCCGCGCCGTAGTGGAGCCGGATGGCCACCGGCCCGAAGTAGGGATAAGCCTGCCGGGATAGGCGGGGGTTAACCACCCAGCCCCAGCTTCGGCTCAAAGACCACCTTCCCATTTCGGTAGTAGCTCGCCCCAAAAAAAGTGCTTAGATCTTCGCTGCCCACAATGGCGTAGGCCGGCTTTTTATCGTTTTGGTGGTCAATTGCCAGGATGGCTACGCTTTCGGCCGGCCATTGCACCAGCCCGTCCAGCAACTCCCGCACACCTTTCATTTCGATGCCGTTACAGTCTGCGTGATAGGAAAACCGCAACCGAAACACGTGCTCGAACTGAACCCGGTTCACGACGGTCTGCCGCAGGGTAAAATGTGCGGGATGAGTTAGATAATCCGTGAAATGCCGGGCATAGTCTCCCGCTTGCAGGAAAGTGCTGACCACTGCCCGCAGCTCAGCCTCCGGCCTGACGATTTCGATATGGGACTTCATGGTACAGAGAAAAATTTGCGTTTTTCAGCCGGTTGCTACTACCTCCAAGGTACAACAGTCACCATTGGAGCCAGCGCTTAGCGCAACGCGTCCTTGCGCATCCAGCCCCGGGTAGTTACTTTTTCCCAGTTGGTAAAGGTGACATACACGGCCTGGCCCTGCTCCTGGCCCAGATTTACTTTGTCGCCCTGCTCACAGTAGGCCCGGCGGGGCGTCAGCAGGTCGGGCGAGTTGTAGAAGTACGAGCGGGCCACGCGCACCACGGCCGTACGGGCGCCGCTGGCACGAGTTCCCGTCTCGAAGCCAGGCGCTGGGGTTTCCGGCGTTTCTGCCGGAGCACTGGGCCGTGCGGGGGGCCGCTGCACGGCACTGCTGGTAGCCAGGCGGCTTACTTCTTCCTGTTTCAGCCAGCCGGTTATGGTAGCCCCGGCCGGATTTACAAACTGGGTGCGAACAAAGCCGTTGCCTTCCATCTGCCCGTAGAGCACGTCGCCGCGGCGCAGGTACTGGCCCGTGGGCTTGGTTTGGCGGGGCGAATCGTAGAAGTAGGCCGTTTCGGCCCGTACCCGGTAGCGGCTGCCTGTGACGGGCGCGGGTGGTGAGGTTTCGACGCTGGGAGGGCTGCTGGGGGCTTGCGGGGCAGCGGCCGGTTGGTCTACGCGCAACTCGGAATCCTGCCGCCGGGCCGGCTCGTCGGCGCACGCGCATAGGGTGCCGACAACGGCCGCAGCTAGCACCCAGCAGAGAGCTTGTGGCCCAGGCTGCGGGGAGCTTTTTGCTTTGGTGGCTCCAGGAAATTGCTTGCTCATCATCGCGCATGGTGGGCCCGGCCCGTGGGTGTACGTTGCTGGGTACGCATTTTGGCGGAGGCAGGCCGGCTTTTGCCGCCCAGCAAACGGAGTAGGTGTAGGCAGGCAGCACATCCTGGGCCGAAGTCCGGGCAGCCGGTATATTTACCGCTACCGTAGCGCGTGGCACGGCCTGACTTTTCCTCTATGCGTAACTTCCTGGCAACTCTGACTGCCGTTACCCTGCTGGTTCTACTCATCTTTACCGGCCTGCACCTGCTCCACATGAGTACGGGCACGCTGGTCGACTGGATAATTGGCATTGGTATCTTTTGGTGGCTGGCCGCAGTAGTGGTGCTGCCCTGGAACACCCATTTTGCCGCCCAGGATGTGCTGGAAGAGGCCCGCCAGTCGCGTGAGAAGGGCATTGCCGTCAGTGAGGAAACCGTTGGGTTTGCCCAACGCCTGGCCCGGCGCTTTCTGTGGCTGGCCATTGCCCTACACTTGCTGTCGGCCCTGACGCTGTACCTGCTGGCGTACTACCAACTCACGGTGGTGGGCTACGCCGCCTCCGCCGCGGCGTTGCTGCTTACCTTTGCCCGGCCCGCGCAACGGGCCTACGAGCACCTGAGCCGCCGCCTCCAGGCCATGACGCGCCATATTCACTACCCCCGGGAAGATGTGGTGGAGCTGCGTACCCGGATCCAGGACCTGGAAGCGCAGCTTGGGGAAGTACGGGCGGCCCTCAATGTAGCGCAGCCCGGCTCCTGGGCCCATGACCAGGCGCAGGGCCAGGCCACCCTGCGCCTGCAGCTCGACCGGCTCGATGGCCGCCTGGAGGAACTCACCCGCCAAAATAGCCGTGACCACGAGGCGTTGGCCCGCCAAATTGCCACCGATATTGCCCGCCTCTCCGAAGACGCTCAGTTTTTAAATCAGGTGCGGGAGCTGATCCGCTTTTTCAAAAGCGCCTAGCTGCCTCTTACGCGCCCATCTTACTCGGGCTGTGGCAACTGCCAACCCACTTTTTCGGCCCACAGCTCGGCGGCTTGGTAGAGCAAATGAAATACGGGCTCCTTTAGAAATAAATCCCCCTCGATACTGGTCGGGAAAAGCTGGGCGGCCCGCTGCTTGAGCAGCTCATACTCCTGCCGGGCCGGGGCGTGGGCGCGCAGGTAGTCGCGGCAGAGCAGGGCGTAGCGCGCGTTGAAGCGGCCCGCTCCCCGAACGTGCAGGTGCAACCGCCGCTCCCCGGCCGGCTCCCGCAGGTAGAGCTTGCGCAGCTCCGGCGAATCAGAGGGCAGCGGATGAAAAATGTCATACTGCCAGTCCTCGCCGCGGCGGAAGCCCACCCGGCGCAGTGCTGCCAGCCAGCCGCTGGCCTGGGCCAGCGTAGCGACAGTCAGCTGCACGTCGATGACGTCCTTGGCACTCAGGCCGGGCACGGCCGTCGAACCGATATGGTCGATACGCGCTAGGCCAGAACCCGCCGCGGCCCGCAGGCGGGCGGCCAGCCGCTGCTATTCCTCGGCCCAGGCCAGGCAGTACGACTCCAGCACCACGGGTCGGGACTCAGGGAAGAAAGCAGGCAATGACATAGCAGAAAGCAGGTAGCAGCGCGAAAATAGCATGTCCGGTCCATCCTCACCCGGAGCCCGAGACCTTCCATGCTACCCACCCACACGACTTTTCCGACCCCACCCCGGGAAGCTGCGTATGGAGGAGTTCAACAAGGCGCACCTTGCCTTCCCCACGGCCGGTCATGAAAACTCTTTTGCCCATCTTCTCCCTACTGCTCGGCGGGTGTGGCACCTGCCAGGAAGTGACGTTGTCGGCCGACGAACGGGCCTGGTTTGCCAACTACACAGAGGGTAGCCGACTTACGTTCCGCAGCAACCAGGGCCGCACGGCCACCGCCACGGTGCTGCCCCGGCAGGAGTGGCATGAAAACACGAATTGCAACAAGCTGGAAGCCGGGTCCTACCAACCCATTTTCAGTCAGCTCGTGCTGCGGCCCGCTGCCCCCTACGATGCCCAGCACCGCGACTTTGTGGTGAACATCCGTAAGCACAATCCCAAGCGCGCCGGCTGGCTTACGCTCAACCTAGCCGGCCTGGAGTGCGCCACTGCCGCCCGGTCCGGCGTCCCTTTAGCCCAGCTCGTACGCCAGGCCTGCACCTTGAGCACGACCGGCAAAACCTACCCGGCAGCCTATGTTTTTCGCCTGGGCCAGAACGCCACCCAACGCGGCACCGGGCCCGTGCGCGCCTTTTACTGGGACAAGCAGGACGGCCTGATTCGCTACGAGCTGGCCGGGGGCGAGATCTTTGAGCTGACGGCCCGCTAACCCTGGCGGCTGTTTGCGGTTACTTAGTGCATTCACCTTCTGAACTCATGGATTCCACCACTACTGCACCTTCTTCCGACTCGTCTGCTGCTTCGGCAGCTCCCATCGTACTGGCCGGCGCCACCGGGGCCCTGGGCTTGCTGATT
Organism: Hymenobacter cellulosivorans; assembly: GCF_022919135.1. Taxonomy (NCBI): domain Bacteria; kingdom Pseudomonadati; phylum Bacteroidota; class Cytophagia; order Cytophagales; family Hymenobacteraceae; genus Hymenobacter; species Hymenobacter cellulosivorans. The sequence continues at coordinate 3,312,638 of NZ_CP095049.1, read as the reverse complement.
GCCCACGCCCTACGCCAGCGTGGTGCCACAGTGCGGGCCCTGGTGCGCCCCTTGGCTACCACCGGCGCCGAAGCCACCTCCCTGCGCCTGCAGGGCGTGGAAGTGCTGGCCGTGGAATATGATGACGCCGCGGCCCTGACCCGGGCCTGCCAGGGCGCTACGTGCGTTGTTTCGGCTCTCTCGGGGCTGCGGGAGGTGATTGTGGATGCCCAAACCCGCCTGCTTGACGCAGCCGTGGCAGCCGGCGTACCGCGCTTTATTCCCTCCGACTACTCCGCCGACTTCACCCGCCTACCCGAGGGCTCCAACCGCAATTTCGACCTGCGCCGCGAGTTTGCCCGCCGCCTCGACCAGGCTCCCATCCAGGCTACTTCGGTGCTCAACGGCATGTTTACGGACCTGCTTAAGGGCCAGGCGCCGGTTATCCTCACCGGGCCGCGCCGGGTGCTGTACTGGGGCAGCCCCGACCAGCCCCTGGACTTCACCACGATGGTCAACACGGCCGAGTTTGCGGCCGCCGCGGCCCTGGACCCGACCACGCCCCGCTACCTGCGCGTGGCCGGCGAAGTAGCCAGCATCCGCGGGCTGCAGGCGGCGGCTCAGGCGGCCACGGGCCAGGAGTTTAAGTTGTTGCGGGCCGGCGGCCTGGGCGTGCTAGCGGGCCTGATTAAGGTGACCAAAACGGTGGCGCCGGCCCAGAATGAGGTATTTCCGCCCTGGCAGGGCATGCAATACCTGCACAACATGCTCAGCGGCCAGGCCAAACTGACCGAGCCCCTGGACAACGACCGGTACCCGGAAATCCGGTGGACCAAGGTGCGCGAGGTGCTGGCCGGCCGCGACTAGCGCAGCGTACGTATTTGTGCTGCACTTACGAGCCGTAGCGGGAGGAAGCAGCCTGGCTAAACCAACTGCTGAAAGTACACGCGGCAATCGCGCCAGCAGTTCTAGACTGCTGGCGCGATTGGCTTTAGCCAGCCGCCGCAGGTCCGCTGTCAATGGCATTTTGAGGACCTGAACTCTGGCAGCCATGGCTTAGCGAATGCCTCTGGTGCATTCCCCCTTTCCTGGCCTTGAGGGCTTAGGAGTTACAGGTGTGCCCAAACGTAGCTACTGCAGCGAGCAACTGCTTATAAGACGACGGCCCCCTGCTCCCATGCGTCGGCACGGGGGCTTTGCTGCCTGCAAGCCAGTCGTACCAGACCCAATACCCCATCTGCCGAAACCAACCGGCACCACTATCCTACGGTTGTCAGCAACTGGGAAAATATTTTTACAATCTTTTATGATAGTAAAACTATCAATATAGAAAGTATCTGTATGTTTGCAGCGTTGAGCCGGGTTGGCTCAACGCTGCAAACATCCTTAACTGTCTTTTGCTCATGCAGTCACCTATTCCCATTACAGTAGCTACCGGCGACGGTATCGGCCCGGAAATCATGACGCAAACCCTGCGCGTACTCGAAGCCGCAGGGGCAGCGCTGCAGCCCGAGTTTATCGATGTTGGTGAGCAGGTGTACCGAGCCGGTCATAGTTCGGGCATTCATCCGGCGGCCTGGGAATCGTTGCGGCGCACCCGGGTGCTCCTCAAGGCGCCCATCACCACGCCGCTGGGCGGAGGCTATAAAAGCCTGAACGTAACCTTGCGCAAAACCCTGGGCCTCTACGCCAACGTGCGGCCCTGCCGCTCGCTGCATCCGGCCGTAGCCACCCGCCACCCGAAACTGGACGTGGTCATCATCCGCGAAAACGAGGAAGATCTGTACGCCGGCATCGAGCACCAGCAAACCCCCGACGTGGTGCAGTGCCTGAAGCTGGTGTCGCGGCCGGGGTGCGAGAAAATCGTGCGCTACGCCTTTGAGTACTGCCGCCAGCACGGCCGCCGCCGGCTTACCTGCATGACCAAGGACAACATCATGAAGCTGACCGATGGCCTGTTTCACCGGGTGTTCGAGGAAATTGGCCAGGAGTACCCCGAGGTGGAGCAGGACCACCAGATTATCGACATTGGCACGGCCCGGCTGGCCGATACGCCCGAGCGCTACGACGTGGTGGTGACCATGAACCTCTACGGCGACATCCTCTCCGACGTGGTAGCCCAGCTGACGGGCTCGGTAGGCTTGGCCGGCTCGGCCAACATCGGCGACAGTGGAGCCCTGTTCGAGGCCATCCACGGCTCAGCCCCCGACATTGCGGGCCGGAACGTGGCCAACCCCTCGGGCTTGTTGCAGGCGGCCGTGTTGATGCTGGGCCACCTGGGCCAGCACGATATAGCGGCCCGTATCCACAACGCCTGGCTGCGCACGCTGGAAGATGGCCTGCACCCGGCCGACATCTTCCACCCCGAAACCAGCCAGCGGAAAGTCAGTACCGCAGAATTTGCCGACGCAGTGATTGCGCGCCTGGGCCAGGAGCCGCAGCAGCTGGCCGCTGTGCCCGTGCGGGAAATTGAGGCGCCGAAGGCACCGGTTCTCAGTCCCGTGCCTCTGTACGGCAAAGCCCCCGTGCGGCAGCAGTTGGTGGGCATGGATATCTTCCTGCGCTGGGACGGGAAACAGGCCGCCAAGCTGGGCCCGCAGCTCGAACGCCTCACCGGCTCGCGCACGAAGCTCAAGCTCATCACCAACCGCGGCGTAAAAGTTTATCCCGACGGCCACCCCGAAACCTTTTGTACCGACCACTGGCGCTGCCGCTTCGTAGCCACTGATGCCCTGGTAGGCAGCTCCCAGCTGGAATTTACCCCCGTGCCCTACCTGGACGTGCTGTTCCTGCTACACCGCTTGGCCGATTTCAACTTCTACGTCATCAAAACCGAGCACCTGTATCTGATGGACGGGCGACGGGCCTTTTCATTAGGTCAAGGAGAGTAAACCTTGTGGTACGGGCCACGACAGGTGCAGCAAAGAAAGCAAAACTATCATCTTTGGGAGTGCAACCCTTCTTCACCTGACCGTATGAACCCGCAACTCCGCATCGAGCTGAACGAAAAACTCTACCTGCGCGACCCGCAAGGCACGGACTTGGGCCGCCGCCTAGTGGCTGAAAGCGTGCTGCTGATTGACGAAATCGGTTTTGAGCAATTTACCTTCAAGAAGCTGGCCCAGCGGATGGAGTCCACGGAGGCCTCGCTCTACCGGTATTTCGAGAATAAGCACCGGCTGCTGGTGTATCTGGTAAGCTGGTACTGGGCCTGGTTGCGCTACCAGATTCGGTTTCACACCCACAACGTGCCCGACGCCCGGGAGCGGCTGCGCCTGATTCTGGGCATTCTCACCCGGGCCTACCAAGACGACCCGGCAACCAGCCAGCTCGACGAGGCCGCCCTCTACCGCATCGTGGTGCACGAGGCCTCCAAGTCTTACCTCACCCGCGACGTGGACGACGACAACCGCGAAGGGCTGTTTCGGGAATACAAGCAGCTGGCAGCCGGCATTGTGGCCGTAGTGCAGGAAATCAACCCCACCTATGCCTACCCGCACGCGCTGGTCAGCACCCTGCTGGAGTCGTCGCGCAAGCAGCTGTTTTTCGCCCAGCACCTGCCCTCCCTAACCGATGCGCCGGCCCGCGAGGCAGCCAGCAATACGATCTACGCCTTTCTGGAGCAGCTCGCTTTTGCTTCTCTGGCTTAGGCGGCATGCAGCCCGCCGCTGCCCTAGCGCGGGCAGTACGTCATTGGGGGTTGTGAGCAGCGAGGCGCGGAGGTCCTTCCTAGTAGTGGTTATGGCTTTTAGCATACCGGGGGTAGGCTGCTGGTCGGCGGCCTGCCGGTGGTGAAGCTGGTTGATGTAACCGAATGCATATAGTAGCCCCTGTTTACCCATTTTAGCCAAAACTTTGCCTGCCGCCCGCCGCGCGTGCAACTCCAAATTCCGCTTCTTCTCCGGCGCATCATTGGCCGCGGCGGCCCCGCGCAGTATGCCCGCCACGGCCAATCGGCAGCCACTGCTGCCAACTTATTCAGTTAGCTAAAGCCCGCATTACGACGCGTCCCAAGCCTTCCGGCAGCTCTTGCTGGCTAGGCCTGGCCGACTATGCCCCGGCCCCATCCTCCAAGCCTTCCTTTTTCCCTGTCTACATGGATACCCACGTACTGCTCTCCAACCTGACTAACCCGACCCTGCTTTTCTTCGTGCTCGGCATTATCGCCACGCTGGTGAAAAGTGACCTGGAGATTCCGCCCACCACGGTCAAGTTCATTTCTCTGTACCTGCTTTTCGCCATTGGCTTTAAAGGCGGACAAGAGCTGGCCCACAGTGCGTTTAGCCAGGAAATTCTCTACTCGCTGGGTTTTGGCCTAGTGGTGGCGGCCCTGATTCCGCTCTACACCTTTTTCGTGCTCAAACGCCGGCTGAGCGTGGCCGATGCCGGGGCGGTGGCCGCCGCCTACGGCTCGGTCAGTGCCGTCACGTTTGTGTCGGCCGTGTCGTTTCTGGAAGCCCAGCAGCTGACTTTCGGCGGGCACATGGTGGCGGTAATGGCCCTGATGGAGGCACCCGCTATTATTGTGGGGGTTATCCTGATGCAACGCTACGAAGCCGATTCGGCAGCGGCCCGCCCCAGCCTGGGCTCCATCGTGCAGCACTCCTTTACAAACGGCAGCGTCCTGATGGTGCTGGGCAGCCTCATCATCGGCCTGATTGCCGACACCAAGCAGGCCGATGGCATCAAGCCCTTTACCACCGACATCTTCAAGGGGTTTCTGGCTATTTTCCTGCTCGAAATGGGCATGGTCACGGCCCGGCGCTTCACGGCTTTTCGCCACTATGGGCGCTTCGTGACGGCCTTTGCCCTGCTTATGCCCCTGCTCAACGGCTCCCTCGTGGCCGCGGCCAGCCACTGGATTACCCCGAGCGAGGGCAACCGCTTCATCTTTGCTATTCTGGCGGCCAGTGCTTCTTACATAGCCGTGCCAGCCGCCATGCGCTTGGCCGCGCCCAAAGCCGACCCCGGTCTGTACCTGCCCATGGCGCTGGGCGTTACGTTTCCCTTCAATATCACCGTGGGCATGCCGCTCTATTTTGCCATCGTTCAGCACTCCTGATCCGGATGCCGGCCCGGCGCAGAACCAAGGGAATGGCAAGGCCAGGCAACTTTACTGCACTGCTGGGCCCTGGAGCGGATGGCCACTATTTTTGCTAACAGCTGCCCGATTCTTCAACTGACCAGAATTTGCCGGACCTTTGGGGCCTATTAGGCAAGAGCGCACGCAATGAACGCAACGGAACGAGAAGAACGGGAATACCTGGAGGAGATTAAAGAGAAGCTGACCTTGGCGGTGAAGTGGGTAGACGACTCGGTTAGGCAGTTTTCCGACGAGCTCCGCCAGAAAAAGCAGTATATCCACGAGCATCAGTCGGGCATGGACGACGCGGACATGGTAGCCGCCGGCCAATCCATCAACCGCATGGCCTTTACGGGCGAAGCCGCCGTGGCCCGCAAGCGCAAGCTGCTCAAGCTGGCCCAGTCGCCCTACTTCGGCCGCATCGACTTTGCCGCCCCGAACAAGGCCGCTACGCCGGTGTACATCGGTGTGCACTCCTTCACCGACGTGCAGCAGCACCAAAGCCTGATTTACGACTGGCGGGCCCCGATTTCCTCCATGTTCTACGATTTTGAGCTGGGCGACGCCTTTTACACCACGCCCTCCGGCACGGTCAAGGGTACTATTGAGCGGAAGCGGCAGTACAAAATCCGGGACGGGCGGCTGGAGTTCATGCTCGAAAACGACGTGAACATTCACGACGACGTGCTGCAGCGCGAGCTGGCCAAGTCCTCGGACGACAAGATGAAGAACATTGTCGCCACCATTCAGCGCGACCAGAACGCGGTGATTCGCAACGAGGAAGCCCTGGTGATGGTCATTCAGGGCGTGGCCGGTTCGGGCAAAACCTCTATTGCCCTGCACCGCATTGCGTTTTTGCTGTACCGCTACCGGGAAACCATTGCGGCCAAAGACATCCTGATTATTTCGCCCAACAAGGTGTTTGCCGACTATATCTCGAACGTGCTGCCCGAGCTCGGGGAAGAGCACATTCCCGAGATGGGCATGGAGGAGCTGGCCGCCGACCTGCTCGACAACCGCTACACCTTCCAGACGTTCTTCGAGCAGGTGTCGGCCCTGCTGGAGCACCACGAGGCGGCCTTCATCGAGCGAATCCGGTTTAAATCGTCGTTTGAGTTCCTGAGCAAGCTCAACCAGTACCTGCTCCACATCGAGAATACCTACTTCGCCGTCACCGACCTGCGGGTCGGCAACATCGTTGTACCACGGCAGCTGATTCTGGACAAGTTCAAGACCTACCACCGCGTGCCGCTGCTGAAGCGGTTTGCTCAGGTGGCCGAAGACGTGCGGGCCTACGTGCGCGACGCCGTGCGCCGCAAGCTGACCGGGCAGGAGAAAGCCGCCATCGGGGAAGGAATTCCGCGCATGTTCAAGCAGAATAACGTGCTGGACCTCTACCGGGACTTTTACCGCTGGATTGAGAGGCCCGAACTGCTCAAGCTCGACCACCGCCTGCACTTGGAGTACGCCGACGTCTTCGCCCTGATTTATTTGCGCCTGCGCCTGGAAGGCATCAGCGCCTACGACCAGGTAAAGCACCTGCTGGTGGATGAAATGCAGGACTATACCCCGGTGCAGTACGCGGTATTATCGCGCCTGTTCCGGTGCCGCAAAACCATTCTGGGTGATGTCAGCCAGACGGTGAACCCCTACAGCGCCTCCTCGGCCGAAACCATTGAGCGGGTGTTTCCGCAGGCCGATGTGGTCCAGCTTTTCCGCAGCTACCGCTCCACGCTGGAAATTACCCGCTTTGCCCAGCGCATTGCCCCCAACCCCGACGTTATCCCGCTGGAGCGGCACGGGCAGGAGCCGGCAGTACGGCCCTGTAACAGCCAGGACGAGGAGCTGGCCGCCATCCGGGAGCTGATTACGGCGTTTAAAAGCTCCGGCAACCACTCCCTGGGCATTATCTGCAAAACCCTGCGGCAGGCCGCGCGGGTACACGAGGCGCTCCAGGCTCCCGGAATCTACTTGCTGACGCCCGAGTCCACGACGTTCAAGGAAGGCATCATCATTACCACGGCCCACCTGGCCAAGGGCTTGGAGTTTGATGAGGTTATCGTGCCCTTTGCCTCAGCCCGTAACTACCGAACGGAGGTTGATAAGAGCATGCTTTACGTGGCCTGCACCCGGGCCATGCACCAGCTTACCCTCACGTATTCGGGCGCAGCTACGACCTTTCTGTCGGCTTAGCGCCGGGCGGCCGTATCGAGGCGCACGGATTGCAGGGTCTGGTAGGCTTCCCGGGCCAGATTTTGGCAATTCCGCTGCTTGCATTCGAACAGCAAGGTAACTTCCCAGTTATACCCGGCACTTTGCAGCACGGTCACGGCCCTAACCTGCTCGTAGGGCGTGGCTACCATCGTACTGCCGCCGAAGGATTCAACCACGGAAAACGTGCGCCCATGGACAGCCAGCAGCTTTTTCGCCTTCCAGACCGTGGGCGCGAGGTCGAGGCCCCGGCTGACTTCATCCATGTGCTCGATTCGGCGGGCCACCGTCGTCAGGCTTTCCGCCGCGCTGCTAGTCATTTGAGTGATAATGGTCAGCCGGTCGAGGGTGTCCTGGCACACGGTGCCCGCTTTGTAGAAGCCGCTTTCCTGCAATAAGCACCCGCTGGCGCCCACAAAGCGGTATTTGGCTTTGTCGCCCATCGGCGTATCGGCCTGGTCGAGCCAGGTGAGCAGGGTATCGTAGCGGGCTGGCACGTGCAGGGTGAGCGTGCCCGTGGGTGAGAGCAGCTTGGGCCGGGCTACAAAGCTGACCGTGCGCGGTACAAACCCGACCGGCACGGCCAGGGCTTGCTGCGGCTCCCGCTCGGGCGCCGAGCAGGCACTTAATACTAGCAAAACAAGCAGCGCGACGAACGGCATACAACTCGGTGGTAAGAAGAAATTAACGGAAATCAACCGGGGCCGCCGGAGTGGTCAGGCGCGGTTTGCTGATGGCCAACCGTAAGCTCCCCAGGGCCAGCAGCAGCGTAAGAGGAGTAAAAACCAGGCGCTCCAGGTTGGTTTGGGCCATGAGGTTGCCCAGCGTGTTCAGCAAGAACAGGCCTGTCATCAGCCACAGCGCCGCTTTGAGCAGGCCCCAGCTAACGCGCAGCCGTAGCCACCCCGCCACGACGCCCACCACGGCCAGCATCAGCAGGTTCAGGGTAATGGATACGGTTTCGAACCGGAGCATCTGCTCATGGCTGGTCAGCCGGCCGCCCCACACGATGCCGTAAGGAATGACGCCGGTGAGCACCAGCAGGTGGAACACTACAACCAGGCTCAGAATGACCAGGATGCCAATGGCAGCGGCACGGGCGGAGAAAAGGTTTTTCATCAGCAGCAGGTAGCAGATGGCGGGAAGTAACGACTAGTTTGGCAAATCACCCTCAACTCGGAAACCACCAAGCTTATTTTCCCAACGGCTGCAGATACGGAGGCGGAATCGGCAGGCCTTGCAGGCGGTTGGTCATGGCCAGCAGAATAAGCAGAGCCACCACCAGCCCCGTACTGCCCAGGCCCCAAGCCTGCCGCCGCGCCCTGGCTTCCCCCCAAAGCCGGGTTCCTTTCTGGTAATGCACGCTGGCAAGGTGGAGGAAAACGGCAGCCACGGCCAGAAAGTAATACGGGACAAAAAAGAGGCTAAACGGAAAGGTATTGATGCCGGCCGCTGCGAAATACAGGTTGGTATCGAGCCCAAACCAGGCCCGCCCGGTGAGCACGGCACTGGTATGCACCAGCAGGAAAAAGGCGAGGTACAACCCGGAGAAGACCTGAACCCGGCCCGCCAACGGTCGGGGCGGCTGCTTTCGACCCTGCCAAACCAGGCGTAGGCCCGTGAAAATCTGCGCCCCGACGGCCAGCAGCAAACCGGCTTCGACCACGGGGTGGCGGTACACCTGGCGCAGGGCGGCCATCGTCGCCTGGTGGGCGGGCACGCTCCAGAGCGCTACCAAATGATTAGCCAAGTGCACCAGGATGAAGCCGGCTAAGACCAAGCCAGTCCAGTAATGATAGAATTTGACGGCTGGGCGCATCGGGCGGGGTAAATAGTGTGGCTGCAATATTAGCTGGCCCCAATATAATTTCCCGTATCAGCACCACCGGCCGCTGAGCAGCCCTGCGGCCTGAGCCAACCGTACTGCCCTGAGACGGGCGGTAACGCTACCAGAACCGGCCTCGCTTAAGGCTTGGTCAAAGGCAAATAGAGGCTGATACCCTTGGATTCGCCGGCGCGCAGGTCGAGCTGCCCGGGCTGACGCTGGGCGTCTTTGGCGGGCAGCAACGGCGTGAGCGTACCGTCGGCAGCTACTGTAGCCACGTTCTGGTAGGCAATGAACACGCGCAGCTGGTCGCCGGTCTGGTAGTAGTTCAGGAAGGGCCGCAGGTCGGCTTGCGGCTTTTCGACGAGCAGAATGGGTAGTACTGGCCGGCCGTTGCGCACCAACGTGACTTCCGCGTGGCGAAACCGGTAGGCCTGGGCCGGGCAGCCCGCATCAGGCGCTACGCGCAACGTGGCGGCAGCCGGCAAAGCAATAGCCGTAGCGGGCAGGGGCTGACCGCTGCGCAGCAGTTGCACCACGGGCTTGGCGCAGTCGGTTTGGGCGAAGACAGCGGCCGGGGCCAACAGCAACAGGGACGCCAGAAACACTTTAGGCATATACATAACGGGAAGTAAGCAGTAGATAAGAGCCCAACGCGAAAACCGGGTCCGCCATTGTCTGCGGCCGCAACTGGCCCGCCTTACGGCTGTGGGGCCGGCTGAAACCAGCGCTGGTAGGCCGGGGCCACCAGCCGCTGCCACTGGGGGTGGCGCTTGAGGTAGCTGGTCACGAAGGGGCACAACGGAATCAGCTGCCGCTGCCGCCGCTCGATTTCGGCCAGGACCTTTTCCACCAGGGCCGTGCCTACCCCCTGCCCTTCCAGCTGCCCCGGCACTTCAGTATGGAACAAGGCCAGGGCCCCTTCCCGGTCGCCGTACTCCATAAATGCGGTGGAATGGCTGACGGTCAGCTCAAAGCGGTGGCTGCCGCTGTTGTCGATGAGGGGCAGGTCTTGGAGTTCAGGTTTCATAGCCTAGGAAGCAAGGAGGTTACTTGCACGGCCCGGCGTGGGCCAGCGGGGGGTTAAAACTACCCAAGTCGGGCGGCAATCAACTAAGTCGGCCCGTAATTTAGGGGTTTGCCCCCTTGGTCTGGCGCGATACAAAGGCCCTACCACTACTGAGAATTTACGTGTATTATGCAGGCATGAAAAACCTCCTGCTCCTGGGTGTTTTGCCCGGCCTGCTATTCGTGCAAGCAGCTTTTGCCCAGACCGCCCCACCTGCTGCCAAGATGAAAGCTTCCGTGACGCGGGCCGCGGCTGGCAACCCGGTTTTTCCCGGCTGGTATGCCGATCCGGAGGCGGTTATTTTCGGCAAGCAGTACTGGGTATATCCCACGTACTCGGCCCCGTTTGACCAGCAGGTGTTTATGGATGCCTTTTCCTCGCCCGACTTAGTGCACTGGACCAAGCACCCGCGCATCGTCGATACGACCAGCATCAAGTGGGCCCGCCGCGCCATGTGGGCCCCGGCCGTGGTGCAGAAGGACAAGCAGTACTTCCTCTTTTTTGGGGCTAACGACGTGCACGAGGGCGAAGTGGGCGGCATCGGGGTGGCCGTGGCCGACCGGCCCGAGGGCCCCTTCCGGGATTACCTAGGCAAGCCCCTAGTTGGTACTATTCACAACGGAGCCCAGCCCATCGACCAGTTCGTATTCCGGGACCAGGACGGGCAGTACTACCTGATTTACGGGGGCTGGTCGCACTGCAATATTGCCCGGCTCAAGCCCGATTTTACCGGCTTTCTCCCCTTCCCCGACGGGCAGACGTTCAAGGAAATTACGCCCCAGAACTACGTGGAGGGCCCCATCATGTTTCGGCGCGCGGGCAAGTACTACTTTATGTGGAGCGAGGGCGGCTGGGCCGGGCCCGACTACTCCGTAGCCTACGCCGTGGCCGACTCGCCCCTGGGCCCGTTTCAGCGGGTGGGCAAGATTTTGGAGCAGGACCCCCAAGTGGCCACCGGGGCCGGCCACCACTCCGTTATTCAGGTGCCGGGCACGGAGGAGTGGTACATCGTGTATCACCGCCGGCCCCTGGGCGAAACCGACATGAACCACCGCGTCACCTGCATCGACCGACTGTATTTCGACGCCCAGGGCCGTATCCAGCCGGTGAAGATTACCAAGGAAGGCGTGGCGAAACGGGGGTTGTAGAAAGAACAAGGGGAAGGCCAGCGCATTCAGAAATCCGTGTCCGCAGTAGGAAGGTGCTGCTCGATGAAGTCGGCAAAGGAGTCGGCCAGCGTTTCTTCTTCGTGACTATCGTGGTAGTACACCCGGACTTTGCCGGCGGGGTCCAGAATAACCGGGTCGCCGCTGCCCGTCGTGGTTAGTACGCAGCTCTGAGCCAGGATGGGCCAGCGGGCGTCTACGGCATAGGCTTTTCGAAACTCCAGGGTGAGTTGGATGACGGTGGTATCGGGTAGCATCGGGCAGGCGTTGAACCCATATACCGGCACGCCCACATAGCTGGCGCCGAACAGGGCAAGGAACTCCCGGTAGTCCGGGTCGAGTTGAAGCTGCACTTCGGCGTCGGCCAGTTGCTCGGGCCTAGCAGGGGTGCCCCAAAATAGCTCGTTTTCCGCCAAAAAAGCGCTGATCCGGTGAAGCAGGGACTGTTGCATACGCCTTGCAAGGTACGGCCGCTGCCGGACATGCAGGAGGGTAAGCGTTGAGGCAGATAGGGAGGCCGGTTCGGCTTATAACACGGCTTTTGCGTAAGCGGTACTATACCCACCCGGCCTTGACAGAGACCGGCCGGGACCTGCTGCTCTATGGATATTCGCCCCCGCGCCAACGCTTCTTCCTGGCAACAAAAGGCTTACCGCGTCATTTTCGAATCGGATACCCGGGCCGGGCAGCTCTTCGACATTGCCCTGCTGGTAGCCATTGTGCTAAGCGTGGTGGCCGTGATGCTCGAAAGCGTAACCAGCATCAATGCCCGCTACGGCCCGGCTTTGCGGGCCGTGGAATGGTTCTTTACCGGCCTCTTCCTGCTCGAATACCTGATGCGCCTGCTGGTGGTGCGCCGCCCGCTCAACTACGCCCTGAGCTGGCTGGGCATCATCGACTTTCTGGCCATCGTGCCCACGCTGGCGGCCCTGGTGCTGGCCGGTAGCCGCTACCTGCTCGTGATTCGGACGCTGCGGCTGCTGCGGGTGTTTCGTATCTTCAAGCTGGGGCAGTTTATCGGCGAAGGCGAGTTTATCCTGAGTGCGCTCCGGGCCAGCCGCTTCAAGATTCTGGTGTTTCTGAGCTCGGTCATCACCCTGGCCGTGGTGGTAGGCACCTTGATGTACGTGGTGGAAGGCGGCCAGAACGGCTTCACCAGTATCCCCAAAAGCATTTACTGGGCCATCGTGACCATGACGACGGTGGGCTACGGCGACATCTCCCCTTCCACGGTGCTGGGCCAGACCCTGGCCTCGGTGCTGATGATTATGGGCTACGCCATTATTGCCGTGCCCACGGGCATCGTTTCGGCCCAAATGGCGCAGCCCGCCTCTGGCCGGCCCGCCTACAAGCAGGCGGTGTGCCACGTGTGCCAGGCCCAGGGCCACCGCGACGACGCCGAGTACTGCTGGCGCTGCGGGGAGAAGCTATAAGAGGCGGAAATAAAAAAGGCTCTAGGCTGCTAGGCTGGATCTGCCCATAGCCGGATGCAGGAACCAGACTGAGCCCGTTTGCTTTCCAACAGCGAACAAGTCCGCTTACAGGTACGACAGCCACCAGTAGGTGTGCTGCTGCTTGAAGCGCTGGTACCAGCGGCAGGGCCAGTACATGGCCAGCACTACCAGAACCCATACCAGATAGACCCGCCCCAGATTAGGCACGTAGGCCGGGGGCCAGTCCTTGGCCGAGACAAAGGCGAAGTTTACCGCCCGGCCAAAGGTGAGCATCGTCCAGACCCAGGCGGCGCTGCTGATAAGGGCGAAGTGCAGCAGGTAATAAAAGAACGGTACTTGCCCGAAGGTGCGCAGCACTTCGCTGAGCCGGCCGGTGGCCGTTTCTACCTGGCTCATTACCAGCAGCGCCACGCCTAGGGTAAGACTCACAAAGAGCAGGGACGGCGGCGACTTAGTCACGTTCAGAAAAGACAGCACCGTGTGCAGCGGCCCCGAGGGCTGCACGCTCCAGGGGACCGGGTCGCCGTACCAGTTGGTGAAGCGCAGCACGACAAACAGCCCCAGCAGGACCACCCCGGCCCAGCGCAGGCGCCGGTTGCGCTCGGGCAGCGGCAGCTGAAACCAGGGCCCGGCCAGGTAGCCGGCCAGCAGTACCCCCAGCCAGGGGCCCAACGAATACCCCACCAGCACAGTGCGGCCCAGCACCGGCACCGCAAACGGCCCGTTGCACAGCAAGGCCCGCCCAGCGTCGGCCGCCGTCGTGACGTTGATATTCGGCACTAGATTGTGTCCGGCCAGGATAATGAACGTGAGGGCCGCCAGCACCCAACGGGGCAGCCAGAGCAGGCCCGCCAGCAGCACCATCCCGGCCCCGATTACCCAGATAACCAGCAGCAAAATCAGGTCGTGGCTCCAGGTCAGAATGAAGGTGAGCAGCACTATTTCGAGCAGAATCAGCCACAGGCCCCGGGTGAGCAGAAAGCGGCTGACGGCGGACCGGTCGGCCCGCTTCTGGGCGTACAAGTAGACGCTGCACCCCGACAAAAACACGAACGTAGGCGCGCAGAAGTGGGTAATCCAGCGGGTGAAGAACAGTAGCGCCGAGGCCTGGGTTACGTCTTCGGGCCGCACGGGTGTGGCGCCCCAAAAGTCGCGGGTATGGTCGAGGGCCATGATGACCATAACCAGCCCCCGCACAATGTCCAGGGCCCGCACGCGGGGAGTGGCCGAGCGGGGCAGAACGGCAGCGGGAGCAGCAACGGGCGTGGGCAGCATGGACAGGAAGTTCGGAGGTGGCAGGGTAAGGCAGGCGGGCAGGATACGAAGGGCGGCGCCAGGGGCTTGCCGGCGCTATTTACTTCAGGGCAACCTTGTATTGGTGCTGAAAGCGGCAGCCGTTGCGAATGACGGGTACGTAAGTTATAGCCGCTTATCCGCGCATTCAGCCGAAGCCCAATATAGCAAACTACCGGACTAGGGCGGGCCCCGGCCGGACCTCCCCCGCTGAAACGACAACGCCGCCCAGGTTTCCCCGGGCGGCGTTGTGTTGGTGGGCCGCTGATTCCTAATGCAGCAGCCATTTCGGCGGCGTTGGCCGGCTACTTCAGCTTGATGCCCTGAGCCTGCATGGCCTGCTCCTGCTTGGCCTGGTTGGCCAGGAACTCGGCGTGCTGCTCCGGCGTGCGCTCGGTGCCGAGGCTAGCCAGGTGCTGCTGCACCTGGTCGGCGGGCAGGTCGTTGCAGTAAATGGGGCCGCCGGGCTGCTGCCGCCACGACTCGCGCATCGTGCCGCCGTCGAGAGCGTCGAAGCCCAGTTCCTCTACCAGGGCCATTACTTTCTGCTTGGCGGCAGCATCGTCGGAGGCTACGGGCAAGGCAATGCGGCCGGGAGTGCCGGCTGGTTTGCCGTTGTTTTCGAGGTGGGCAGCGAAGATGTTGTTGAACACCTTCACCACGGGGCGGCCCAGGTGCTGCTGTACCCAGCCGCTTTCGGTCAGGTCGCCGGTTTCCAGCTCGGGGATATGGCCGTCGCGCAGCAGCGGGTAGTAGTTGCTCGTATCGATGACGGGCACCTCGGCCGGCACGTTCGCCAGCAGGTCTTTGGGCAGCTCGGGGATTTTTTCCAGCGGAATGGTCACCACGATAAGGTCGGTGCCGCGCTGGGCCGCTTCCTGGGCCGTCACGGGCGTAGCGCCGGTTTTCTGGGCCAGGTCCGTCAGGGTTTCGGGGCCGCGGGAGTTGGCAATGTAGACGGTATGGCCCAGGCTGGTGAGGCGCACGGCCAGGGCGCTGCCGATGAAGCCGGCGCCAATGATTCCAATGTTCATACTCGGGAAAGGTTGCGTGGTTTGCGCGGCGGCACTGCGCCGCCGTGGTGGGGTAAACAGCCAAGGCAGGCATTTTGCTTTTTCTCAGCCGCTAGTTGCCGGTAGTAGGCACCCTTACGGCTGAGGCTGAGTGGCTTTCCGGAGGCGCAGGGCGGCCAACAAAAAGTAAAACGCCCCGAACGCCGCGTAGCCGGCCAGATTGGCTACCCCCATCTTGGGGGCATGGGCCATAGCCACAAACGACACGCCCGCCAGTACCGACTGCCCGCCGCTCAGGATCATCGGCCATTGCCCGCCCAACTGCCGCCGCCGCAGACCCAGCAACAGCTGAATGACCCCGGTCAGCGCGGCCCACACGCCGTACACGATGAGTACCGCCGGAACGCCACTACGCAGGGCCAGGCCGACGGCCAGTGTCGTGACGCTGCCCACGCCGATGTTGACGTACTGGGGCAGCAGCGAACCAGTGCCGCGGTTGGCCCGGATATCCCCGAAGGTAGCCAGCACGTCCCAGGCCGGATACAGCAGCAGTAAGGTGGCCGTGAGTGTAGGCGAGGATTTCGCCCCAGCAGCATAAGCCCAACCCAACTCAGGGAGAAAGCGGCCCTGACGAAGTACAGGGAACGGAGTGCGTGGGCGGTACGAACGGGGGCCGGAACGGTGGAAGCAGCAAGACTAGACATGGCAGTTGAGGGAAAAAGTGAGCGGTGAACGTCTGTAGCTACCGGGCTATTGACCGGGGCTAGATGACGGGGCAAAGGTGCCAACGGCAAGGAGCCCAGCTTTTCACCTAGGTTAAAAAGCGCGAACCAGCCGTTGGCCCAGGGTCACTTCCTCAGCCACCGTAGGCCGGGCACCGACCGTAGCCACCAGAATGCAGTAGTTTCGCAGGCGTCTTACTTCCCGGTTTCGTATGAATTCTCCCGATGCTTCGTCCCAGGAGCTGCTGGTTCAGCAGCTGCGCGCCTTTGCGCACTTATCCGATGACGACCTGCGCTTGGCGATGCCGAGCTGGACAGCCCGCACCATTGCCAAAAATGAGTTTTTCAACTACCGCAATGCGGTATGCCGCTCCGTGGGGTTCATCGTGAAGGGCCTGTTCCGGGTGTATTATGTCGATCCGGCGACGCAAACCGAGCACACCATTGCCTTTGTGCCCGAAGGGGCCTTTATCACCTCGCTCAAAAGCCTGCTCACCCAGGAGGCTTGCCCCTACTACATCGCGGCGTTGGAAGACGCGGAGCTGCTGGTAATTGGGATAGAGCAACTGCACGGGCTCTACGCCCAGGCTCATGGCTGGGAACGGTTTGGCCGCCTCCTGGCCGAGCAGTATCTGGTGCTACAGCAGGCCAAGGGCGAAGGGCTACTGTTTCAAAGTGCCGAGCAGCGCTACTTAACCCTGCTCCAGCAGTTTCCGGGCATCACGCAACGGGTGTCGCTGGGACACATTGCGTCGTATCTGGGCATTCAGCAGCCCTCCCTCAGCCGGATTCGGGCGAAGCTGGGCAAGCCGCCGCAAGCGTAGGAGCTGCGCGGCGGCCCCGTGCCGCCGTGGGTAGCCGAGGTCTGTTTTTGAGCGGCTACGTACCGGGCAGCCCGGCCGGCCCTTTCATGCAAGCGCCCGGCCTCCACTCTGGGAAACCGGGCACCGGATAGCAATAGGATAGCAGCAGGAGCGGCAACGGCCGCCGGGTTAGTTCAGCCCCAACGCGCCCGACTTGGCTTCGGAGGCCACGGCGGCGGGGCGGTGCTGGTTGAAGTACTTCTTATCGAAGTAAGTAGCGGCCTGCCCGGGGTGCTCATCGAAGACCAGGCCCAGGGTGCGGGCGTTGCGCGAGAGCTGCTTGGTGAGCAGGTCGCGCTCGGCGCGGGTGCCCACGCGGGCGTCGGCCTGGGCCTTCTTCTGCCCGGTCTGCTCCTTCAGGGCGGCCAGCAGTGCGTCGCGGTGCTGGGTGTAGGTGGCCTTGAAGTCGGCTTCGAACTTACTACCCAGCTCATCCAGGGCCTTATCGTAGCGCTCCAGCAGGCCCGGCCACTCGGGGTAGTCGGCTTGGTGGTACTCGGAAGCCCCGTTCGGATAGAACCGCAGGCGCAGGGCTTCGTCCTTGATTTTATACTTAACGTACTCGCGCCCGTCGGTCGTGAGCCACTTGCGCAGGTTCTCGCGGGCCCCCTCCAGCGTCAGCGTGTGCCCCTTGCCGGCGCTGTGGCCGGTACTAGCGTCGCTGCGGTAGCCGAAGTAGGCCGTAAAGCGGGCCTCGGTGGCAGTTAGCAGGGCATCGAAGCGCCCGGCCTCGTTGCCCTTGCGCAGGCGGTCTAGGTGGTCCCGGGTACCCGCTTCCAGGTCCTGGTTGCTGATGACTTCGTCGGCGAACCAGTCACCAAAAATTTTGTCGAACGACAACATAAAAAGATAGTTAGGGGTAGAAAAACTTTCTTCTAGCTACCATTTATCGTTGAGTTTTCCAACCCCGAAAACCTGGAATTCTCCGCCACACCTGTGCCGGACCACCCGAAGTTTCTCGGATGCCCCGCCACAGTCGTTCCGGACCATCCTACCTTTCTCGGGTGCCTCCCCACAGTCGTTCCGGACCGCCCCAAGTTTCTAGGACGCCCTGCCACACCTGTGCCGGACCACCCGAAGTTTCTAGGTCGGCCCGGTACAGGTGTGGCGGGCCACCCGAAGTTTCTCGGGCGCCCCGGAACGGTTGTGGCGGGGTGTCCGGAGTTTCTGGGGTGGATGGGGCCGGTACGGATTCTGTTAGAACGAACAACGCCGCCCGAGTTTCCTCGGGCGGCAAACCTTTTCTAAAGACCAATAGGTGTTGAAAGCTCATATTAATTATGAGCGCCGATATTATTACAACTAAATACAGTTATCAAAAATTATGTACTTAAACAAGTACCTACAACAGTAGAAAGGTGTAAAAACGACAACTCTAATGGTTTAGTTATGTCTATTACCACCGAACTCTTTACTTCTAGGCCTACTTCACGTATTCCAGAATGCAACCAATCAATTGCTTCTCTATAATCTACTGGGGTGGGAACACCAATTTCATTAGAAATACGTTCATGACGTTCGTAGTACGCTAACCCTTCTTTATCAACTCCGACGTTATAAGCTAAATAACTTGCAGACCTAGTACCTTTAGCATAAGCATCAATGACAGAACCCTTTACTCTTGCCAATTTGATAAACGTGCTAGCAAGACTTGAACAAACCATTTTTATGTCATCATCGGTTATAGATGATGGATTTAATGAATCTGATATTGAAAAACCTAAGAGAGCGGCCCCATTTAACACTTTTTCACGATCGGTACTTTCCTCGCTCTCCGAAATACTCCACTCATGAAAGAAGCTTCTTACATGGCTTATGTAATCCATCTTATCTGAAATATATTTATATTTCTCTCTAAACAAACTAATTGCCTGTTCATACTCTTTAGCCAATCTATACGTTTTGCCTAGAGTTGTTATAGGAATCAGACGCTCCTGATCATATTCCATAGCCGCTCTAGCTGCAGCTATAGCTATACTCTCACGCCGATTTTCAGCAAGTTCTGAGGGCAATCCTGTTAATATACGTGGTCCTGCATTCAGAATTACGCCGTATGATCTACTATCATAGTATACATCACGGCCAGCCTCAGCTGTCTGGCGCACTAAACGTGACCAAACTTCTGCGAAGTCTCGGCTTAAGGAATTTTCGGCTTCCACGATAATGGCAGCAGCTACTCTACTGTGGCGCGTAAAGACATGCCCACCACTGTCTACAGTACCTGCCTCGGCTCCTAAGGGCCGTACAACTCGGCTTTGTACCCAATCGCGTGGTACTCCAACTAAATCAGCAAGTACTCTGCCGTCTAACCCAGATACATTTGTTCCATGACATGCTGCAATATAAAGCAAAGCATCTAAGAGTGTACTTGAGTTTGTACTATCTTCTATTGCTATTCCGTCAAGTCTTTTTAAGAACTCAAGTACGTGACTTCGTAACCCATTATCCCCAAACCTTACTGCGAGCAGCCCGCCAAAAAATGAACCATCATATTGTTTGATCCATGGCAACCCTCCTTGCTCTTTTGCTTCATCCCACACTGCATCTATTAACCTCAACGCTCTTTCTGGCACCTTACTAATTGATGACAAGGCTCTTAAACCAGCAGGACCAAATTTACCCCAAGCTTTAACTATTAGTTTAGCATCATCAGAGCTGATACTTCGCAAGAAACAATCTGGCTTTCTAGTAAGCCATTGCCCCAGGGCTTTTTATCTCCTTTGGCACTTCGCCAATCTACGTCTCGAGCAGCTAATAGAAAATGAATGTGTGTCAACCCCAATTCATGTATGCGATTCGCAGCTTCAGCAAGCTGATCGACAATGTTATCAGCATCATCAGCAACTATAAGCCACTGATGATCTTTATTCAGCTTTTCCAGATCAGACAATGACAAACCTTCTGAAGAAGAATTTCTCCATATAACCTTCCATTTGCCAGAGCGAACTATTTCAACAGCGACCTGAAGCAACATAGTAGTTTTACCTTCTCCTCCTGCTGCTCTGATGAGTTGAAGATAGCTTCTATCATTAGTTGATGAGACTTCTACTAGAAAGCTGACAATATTCTTAACATCGCCCCTTTTAGGTATATCTTTTGAAGCAGCATGCCTCAGTGATGGAATAGCTCCATCGAAATAACGAACAGCCTCTTCGGAAGTAAGTTGATCAAGGCTATCTAAATACAAAGGAGTAAGCAGTTGCCAACCCAATAACGGAGAAACATTTTCATTATTGAGCGCAACGGAGCTATAGTTCTTTGAGTTAGCTATATTAGCTGCTATTTCTTCAAATATAGCATGACAATCTATGCCCCCATAAGCATTAAATCTACCTGATATAAGAAGAGGTGATATACGAGAAAATAAAGCAGGGTTACTGCGCTGGATATCTTCGATATTATCACCCCTGAAACACCATAAAACATTAATATCTGTAGCATTATCTTGAACAGCTTCAGCTAAAGCAGCAGCAAAAATATCATCCCATCCGCCGTATGCCACTACGACAAGTGTATGCTTATGCAATATTGATTTGAGCGATTCCTTTAACCGAGGACGAGGCGCAGTTAATTGACCGGGCGTATGCATTGTATCCGTTCCACGCCAATACCCGTGCAAATGTATTACTTCAGTTTGCCCTGCTTGCTTTACATTGTGTGTTAAATTACCATCTGTTAATATAACACGGAGAATAGGATTTCCTCCATTAGCAATAACTGCAAGAGATAATAATGGATCAAAATTAGTTGTCATCAATGGGCCAGGAAATTGCTCCTTGTATTGACATACAAGCCATGCTAATTGATGAATACCTGACGGTATATCCCAATCCTCGGGAACACCATCCTCATTAAACTCCTTCGTGCTTTTTGGTTTACGAGCTTGTAAAACTGCCCTTCTAATAACATTGTTTACAGCATCTTGAAGCAGATACCCTTGCACCCATACCATAGCTGCTTGATAAGCATCGCTACCAGACTTTCCAGATATTTCCGCTTCAAAATTATCCAGCTCCCAGGCCGCTGTTTCAAGAATTTCTTGCCTTATACAGTCAAGAATCTCACTAACACCAGGAACCCCAATACCATTTTCGTTAGATATAGGAGCACCAACCAAGAATGCTATGGGTTTTTTCGCAACCCTTGCTGCTGTAATTAAAGCACCTTTGTTAAAAATTTTCATTATTAGATTGAGGTAGGCTACAAAGAGAAAAGTTTCAAGTTTATATTAAGAAACTACCCCACCTCGGAATCTTCACACCGCATTCCTCGGCTACTTGCTGGACCAGCTAGTAACCCGCATCAGCAGGTCAGAAGACGCCCATGCCGGGGTCAATATGGCAAGCTACTGTTTCGAGACGAATGTCACCCTATTCTCAGAAACAAAAAGCGCCGCCCCGGATACTTGGGGCGGCACTGGAAGCTACTTGTAGCGGCCTGGTCTTAGCAAGGGTAGAAAAACTCTACTCGTTGCAGCTTGCCCTGCTTGAATATCAGGCTTAAAGCGCCTTCTATGGGGGCTCCTTTGTAGGAGTAGCCCAAACTCATTACTTCCCCCGGCTGGCTGGTAGAGGGCTTGTCGGCTTCCTTAGCCGATACCGGGTAGTAGCGGCGGACGTCCTCCAGGGTGGTGTTTTGGTTGAGCACGAGCTGGCCCACCCGGCCCTGGAACTTGCCCGTCGTCACGTCGAAGATAGTAAGGATGGCCTGGTCGCCGGCCACCTCGTAGGTGGTGTTGCCATAGTACCAGAAGTCGCCGTTGGTGTTGTCGGCGGTTTCCAGCTCCCCACCGCACTCCACGGCGCCCTTGGCAATGCTGTCGGGGCGGCCCATTTGGCTGGTCAGCAGCTTGGTGCTCAGCTCGGCCCGCGCCTTCCCGTTGACGGTAATCGTATTGGCTTCAATGTACTCCGGGTTGGCCGCCTCGGCAGCGGCTGAGGCGGGTGAGGCCTGCTCGGTAGTAGCCGGGGCCGGAGTGGCGGGTTCAGTAGTAGCTACGTCCGCATTGGGGGTACTTTGGCAGGAAGCCAGACTTAGCAATACAGGAGCTAGGAAAAGGTATTTCACGGGAATGAGTAAGGTGGTAAATACGGTAAATGAAAGAGTAAATAGAGCGGGAATCAGCTTTCTAGCCAGGCCCCGCCCCCACTGACTATTGCTGCCCGGGAATCTGCACCCCGCGCTCCTGGGCTACCTGCTGGGCCAGCTCGTAGCCCGCGTCGGCGTGACGGAAGACGCCCATACCGGGGTCGGTGGTGAGCACGCGGCGCAGGCGCTCGGCTTTTTCAGGGGTTCCTGTCGCTACTATCACCATGCCGGAGTGGGTGCTGTTGCCGATGCCCACGCCGCCGCCGTTGTGTAGGCTCACCCAGTCGGCGCCGGAGGCGGTGTTGGCCAGGGCGTTGAGCAGGGGCCAGTCGGCCACGGCGTCGGAGCCGTCCTTCATGCCCTCGGTTTCGCGGTTGGGCGAGGCCACCGAGCCGCAGTCGAGGTGGTCACGGCCGATAACGATGGGGGCCGAGACTTCGCCCCGGGCCACGAGGTCGTTGATAACCAGGCCGAACTTTTCCCGCTCGCCGTAGCCCAGCCAGCACACCCGGGCCGGCAAGCCGATGAAGGGCACCTTGGCCTGGGCCTTCTCAATCCAGCGGGCCAGCATCTTGTTGTCGGGGAAGGTTTCGAGCAGGGCCCGGTCTATGCGCAGGATGTCGGCAGGGTCGCCGCTGAGGGCGGCCCAGCGGAAGGGGCCTTTGCCCTCGCAGAACAGCGGGCGGATGTAGCCGGGTACAAAGCCGGGGTAGAGAAATTGTCCGTTTTCGTCGCGCACTTGCAGGCCGCCTTTTTCGGCCTGCCCGCGCAGGTTGTTGCCGTAGTCGAGGGCCACGGCCCCGCCGGCCTGCATGTCGATGATGGCCTGGCAGTGCTTCACGATGGACTGCAGGGCCTGGCGCTTGAACTCCTCGGGGTTGTTTTTGCGCAGCTCCAGCACCTGCGTAATGTCGCCCTCGGGAATGTAGTCCATCAGGTCGTGGGCCGAGGTCTGGTCCGTCACGATGTCGGCCTTGTAGCCGCGGGCCAGCAGCTCAGGCAGCACGGTGGCGGCGTTGCCGGTCAGGCCGATGCTCCAGCCTTTGCGCTCGGCTTTGTACTGCTCGCACAGCTCCAGGGCGTGGTTTAAGTCGCGGGCCTGCTCGTCGAGGTAGCCTTCCTGCACCTTCTGCTTCACGCGGGCATCGATGGGCTCGATGACCAGGCACACGCCGTCGTTCATGGTCACGGCCAGCGGCTGCGCGCCCGACATGCCGCCTAGGCCGGCGGTGATGGTGACGGTACCGGCCAGCGTACCGCCGAAGTGCTTGTCGGCCACGGCGGCGAAGGTTTCGTAGGTACCCTGCAGAATGCCCTGGGTGGCAATGTAAATCCAGGAGCCGGCCGTCATCTGCCCGTACATCATCAAACCCAGTTTATCCAGCTCGTCGAAGTACTCCTGGGTGCTCCAGGCGGGCACGATGTTGCTATTGGCAATGAGCACGCGCGGGGCGTGGGCCCAGGTGCGCAGCACGCCCACGGCCTTGCCCGACTGCACCAGCATGGTTTCGTCGGGCTCCAAGTTCTTGAGGGTCTTAACGATGGTCTGGTACTCCTTCCAGTTGCGGGCCGCGCGGCCGGCGCCCCCGTACACAATCAGCTCATCATACACCAAGCTCACGGCCGGGTCCAGGTTGTTTTCGAGCATGCGCAGGGCCGCTTCGGCTTCCCAAGTTTTGCAGCGCAGCTCCGGGCCGTGCTGAGCTTTGACGGTTTCCTCGGGCTTGTACTCGTAGTACATGGGCCGGGTGGCAGGCTGCTGGTTGGCCTCATCGGAAACGGAAGTGGCTTCGAGGTTGAGTTCGGGGGTATCGGTAGTGGCAGGATGCTGGGACATGGGTGGCAAGTCGGTTTAGCAAATTGGGTGGAGCGGCGAATATAGGATTTTCGGCGCGGGGCGGCGCAGTATTTCACCGGGACCGAATATTGGTTTTACGGCCTAGTCCGGCGGTGCATCTTTGGGGAACAGAAGCTCAAGACTAACTGCAGAAGTAAGCTCAACATTAGAATAGTCTTATCAGCGCTTCAAACAGATGAGCTTAATTATATATTATCAAAAAAATTTTATAAAAGCGGGTTACTAACCGTAGAAGCACAGTATAAAGCTTCCGATACCCCGTTTTGGGGAATTCGTCTCAACCACTCCACCTTACCAAAACCTTTATTCTATCATGAAAAAGACCTTGTTCTTCGCTCTGGCTGCGGCCTCGCTCACTTTCGCCTCCTGCGGCGGCAACAACTCAGAAGGCGGTGCCGGCGGCTCGACCAGCGGCTCGGGTACTGAAGGCACCGGCGCTTCGTCGGATGCTGCTGGCTCGGAAGCTGGGGCTAATTCCGACATGAGCGCCGACACCTCAATGAGCGGCGGCGCGGGTGGTACTACGGCTGGTACTGGCACCGGCACGATGTCGGGCAGCAGCACCGAAGGTAGCACCGGCGGCACCACGGGCTCGACGGGCGGCGGCAGCACCGCTGGCGGCACCGGCAGCACGGCTGGTGGTAGCACTTCCGGCAGCGGCATGGGCGGTTCGACGGCTGGCGGCGGTTCCACCGCTGGTGGCGGCACCACGGCTGGTGGCAGCACGGGCGGCGGCAGCACGGCTGGCGGCACGGGCTCGACCGGTGGCACCACGGGCGGCCTGTAAGCCAACCCCCTCGCCTATGAAGAAAGCCTCCCGTTTCGCGGGAGGCTTTTTTTGTGGCAGGCGCTGCTGTTTAGCTTGGGAAATATTCTTCCAAGGCAGCACGAAGCCCGAGCGTTACAACCGAAAAAATCCGGCAAGCCTATCCTCCGGCTGGAATTATGCGTAATCCTCTTTCCGTCCAATCAATTCGCCTGTTCCATGAAACAAGTAGCCCCTGGTATTCACCAGCTCACTATTCAACGCTTTGTCAATCTGTACTTCGTCGAAACCGGCCGGCCCGGTGAGTGGGTACTGGTTGATACGGGTCTGCCGGGCGCGGCCAAGGACATCATTGCCGCCGCCAACAAGCTGTTCTACCCCGGCACCCATCCCGAGGCCATTATTCTGACCCACGGCCACATGGACCACGCCGGCAATGCCCGCGAGCTGGCCGAGCACTGGAAAGTGCCGGTGCTGGCTCACCCGCTGGAGCTACCTTTCCTGACGGGCAAAGCGGTGTATCCACCCGCCGACCCCACCGTGGAGCGGGGCGGAACACTGGCCTTCGTAGCGCGGTTTTTCCCGCCCCAGTCGTTTCAGCTTAGCGACATCGTACAGGCCCTGCCTACCACCGACGCCGACCCGCCTTTTCTGCCCGATTGGCAGGTAATCCATGTACCGGGCCACGCCCCGGGACAGATTGCGCTGTTCCGCGAAAAAGACCGCACCCTGCTCGGGGCCGACGCTTTTGCCACGGCCAACCACGAATCGGTGCCCTCGCTGCTCATGCAGGTGCCGTGCATCAGCGTGGCCGGAGCCCCATTCAACTACAACTGGACCGAGGTGCGGGAGTCGGTGCAGAAGCTGGCGGCGCTACGGCCCGAGCATATCGGCTGCGGCCACGGCCCGGTGATGCAGGGCGTCGAAGCCACGGAAGGCCTGAGCGCCCTGGCCCGCGAATTTCCGATGCCAACCCGGGGCCGCTACGTGCAGCAACCGGCCCGCCTCGACGAAAACGGCGTGCAGTTTGTGCCCCCAGCCGCCGTCGATACGCTGCCCACGAAGCTGGCCTTCATCGGGGCCGGCGTGGGATTGGCCATTACCGCCGCGGCTCTGCTGGCAGGTAAGAACAAGAAGGGCAGGAAGGCAGGCCGCCGGAAGAAAAATACTGGCTACGGCTACGCCAACAGCTTCGAAAATGCCGATTCGTACAGCACCGGCTACGGTGAGCGGGAAGATGGCACCATCGTAGGCCCCGGCCCGAGCCGCCCGGAATGGCGCAAAGGTGGCGTCGGCGACTAACCGACGGGTAGTAGTTGCGGCCCAATAACTTCTTTATAAGACAAAGCCGTGCCAGCAGTTGCTGGCGCGGCTTTGTGCTTTTCAACTCGTAAGGTTTTACAGCTGGGTGAGCTTGATGCTACCCTTGGTGGTTACGGCTTTGAGCGGAGCCCCACCCTGACCGAGCGTAGCCGTTACCACTTTCTGGAGGGTGGCTGAGCTGGTGACGGGCAGCTTGCCGGCGCTGATGGTGCCAATGGTGGTGGCGGCAAACAGCCGGGCCGAGTAGTTTTTGGGCAGGTCCCAGGTGATGCTGCCGTTCTGGGTTTCTACGTCGAGGCCCTCTCCTACCCACTTGGGGCCGGCCAGCTTGATTTTCACCCCGCCGTTGACGGTGCGTCCCTTCACGCTGCCGCCCACGTTGACGAGCGAAATACCGCCGTTGGCCGCCTCAAAAGTAACCGGGCCCAGCAGGTCGCTCAGGTTGATGCCACCGTTGAGCGTGCGCAAGGTCAGGGGCATGGAGCGGGGCACGAATACCTCATAGCTCACGGCCCAGCCCAGCTCCCCGGGCTGGGAACTCTCGGCCCGCAGGGTGTAGTCTTTGGCCATAATCACGACGCTGCGGCCCAGCTGCCGGGCCTCCTCGTCGTTTTTGCCCCAGGCCAGAATCTTGGCCCGCACCCGGATGTCTTTGCCGTCCCAGCCCTTGACGGTGATGCCGCCATTGGCGCGCCCATCGATGGTAATGCCCTCGGCCGGGGCGGGCAGGATTTTGTCGCGGGTTTCGCAGAAGCGCTTACTGCTGCTGCTGGTGAAGGTGCCGTCGCCGCAGGTGGTGGTGAAGACGGGCGCGGTTTGGGCCTGGGCGGCGTAGGTAGCCACACTCAGGAGCAGGCCGAGAAACGGAATTTTCATGCGGGGCAAAGCGAAAAAAGCAGCGGCCAGCAGCAGGCCGTTTTGCCCACAAGCCGAATTGGGCGGGAATAGTTGCCGGCCGGGCTGATTTGGTGCTTATAAAAGCAAAAAGCGGCCCCAGCCGAAGCTAACGCCGCTTTGAAAGCCGGACGTACGGTACTATTCCCGGTTGACCTTGATGCCGCCGTTGACCGTTACGGCCCGCACCGGAGCACCGCCCTGGCCGAGGTTGGCCGCAATTTCCTTGTGCATAAAGCCCGACTTGGTAACCGTGAGGTTATCGGCTTTGATGGAACCCATAGTAGTGCTGGTGAACAGCTTGGCCGAGTAGTTTTTGGGCACGTCCCAGGTAATGCCGCCGTTGGTGGTTTCCACGTCGAGCCCCTCGCCGTTCCACTTGGTACCGGCCAGCTTGATGTGCAGGCCTCCGTTGACGGTGCTGCCCTTCACCTGCCCACCTACATTGCTCAGGTTTACGCCCCCGTTCACGGCCGAGAACTTAACGCTGGAATCCAGGTCCTGTAGGTTGATGCCGCCGTTGACGGTATTCAGGGCCAGGGCCGTGGTACGGGGAACAAATACCTCGTAGCTCACCGCCCAGCCCTGGTCGTTTTGGCTGGGGCCGTCGGCGCGCAGCTTGTTGCCTTCGGCCTTCACCGTAACTTTTTTGGCCAGCTGCTCGGCGTCGGCGTCGGTTTTGCTCCAGGTGCTCACCCTGGCCCGCACCAATACCTGGTTGCCGTCCCAACCCTTGACGGTAATGCCGCCGTTGGCCTCGCCATCAATAGTTAGGGTCTGCTTGCCGGGACTGGGCATGGTCAGGTCGCGGGTTTCGCAGTAGCGCTTGGTGCTGTTGGGACTGGTGTAGGTGCTGCCTTCTTTGCAGGTCGAGGTGAAGGCGGGCGTAGTTTGGGCGTAGGCTGACAAGGAGGCCAGGGTCAGCAGCAGGGCCGTGGAGAAAGATTTCATAGCTCAGAAACGTAACGTGGTGAACAAGTGAAGTAGCCGCCGGAGCGGCAGCAACATGGTAGAAGCAAGTCAGCGGCAAACCGTTGCCTGACCGGCTTGAAAAAGACGGGTTTACTCGGCGCGGCGCACCGAAATGCCGCCGTTGGTAGTCACGGCCTTTACCGGCACCCCGCCTTTGCCCAGGCGCACGGCAATGTCGCGCCCGATTTTGCCCGACACGGAGTTGCCAAAGTCGGTATCGACTCTGCCGTTGACGGTGCTGCTGATGAGCTGGGCAGAGTAGTCGGCGGGCAGCTTCCACCGAATGGAGCCGTTTTGGGTGGTCAGGTCCAGACCTTTGCCTTCCCACTTTTTGCCGGCCAGGGTGATGTTCAACGAGCCGTTCTGGGTGCGGCCTTTCACGTCGCCGCCCGAGCCACTGACCGTCACCGAGCCGTTCAGGGCCGCGAAAGTCACCGGGCCGCGCACGTCTTTGAGGCTGATGCTGCCGTTGTGGGTTTTCAGGTCAAGGGCCATTTTCTCGGGCACGAAAATTTCGTAGCTCACGGCCCAGGTGGTTTCGCCCTCGGTGGTGGGACCATTGGCCTGTAACCGGCTGTTGATAGTAGAAATCTGCACGTCGGCCGACTTGGCCTTGGCAGCGGCTTCATCGGGGCCCCAGGTCGTGACGCGGGCCCGCACCCGTACATCCTTGCCGGCCCAGCTTTTCACGCTGATGCTGCCGTTCTGCTGCCCATCCACTACCAGCGGCCCCGATTTCGGCGCGGCCACTACCAGGTCACGGGTTTCGCAGTACCGCTCCTGCCCGCTGTTGTAGTACTTACCGTCGCTGCAAGTGGAGGTGAACGTGGGGGCCGTTTGGGCAGTGGCCGTCAGGGAAGCGGCGCTGAGCCAGAGGATGGGTAGGAGCTTTTTCATGGTGCGGAAGGTGGTTGAAAGTTGATGCAGTGCCCAAAGGACGAGGCCCGAAGGGCAACCGCTGCGCAACCAACGAAATATTTCGTAGTTAAACACGAATTATTTCGTACTTCTCGCGAATAAAATCACAACTATCTAATAAACAGCGGCCAAAAACTAACAGATATCTACTTTTCTTTCGCCACGCCGGTCAGGAACGCAGTAATGATGGTAGCAGCCAGGCGAGCCGTCTGGTTGTCGCGGTCAAACACCGGGTTCAGCTCTACTACTTCGAATAAGCGCACCTGAGTTTGGCAGCCGGCCAAAAAAGCCGCTTCCACAGCCTGTCGGGGCGTAAATCCATCGGCGCTGGGCGCCGACACGGCCGGGGCAAAGGCTTCGGCGCACCCATCAATGTCGAAGCTGACGAAGGCCGGCCCCTGGGCAATAGCCCGCTGCAGGGCCCGCTCCATAAACAGCGGCATGCCATTTTGCTGCACGTGGGCCAGGGGCACAATGGTAGCGTGCTGCTGGTGCAGAAAGTCGATATCTTCCTTGGTATTGAGGTTGGAATGCAGCCCCAGCTCGGTGAAGCGCGGGCCGGCCAGCACGTTTTCCCGCAGGAGCTTGCCGAAGGGTGTGCCGCTGCTGATAACGGCGGGCTTGTCTTTCACGTCGGCGTGGGCATCGAGGTTGATGCCGCCCACGGGCTGGGAGCCGGTGGCGTCGAAAAGGCCGCGCACGGTGCTGTAGGTGCCATCGTGGCTTCCGCCTAGCACCACGACCCGCGGGTACTGCGCCAGCAGCTCGCCCAGGCGCTGCCGGATGGTGGCGTGGTTCGCGGTATGGTCCGGCTCGTGCAAGCCCAGGTTGCCGGCATCGGCGATACGCAGGCCGGAAAGGTCCACGTTGTGCTCCAGGTTGTAGGTTTTGTGGTAGCGGCGTAGCTCCCGCCGAATGGCGTCGGGGGCGTGAACGGCTCCGGCCCGGCCGCCTTCCAGCACGGTACCAAAGTCGAGGGGCAGACCTACCAGGCAGACATCGGCTTGGGGCAGCTCGGTGGCGGGGCGGATTAATTCGCGCAAAAACGTGGGCATGGCAGCGGGCAAATTGGGTAAGCAACGGGGTAGAAAACGGCGAAATGTAGCTTGATCTTTGCATTTGCGCCCGACTTGCTGCCCTGGCGCGGCCTCACCTTCCGTTGTATCTTGCCCCAATGATGTACCGTTTTCTTTTGCTCGGCGCTACTACCCTGCTGCTGCTCAGCGGCCCGGCCGCCCGGGCCCAGCAGCCCGCGCCGGCTCCGGCCGCGGCCAAGCCTCCCGTGCTCAGCGCCTCGTTTTTCACGTCCTACACCTACCTCTCCTACTCCATCGTCGACAAGGAAACCAGCGCCAAGCCCATGGAAGCCAAGGGCGTGGGTGGCACCCTGACCCTGCACCCCGACGGCACCTACCAGAAACGCCTGCAGCTCTCGGGCAACGGCGGGGTGATAAACTTCAACCAGGATGGCCGCTTCACCTTCTCCGGCGACCAAATCACCTTTAGCTACACCGACAGCAAAGGCCAGCCCCGCGTGGACCAGGGCGCTTTCCGCTTCCAGCCCAAAGCCCGCACCCTGACGCTCACACTCATCGGCTACCCAGCCGGCAACAAGGGCATCTACACGCTACGGGCGGATTAGATAGTGAAATGATGAGTTTGTGAAATGGTGAGTTTGCGACTTGCAGTAGTTTCCGGGCTACCCATTTACCTACTTCACTAATTGCGCCCGGCCGCCCTTTCTGCTAACTTGCGGCCCCTTTCTGAGCCTAGGCTCACCCAACAACAACTCACCACATCACCATTTCACAATTTCACATAGATGGGAAGAGCATTTGAATTCCGCAAAGGCCGGAAGATGAAGCGCTGGGACAAGATGTCCAAGGACTTTACCCGCATCGGCCGGGAAATCGTGATGGCCGTGAAGGAATCGGGCCCTAACCCGGATACCAACTCCCGCCTGCGCACGGCCATGCAGAACGCCAAGGGCGTCAACATGCCCAAGGACCGCGTGGAAGCCGCCATCAAGCGGGCTAGCAGCAAGGAGGAAAAAGACTACCAGGAAGTGGTGTACGAGGGCTACGCGCCCCACGGCGTGGCCGTCGTAATCGAAACCGCCACCGACAACCCGACCCGCACCGTAGCCAACGTGCGCATGTACTTCAACCGCGGCAACGGCGCCCTGGGTACGGCCGGCTCCTCCGACTACACCTTCACCCGCAAGGGCGTGTTCCGCCTCGCCGCCGAGGGCCTCGACCTCGACGAGCTGGAGCTGGAGCTCATTGATGCCGGCGCCGAAGACGTGTACGCCGACCAGGAGGAAGACGAGCACGGTGCCGTAAAAGACTTCATCGTGGTGGAAACCGCCTTCACCGACTTCGGCCAGATGCAGAAAGCCCTGGAAGAAAAAGGTCTCAACGTGGTATCGGCCAACCTGCAGCGCATCCCCAACACGACCGTAACCCTGGAAGGCGAGCAGCTGGAAGAGGTGATGAACCTGATTGAGAAGTTCGAAGAGGACGACGATGTGCAGGCCGTGTACCACACGCTGGGCTAGACCACGGATTGGTTACGCCGGCCTTCGTTTCGACGGATGCTGAGGACTAGTCAGATTTCGTAGCCGATTCGCAGTTCTGTACGTGCGGGCCGCCCCAGTTGGGGCGGCCCGCTGTGCTTTTTGGCTACCTTCGGCTTCCGGTCAGCATTCCGTCTACTTACTCCTTATGCAGCTCCAGGCCACGATTACCGAAATCAGGGAAAGTCTAACCACCACCTTTGCTAGCCTGAGCCAGTGGTTTGACAAACCAGCCGAGCTGCGCGCCTACCGCCCGCAACACGGCGGCTGGACCATAAACGAAATACTGGAGCACATCGGGCTGACCAATCATTACCTGCTCATTCTTATTACCAAAGCCACCCGCAAAGCCCTGCTCAATGCCCCCGGCGCCGACTTGGCAGCCGAGGTGGGCAGTCACGTTTTTCAGCGGGAAAAGCTGGCCGATATTGGCCGGCACCAGTCCTTTGCCTGGGTGCGGCCCGAGCACATGGAACCCACCGGCACCCGGCCGCTGCCGGAAGTGCGCGCTCAGCTACAGGAGCAACTGAGCCAGTGCCTGACTAGCCTCGACCAGCTAAAAAATGGGGAGGGCGTGCTGTACAAAACCACTATGTCGGTCAATGACCTGGGCAAAATCAACGTGTATGAGTACCTCTATTTCCTGGCCCAGCACGGCCAGCGCCACCTGACGCAGATGGCAAAGAACGAAGTGGAATTTGCGGCTCAGCCCCACTAGCCTAGCTTGGTTGCCACCTCACTTGCCCTAACCCGCTGCCCCGGATGCTGCCCGTTCTGCTGCTTGCGCTGCTTATCTACCTGGTAGGCGGCATCGTTTACTTCGGTTTTCGGCGGCCGGGCTACTCGCACCTGCGCCACACCATCAGTGAGTTGGGCGAAGATGGGGCCCTACACCGCCGGGCTGTAAGCTGGGGGCTGTTTTTTCCGGTCGGAGCGGGCCTGGTGCTGGGCGCCTTGCTGGCCGATACTGCCGCATTGGGGGGCCTGCTGCTGTGTCTGGGTATTGGCTACGTGGTAGCGGCGGTATTTCCCTGCGACGTTGGCTCACCTTCCAGCGGCTCGGCCAAGCAGGCCGTGCACAACCTGGGCGGGGCGGTGGAATATATCGGCGGCATTTTCTTTCTGCATCAAACCCAAAGCGCACTGCTCTTTCAGGCCGTGGTGCCGGCCAACGTGCAGCTCGGCCTGCTCATTGGCTGCCTGCTGGCTTTGTCGGTGCCGGGCTTTCCCGGGCGCGGCCTGGTGCAGCGCGTAGCCGAAGTGCTGCTCTTTGGACAGGCTCTTTGGCTTAGCTTCCACTAATATTGTCCTTTACTATCCTTATTACCCCGGGCCCGAGTGGCTGCTTATGAAAACTCTCCTCACGCTGGCGTTTCTGCTTTGTTCCTTCATTGCCACGGCCCAGCAAGCCGAGCTGCAAGCCCTGCTCAAGCGTGAAAACGTCACCGGCCTGCAGCTGATCTACACCAAAAAGAGTGAAACCAAGCAATACAGCATTGGGTTGCGCCAAGCCGGCACCGCCCAGGATATGACGGCTACGACTACTATGCAGGCCGCTTCCCTGGGAAAAGTTGTGCTGGCCTACACCGCTCTGCGCCTCCACGACCAGGGTCGCTTCGACCTCGACAAGCCTTTGCTGACCTACGCTCCCTATCCGCGGGTAGCAGACGAGCCTCGGGCTGCCAAGATTACGGCGCGCATGGTGCTGGGCCACACCACCGGCCTGCCCAACTGGGCCGACTACCCCCTAGCCGAGAGCTGGAAAAACTCCAAGCTCACCCTGAAATTTGCGCCCGACAGCTGCTGGAGCTACTCCGGCGAAGGCTATGTGTGGCTGCAGCGTACCCTGGAGCACATTACCGGCAAAACCCTCGACCAGCTGGCCCAGCAGGAAGTATTCGGCCCGCTGAAAATGCCCCACAGCTCCTTTACCTGGCAGGCCCGCTTCGACCAGAATGCCGCCTTCGGCCACGATAAAGCCGGTAAGCCCACCGACATCAAGCGGTTCCCGGCGCCCAATGGCGGCTTCAGTCTGCTCACCACCGCCGCCGACTACAGCCGCTTCGTGCGGGCCCTGATGAGCGGGCAGGGGCTGAAACCGGCTACGGCCAAGCTGCTCACCACTGCCGCCAACCCCGCCACCCGCTGCACCACCCCCCTTACCCCTACCGATGCCAATATTGCGTGGGCCTGGGGCCTGGGGTTGGCCACCACCAGCCACGGCCCGGCCCAGTGGCACTGGGGCGACAACGGCGACTTCCGCGGCTTCTTCATGACCTTCCCCGAAACCAAGGAAACCCTGCTCCTGCTCACCAACAGCGCCAACGGCCTCAAGCTCGTTGATGAAGTGCTCCGGCTGTTCGTGGGCCCCGGCCAGTACCAGGCCATGCAGTGGCTAGCCGAGGAGAACTAGCGCCGGTAGCGCGAAGCTCCGGCTTCGCGCTACTTCCCCCAACTTTACTCACTATGCTTGCCGAACAAGAAATAGAATCTGACGAAGTCGTTGCCCACCGCCACTTTATCGTCCACAAGCCTTTTGGCTACATGAGCCAGTTTGTGTGCGAGCTGAAAAAGAAGAAGCTGCTGGGTTTGCTCCACGACTTTCCCGTCGGCACCATGTCCATCGGCCGCCTCGACGAAGCCAGTGAGGGCCTGCTGCTGCTCACCACCGATGGCAAAGTCAGCGAACGAATCCGGGCCAAATCGGTGGAGAAGGAATACTACGCCCAGGTCGACGGCCTGATAACCGATGAGGCCGTAACCCAGCTCCAGCAGGGCGTTGAAATCGGGCTGCACGGCGACAAGTACCAGACCCTGCCCTGCCGGGCCTTCCGCCTCGAAACGGCACCCAACCTGGGGGCCCGGGGCCGCAAAATTCGCGACGACCGGCACGGGCCCACCAGCTGGGTTTCCATCATCGTCACCGAGGGCAAATTCCGGCAGGTGCGCAAGATGACGGCCGCCGTGGGCTTCCCCACGCTGCGCCTGGTGCGGGTCCGCATCGGCGACATTCACCTCGGCGAGCTGCCCGCCGGCGAAGTGCGCGAAGTCGCGGGCTTTTTCACCGACGCGCCCGTGCCCACCGTCGTGCCGCTGTAGCGCCCAAAGTCAGCCTTACCGCTACTTCAGGCCTGGCTATTAACTTCCGTACGCTACATTCGCCTTTCGCCTTAGCACGAATAATCTCTTATAGCTATGAAGACTATTGGCCTCATCGGCGGCATGTCGTGGGAAAGCTCGGCGGTGTACTACCAGATTATCAACCAGCGGGTACAGGCCCATCTGGGCGGCGTGCATTCGGCCCAAATCCTGCTCTACTCGGTTGATTTCGGCGAAATAGCGCAGTTGCAGCACGCCGGCAACTGGGAGCAGCTCACCGAACTCCTACTAGACGCCGCGCACCGGCTGGAGCGGGGCGGCGCCGACTTTCTGGTTTTGTGCACCAACACCATGCACAAGCTGGCCGCACGCCTGCAGGAACGCAGCTCCCTGCCCCTGCTCCACATCGCCGACGCCACCGCTGCAGCCGTCCGCCAGCGGGGCCTGCGCAAGGTGGGTCTGCTGGGCACCCGCTTCACGATGGAAGAGGAATTTCTGCGCGGCCGCCTGAATCTGCATCAGCTCGACGTACTGGTTCCCGACGAGCCCGACCGCACCATCATCCACAATGTCATTTACGAGGAGCTGGTCAAAGGCAGCATCCGGGAAGAGTCGCGCCGGGAATACGTGCGCATCATCGGCGCGCTGACGGCGGCTGGGGCCGAAGGCATCATCCTGGGCTGCACCGAAATCGGCCTGCTCGTCACGGCCCAACACACTGACGCGATTCTGTTTGACACGACCCTGATCCACGCCGAACAGGCGGCCGCTCTGGCCCTGGCCGACGCCAATGTCTACGCCCGGCACTGGGCCTCCGCCCCGGTTTCTTAGCCCATTCTACTTCTCACCCAGCCTTTCCTACCATGTCACCGCTTTCACGCTTCTTTCGCACTGGCTTATTGCTCCTAAGTCTGGGCAGCTTCGCCTGCACCCAGCAGGCTAAAAACGACTCTACGGCCTCCGCTTCCGCCACGTCATCGGCTACTGCTACTTACTTCCAAAGCCAGGAAGAAGGCGTGCAGGATGGCGGCGTCAAGGTTATTCCCATTACCACACCCAAAGGCCAGTTCAACGTCTGGACCAAGCGCTTCGGCAACAACCCGCGCATGAAAGTGCTGTTACTCAACGGCGGGCCCGGCGCCACCCACGAGTACTTCGAGTGCATGGAAAACTTCCTGCCCAAGGAAGGCATCGAGTTTATCTACTACGACCAGCTCGGCTGCGGCCTGTCCGATAACCCCAAGGACACCAGCATGTGGAGCCTGCCGCGCTACGTGGAGGAAGTCGAGCAGGTGCGCAAGGCCCTGAACCTGAGCAAGGATAACTTCTACCTGCTGGGCCACAGCTGGGGCGGCATCCTGGCCGCCGAATATGCCTTCAAGTACCAGCAAAACCTCAAAGGCCTCATCATTTCCAACATGATGATGAGCTGCCCCGACTACGGCCGCTACGCCGACGAGGTGCTGGCCAAGCAGATGAAGCCCGAAGTGCTGGCCGAAATCCGCCAGATCGAGGCCAAGAAGGACTTCAGCAACCCGCGCTACATGGGCCTGCTCGAACCCAATTTCTACGCCCAGCACCTGTGCCGCGTCGTGCCCAACCCCGAGCCCGTGACCCGTGCCATGAGCAAGATCAACCAGTCGCTCTACGTCACCATGCAG
Source organism: Hymenobacter cellulosivorans (assembly GCF_022919135.1). Taxonomy (NCBI): domain Bacteria; kingdom Pseudomonadati; phylum Bacteroidota; class Cytophagia; order Cytophagales; family Hymenobacteraceae; genus Hymenobacter; species Hymenobacter cellulosivorans. The sequence continues at coordinate 3,276,806 of NZ_CP095049.1, read as the reverse complement.
GGTCCCAGCGAGTTTGGCATTTCCGGCAAGCTCACCACCTGGGACCGGGTCCGTGACCTGCCCAAGCTCTCGGTACCCGTCCTGAGCATCGGCGGCAAGTATGACACCATGGACCCCGAACACATGCGCATGGTAGCCCAGAAAGTGCAACACGGTACCGCCCTTATTTGCCCCGAAGGCAGCCACATGAGCATGTACGACGACCAGCAAACCTACATGAGCGGCCTGGTCAAGTTCATCCTCGGCGTGGACAAGGGCGAGAAAAAGGTGGCACTGTAGATACTAAGTCTATTCCTTACCGACTACTATTTCTAGCTGTTATGAGGTATATGTTAAGCCTATCGATGCTGTTTCTAATGGGTTGTCAGCCAACAGCCAATTCCGTTGCAGACGCCGCGCTGGGGAATTTACGCCAGGAAATTGCCCGCAAGAATGACAGCCTAGTATTGCTTACCAGCCAGCTCGCCCAAGCCCAGGCACTGACACCCACTACAACATCAGTTGTAGCCGCAGCAGCGGTTCCAGTAACTGCAGTTGCTGACGATCAGCCCACGCCGCAGCTGTACCGGCAGCCGGTAATAACGCCTCTCTCTACCGAATTGGCGGAAGTACTAAGCCTAATTGACTCCACTACTACGTTCGCAGCCGACAACTACAGCATCAGGGCCTCCCGCGCCTGCAACGGTCCCAGCGACCAAGAGCTGGATTACTGTAACTGCTCCAATTTCATCTACCTTTCCCTCGATACCTACAACATGCCCTACGAATATAAGGCTTACCGTATCGGCCCCTTTTACGAGGCAGAATTCAAGGGTTGGAAGGGCACCAAAGCGCGGGCTGACCTTCAAATTTCCCACAACGTGAAGGGCCAAAAGCGGGTGAACACTTTCCGGATTTCCTGGGCCGGTGTCCAACAGCTTTAAGCAGAGCCGGCTCCAAACAGCATACCTTGCGGCTTGCTACGAGGCTTTGGCCCAGCGAGCCGCTTTGTATTAGTTACTACTTGCCGCCAGTTGCGTATCCATTTCCCCCAACCAAGATGTCCGTTCCCTACCGTACCCTCTTCTTCCTCGACAACGCCACGACCAGCATCGTCGAAATCAAGCGCCTCGACCTGCCCGACGAAGCCGACCGGAGTGAAATCTACGCCTGGCTCTTCTTCGACAAAGCCGCCCGCACCCTCACCAAGCTCGAATTCCTCTCCATGAACTCCTTGCCCCAGGCCGAGGAGCGCGAGTTTGAGCAAGGCAGCCTCCGCTTCGACCAGCACACCGGCATCTACACCAGCGCCACCACCCGCGCCACCCAGCAGCTGGCCGCCAGCCGCCACGCCGAGCTGCCCCAGTCCCTGGCCACCGCCGTCAGCAGCTATTTGCAGGGCCTGTAGCACCCTGCCCCCCCCAACTCCCGCCCTAAGGCAAAACACCTCCGCCTTAACCCAAAACACTCCCGCCCGGACTCGAAACACCCCCGCCCCAACCCAAAATACCCCCGCCCTAACCCGAAACACTTCCGCCCGAATCGAAAACACTTCCGCCCTAACCCGAAACACCCCGGACCTGAGGAAAAATACCTCCGCCCTAACCCGAAACACTTCCGCCCCAAGGCAAAACACCTCCCTCCCAATTCCCGCGCTCCACGCCACCTGCCAGCCCGCTTCTGCGTAACTTGCAGGCCCGCTTGCCACCTCGGCCGGCGGTTACACCTTTGTTGCCCGTTGCCTTATGCCTAGTTCCGACACTACCCGCCTCAATAAATACATCAGTGAAAGCGGGGTCTGCTCCCGCCGCGAGGCCGACCGCTTCATCGAGCAGGGTACCGTCTTCGTCAACGGCAAGCGCGCCACCATCGGCACCCAGGTCAGCAGCAAGGACAAGGTCGTCGTCAACGGCAACCTCATCGAGCCCCGCGCCCCCGAAGACGCCATCTACATTGCCTTCAACAAGCCCCCGGGCATCACCAGCACCACCGAAACGAGCGTCAAGGACAACATCATCCGCTACATCAAGCACAGCGAGCGGATTTTCCCCATCGGCCGCCTCGACAAAGACTCCCAGGGCCTGATTCTGCTGACCAGTAATGGCGACATCGTCAACAAGATCCTGCGCGCCGGCAACCGCCACGAAAAGGAGTACATCGTGATGGTCGACAAGCCCATTACCGACCAGTTTATCGAGGGCATGCGCAACGGGGTGCCCATCATGGGCATCATGACCCAGAAGTGCGAGGTCAGCAAAGAAACCAACTACATCTTCCGCATCACCCTCATCCAGGGCATGAACCGCCAGATTCGGCGCATGTGCGAGCATTTCGGTTACGAAGTGGTGCAGCTGGAGCGCATCCGGGTCATGAACATCAGCATCAAGGGCCTCGGCGTGGGCGACTGGCGCGAACTGACCGATAAAGAACTGGCCGGCATCATGGAAATGACCGCCAAGTCGTCGGGCACCAAGGAAGCCTCCCTGCCCAAGAAGCGCGTGGGCTCACCGGCCACCAAGTGGAGCAGCCGCCCCGCCCGCTTCAGCGAAGACTTCGACGGCGACGCTCCCAAGCCCGCGAAGCCCGGCCGCAAGCCCACTGGAGCCGCCCGCCCCGGCCGCCCCACTACCGGCGGCGCCAAACCCGTGCGCAAGCTGGCCAATGGCAAGCCCGCCTTCGAGGGCGACAAACCCTTTAAGTCGGCCAGCCGCCCCACCGGCCCGGGCTCCAAGCGCAAGCCCGCCGCCAAAACCCTGAACCGCGCCCCCAAAGGCAACTCCGGCAGTCGGGGCAGCAGCCGCACCAAGCGCTAAAGATGCCCCACTGTGGCGGCTTCATCCGTCACAGCAGCCCGGCTCAATAACAGCAATTTTCTATGTTCAAAAAGTCCGTTGGAGCACTGGCTTCAACGGACTTTTTTTGTTATCAAAAGTCTATTTACACGCATTAGAGCAGGTTTTCCACAACTTCTGACAGAAAAACAGGGCGCTTTGAACCTCGTTTCAAAACTCTAATTATGCGCGAAAATACTGCTGTGCCTGCCAACGAGGCAGCAAACTTATGAGTAGGTTTGAATGCCTTAGTTGGCAAATCAACCTCTTTATTCTTCTACCTATTCTCCTTTTTGCAATGAACTCAAAACCCTCCAATGCCTTTATCGGCGCCTCCTGGGTGGCCCTGCTCGCCGGTATGGTGGCCTACAACGTGGGCCTGTGGAACGCCACGATGCCGCTCAACGAAAAAGGCTACTACTTCACCATTCTGCTCTACGGGCTGTTTGCCGCCGTGTCGCTGCAAAAGACTGTGCGCGACCAGCTTGAAGGTATTCCCATTACTAACATCTACTACGGTTTGTGCTGGTTTGCTACTCTCTCGGCCGTACTCCTGCTAACCGTAGGTTTGTGGAATGCCACGCTCACGCTCAGCGAAAAGGGCTTCTACGCCATGGCCTTTATGCTAAGCCTGTTTGCCGCCATTGCCGTGCAGAAAAACACCCGCGACAGTCGGCTAGGCGGCTCCACAGCAGATACCGCAGCTGAGTCGCCACTGCCCCGCCTGGAGTAACCGGCCCGGCATGTCACAATAAAAGCAACTATGACCTAGGATTCTATATTCAGCTTTCCTTATCATTGCCGCATCCATTCACTTATTTCAATTCTCAATCTTACCTATTATGAAAAAGTTAGCTGTTTTCGCGCTTCTCCTATTCGCCGGTACTTCCTGCTCGAAAGAAACTGCCGCTCCGGCCCCCGTAACCACCCAGGCCAGCGCCAACGCCAAAGGTGACGACTACCAGTGTCTCGACGTGTACGACCCGGTGTGTGCCAACGGCGTAACCTACTCCAACGCCTGCTATGCCGCCAAAGCCGGCGTGACGACCTACACCCGCGGCGCCTGCGGCGGTGGCGGCGAAATCTAGTCCCCTTGCTTTCAGACCATAAAAAAGGCCCCGCCGGTATCGGCGGGGCCTTTTTTATTAAACGAGCAGCGGGTCGAGGGAGTCTTACTTCACGTTCACGAGCAGGCCCAGGTAGGCCAGGCGCCCAATCTGCGGACCGCCGATGATCTGGGTGTTATTCGTGTCGAAGAGGTTCGACACCCCGGCTTGCAGCGTAGTAGCCAGTTTGGGCAGGGTGTAGCCCAGGTAGGCATCGGTGGAGCTATAGGTGCGCACGAAGCCGCGGGCGAAGGGCAGTTCCTGGTCGTGGCCTTGTACCCAGCGGTAATTCACAGAGTAGCTCAGGTTGTGCAGCACGGTGCCGCCCACGTTGAGGTTGTACTTGTGCTTGGGCGTGTTGAAGTACGTGCGGAAATTGGCGGGCAGGTTGCTGCGGTCCAGCACGTTGAGCGAGTAGTTGCCGCCAATGTTCAGCCCTTTGTGCAGGTAGTAGGTGATGCCCAGCGTGGCCCCCTGCGTCCGGACTTCCTGGCTGTTGTTGTGCGCGGCAAAGATGATGCGGGTCGGTGAAGCGCTGGCGTCGGTGAAGTTGGAAGCCAGACCGGCATTTACCTGGGCCGAAGTAGGACGGGTGCCATCCACGTTGCCCAGGAAGGCCATGCCCCCGATAAAGTCGTTGTAGCGCGAGCGGAAGTAGCTGGCATCCACGTACACATTCGGGATAATAGCGCCTTTGTAGCCTACCTCATAAGTACTGACCTTTTCCAGCTTGAGCTTGTGCACACTCAACTCGTAGCCGGACAGCGAGGTGCCGGGGGTGTACGACTTACCGTTGGCATCAGTGAAGTTGTAGCCCTCGAAGCCGTTCAGGTTGCCCAGCAGGATAAAGGTCCGCACGTCGGAGTTCAGGTACTGGTCGGTTTGAGAAGGGCTACGGAAGGCCTGCCCGTACGAAGCGCGGAAGTTATGCTTCTTGTCTTCCCCGAAGGAATACACGGCCGAAGCGCGGGGCGAAAACGACGGGTCAAAGTTCTTGAACATATCGACGCGGGCCGCTAAAGCCAGCTTGAGGTGGTCCTGCAACAGCGTCTGGGTCAGCTGGGAATAGGCCCCGTACTCGTAGTTGCGGATGCGCTGCCCGTCGGTGTCCGAGAACAACTTGCCGCCCGAGCCCAGGCGGTATTCGCGGTATGCCCCGCCCACAATCAGGTCAGTACCGGCATCCGATATGCGGAAGCTACGCTGGGCGCTGATGTCGTTCAGAAACGAGTTGAAGTTCTGCTGGGCGCCGCGGCCCGGCTGGTCGTCGGCAATAATCTGGTTGCGCAGCTGCGTGAAGCGCGGGTCCGAGGACTTGAGCTGGATAGCATCCGCCGCGGCCTTGGCGGCAATCTGGGCATCCGCCACGCTGAGCTTATTCACCTCCCGCGCCTGGGTGTAGGCCTGGTTGAAGGTGTAGAAATACAACTGGCTATAGCGCGTGGTGCCTCCTTCCGTGGTCGGCGAATTCTGCAGCAGGCCGCTGAGCTGGGTAAGCTCGTAGCTGTTGCCGGTGAAGTCCTCGGTGGAATAGGCCCGGATAAAGCCCTTGGCGCTTTTCAGCTCGGCCCGGTACTGGTTCGTGCCCAGGCCCTTGATGCGGAAGCGGCTCTGGTTCTGATAGGTAGAAGTTCCTTCGCCACGCTTGGCTTCCAGGGTCAGCTTCAGGTCATCCTTAATCAGGTACGACAACGCGCCCTGTACCCGGTAGGACTTGGTTTTCTGGTCGGGGCCAATGAGTTCCTGCTCCGTGAAGCCGGGCATGTACACCGTCTTGCCGTAGAGTTCAGAGTTAACCTTGTAGGCCGGCGTGGTGCCGGTGGCTGGCCGGTTCTGGAAAGGCGAATACAGGTTGCTCAGCTCGCCGTAGCTGCTGACGGCATCGTAGCCCAGGGGGGAGTCGGCCGCGTTGGTCGAGAAGCTGGCCGCCGCGCGGTTGTCGGCAATCCAGTCGTTGGCCTGGAAGGCACTGGCGTTGAGCTTCAGGGCCCACTTGTCGCCCAGCTTGTGGGCGTAGCGCACTTGCCCGTCGAGCAGGCGGCGCTGCCCGCCGCGCAGGCGCACGCTCAGCCCCTCGTAGACAAACGGGTCCTTGCTGTTGAACAAGACCACCCCGCTCAAGGCATTGGCCCCGTACAACGCCGAGGCCGGGCCGTGGATGAGCTCGATGCTTTCCATGTCCAGCTCGGGTATACCCACCAGGTTGCCCGGGCTCAGGTTCAGGCTCGGCAGGGCCGTGTCCATGTAGTCCACCAGCTGGATGACACGTTCACTCTTGGCCGTGTTGAAGCCGCGGGTGCTGACGCTGGTAAACAGCATCGAGGCCGAGTTCACGTCTACTCCGGGCAGCTGCCCCAGCCCGGCCAGCACCTCCGGCGTGCTGAGCCGCTCAATCTGCCGGCTCGTAACCTTGTCGATGGTCACGGGGGCGCGCAGGATGTTTTCTTCCACTCGCGAGGCCGATACTACGGTTTCATTCAGCAGCAGCGTGGCGCTGGGCGCCATTACGACGCTCAGCAGGTTGTCGCCCTTGGCGAGCTTAATCAGCTGGCTTTCGTAGCCTACGTAGGCCACCAGCAGCTCCACCGGGCCGTTGTCGAAGGTAGCGTTCAGGCTAAACTTGCCGAGCTGGTCGGTGCTGGTGCCAATGAAGGTGCCCTTGATAAAGATGGTGGCGCCGGGCAGCGGTTCGCCGGTGTTGGTGAGCACCACGCCCCCCACGGTAGCTTCGGCCGGGTCGGGTGCGTTGGTGAGGGGTTTGGGAGCGGCGGACTTGCGCTTGGCCGTCGCTTTGGTAGTTGCAGGGCGGTGCGGCGTTTCGCCCCCGGTTGGGGTGGCCGTAGCGGGTGTGGCGGGCAGCAGGGCGGCCGCCAGCAGAACGGGATAAATTTGTTGCATTCGGTGAGGAGAACTGTAGATCAGAAAGATCAAACCTACTGCCGGAGCGGGCCCCGGAAGGCAGCCATTGGACGAAGGGCGCGGTTTTACTGGCTGAACAGTAGTCTTCCCTAGCTGAACGGAAATCAGCGGGCGGGCAAAACGGCGGGATTTTGCGGCGCTGGGCCCGTCGCGGCGCGGATAATCGGCTTCTCGCGTAACTTGCGGCCCCAAGCGCCACTTTTCACCGGCTTACCACTGCCCATTCGGGCCCGCCTTTCTCTCCCCATCCAACCGAACTTTCCCGCCATGCTCCGTACCGACTGGACCCTCGACGAAGTAAAAGCTATTTATTATCAACCCGTTCTGGAACTTGTGACCCAGGCCGCAGCGGTACACCAGCAGCACCAGGCCACCGGCGAAGTGCAGGTCTGCACCCTGCTCAGCGTCAAGACCGGCGGCTGCCCTGAAGACTGCGCCTACTGCCCTCAGGCGGCCCGCTACCACACCGGCGTGCAAGCTCACAAACTGCTGCCCGACGCCGAGGTACTAGCCGCTGCCCAGCGCGCCAAGAATTCGGGCTCGACCCGCTTCTGCATGGGCGCCGCCTGGCGCGAAATCCGCGACAATCGTGACTTCGACCGGGTGCTAGGCATGGTGGAGCAGGTAAACGAGCTGGGCCTGGAGGTGTGCTGCACCCTAGGCATGCTCAATGAGTACCAGGCCGAGCGCCTCAAGCAGGCCGGCCTCTACGCCTACAATCACAACCTGGATACCAGCGCCGAGCACTACTCCGAAATCATTACGACCCGCACCTACGACGACCGGCTCAACACCCTGGAGCACGTGCGCAAAGCCGGCATTTCGGTGTGCTCCGGCGGCATCATTGGCCTGGGCGAAACCGACGAGGACCGAATTGCCATGCTCCACACCCTGGCTACGCTGCCCGCTCACCCCGAAAGCGTGCCGGTGAATGCCCTGGTGCCGGTGGAAGGCACGCCCCTGGCCGAGCAGCCCCGCGTGAGCGTGTGGGAAATGCTGCGCATGATTGCCACAGCCCGCATCCTGATGCCCGGCACGATGGTGCGCCTTTCGGCCGGCCGCCAGGAAATGCCGGTGAGCGAGCAGGCCCTGTGCTTTTTGGCCGGTGCCAACTCCATCTTCTCGGGTGAAAAGCTGCTGACCACGCCCAACCCCGACTTCGACGCCGACCGCCAGATGTTCGACCTGCTGGGCCTCAAGCCCCGCAAAGCCTTCAAGGATGTGCCCGAAGGGGCTACCGTGCTGGGCAAGCAGCTGGCGTAATCATTGGACCATCATTTTGACTAGCGGGAGACATCTCGCGTGCAGTAGTAATCAGGTTACTCTGCCAACGTCAGCACGCAGGATGTCTCCCGCTAGTCGAAATGATGGTCTGTTTTAATACAACGAAGCAATAAAGAACCTTCGGCTGCACCGACGCTATACCGAAGCCAGTCATTTCGCCTCGACGCACTGTCGCCTTTTTACTTCAGCCCTTTCCCCAATGAACATCCAATTCGACCTAAACCTTGACCATGCCTACGCCGAAGCCCTGCGGGAGCAGCATGGCTCCATCAAGGCCCAGGACCTGATTACCGAGCTGGAAGACCAGATTGGATCGGCCGTAAACCTGGTGGTGCAACGCCACGGGGTGCTGCCCGCCGTGGGCGACCGGGTTGAGGTCGACTTTGAGTGGGTCGTCATTACGGGCCGCACTTTTGGGCAGGACGGCACGGTATGGCTGTCAGCCGACCGGTTTTCAGTTTAGCATCAAGGTTTCCCATTGATGGCTGCTTCTGCTTCGCCCCTGCTCACGCGCCTGGCCCAGCATCTGGCCCAGCGGGCGGCTGAAGGCACTCGGCGGCAGCTCACGGTAGCCCCGCCCGGCCGCGTCGACTTTAGCTCCAACGACTACCTGGGTCTGGCCCGTTCCGGCGCCTTGCACGCGGCCCTGCGCCAGATGCTGGCGAACGAAAGCCGACTGGCCGGCAGTACCGGCAGCCGCCTGCTCACCGGCAACTCGGCCGCTACGGAGGCGCTGGAAATCCAGTTGGCCCGCTTCCACCGGGCCGAGGCGGCGTTGCTGTTCAACTCGGGCTACTCGGCCAACCTGGGCTTTTTCCAGGCCGTGCCCCAGCGCGGCGACACGATTCTCTACGACTCGGCCAGTCACGCCTCGGTCAAGGACGGTATCCGGAGCAGCTTTGCCAGCAGCTACAGCTTCCGCCACAACGACCTGGCCGACCTGGAAAAGCGCCTGAACCGCGCCACGGGCGAAGTTTTCGTAGCTGTAGAAGCTCTGTACTCCATGGACGGCGACCAGGCCCCGCTGCCGGAGCTGGCAGCTTTCTGCACGGCGCGCAGCTTGCATTTGGTCGTCGATGAGGCGCATACCAACGGAATCTACGGGCCCAACGGGGAAGGCTTAGTGGCGGAGTTGGGCCTCGAAAACCAGGTTTTTGCCCGCATTGTCACTTTTGGCAAAGCCCTGGGCAGCCAGGGGGCGGCGGTGGTGGGCCCCGAGGTGCTGCGCGACTTTCTGCTCAATACCAGCCGGCCCTTCATGTTTACCACGGCCCTGGCTCCGTTGTCCATTGCCACGCTGCAAGCCGCCTACGACCTGCTCCCAACCCTGCAGGCTGAGCGGCAACAGCTGTTTCACTTATCCAACCTGCTCAAAGCCAAGCTGGACGCCGTGCCCGGCGTGCGCGTCGGGGCCCACAGCCACGTCATTCACCCCCTTTTTCTCTCCGAAGCCGGCCCCGAGCGGGTGCGAGCCGTAGCCGTGGCCGTGCAGCAGGCGGGCTTCGATTTACGGCCCATCGTGGCGCCCACCGTACCCAGCGGCACTGAGCGGCTGCGCCTGATTTTGCACAGCTACAACACTGAGGCCGAGTTGGATGCCCTGGCGCAGTGCCTGATGCAGGTAGGGCCGAGCTGAAGATTATGGCTTCCGGGCCTAAACAAGCGGCCCGTCAGCCGGTATTTCCTGATTGTATGAGTTCTTTTCCTACCCTATCCCAGCGGCTGTTTGTCACCGGTATTGGCACCGATGTGGGCAAAACCGTAGCGGCGGCCATTCTCACCGAAGCCCTGCAGGCCGACTACTGGAAACCCGTGCAGGCCGGCCTCGAACCGACTACCGACACGGCCACGGTCCGCAGCCTGGTGCGTAACCCCAACTCGGTTTTCCACCCCGAAACCTACCGGTTGCACCTGCCCGCCTCGCCCCACGCGGCGGCGGCGGCCGAGCAGGTAACGATTCGGGCAGCGGCCTTCCAGCTGCCGCGTACCGATAATCACCTGGTCGTGGAAGGAGCCGGCGGTCTGCTCGTGCCCCTGGCTTCCGGCCTGCTGCTGGTTGATGTAATTCAGCAGCTCGGCTTGGAGGTCGTCGTCGTGTCGCGCAACTACCTGGGCAGCATTAACCACACCCTGCTCACCCTGGAAGCCCTGCGGCAGCGCGGCATCCGGGTGCGCGGTCTGCTCTTCAACGGGGAGCCCACCCCAGCCACCGAGGACTTTATTGCCCAGCACACCGGCGTGCCCGTTATGCCCCGTCTGCGAACCGAAAGCGTGGTTTCAGCCGAAACGGTCAGTCGCTACGCCGCCGAATTCCGCCAGTGGTTTGGCCTCTAGTTTCCTTGCGCGGCCATTCCGCGCAGCAAGCGGCATCAACCCGTCCTGGGCGCAGCACGACCCATTCTGACCCCACAAAGCCCTTTTCGCCAGTAGTAACAGGGCTTGTCACCAAAGAGAGCAACGCACATTTCAGCGGACGGATTGCTTTGCGCTGCGCCTCGTAAGGCCAGCCAATTAGTGCATTACCCACCTTAGCACATCAGCCCATCAAATATGAGTCTAGCCGAACGAGACCACGCCGTGCTCTGGCACCCTTACACCCAGATGCAGACCGCGCCCCTGCCCATTCCGATTGTGCAGGGCGAAGCCAGCTGGCTGATAGCCGAAGACGGTACCCGCTACCTCGACGGTATTTCTTCCTGGTGGGTCAACCTGCACGGGCATGCGCATCCGCACATTGCGGCCCGCGTGGGCGAGCAGCTCCGCACCCTGGAGCACGTGCTGTTTGCTGGCTTCACCCACCCTGCGGCCGTCGAGCTGGCCGAGCAGCTGCTGACCCTACTGCCCACCAACCAGGCCCGGGTATTCTACTCCGACAATGGCTCGACGGCCGTGGAAGTGGCCCTGAAAATGGTGCTGCAATACTTCCACAACCTGGGCCAGCCCGAGCGCCGCACCTTTCTCTGCTTCCAGAACTCCTACCACGGCGACACCTTTGGGGCCATGGCCGTGAGCAGCCGCGGGGCCTTCACTCAGCCCTTTTGGCCCCTGCTCTTCGATGTTGAATTCCTCGACGTGCCCGTGCCCGGCCACGAAGCCAAAACCCTGGCCCAGCTCGACGCCCTGCTGCAGCGCCCCGACGTGGCCGGCTTCATCTTCGAGCCCCTGGTGCTGGGCACGGCTGGCATGGTGATGTATGAGCCCGAAATCCTGAGCGAAATGCTGCGCCGCTGCCACCAGCATGGCATATTGGCTATTTCGGATGAAGTCATGACGGGCTTTGGGCGCACCGGGCCGCTGTTTGCCTCCGAGCTGCTCAGCGAGCAGCCCGACATCATGTGCTTTTCCAAGGGCCTCACCGGGGGCACCCTGGCCATGGGCCTGACGACGTGCTCGGCGCCCATTTACGAGGCATTCCTGAGCCAGGACAAGATGCGCGCCCTCTTCCACGGCCATTCTTACACCGCCAACCCCGTAGCCTGCGCCGCCGCTCTGGCTAGTTTGGAGCTGACCCGGGCCGAGCTCTGCACCGAGCAGCGCCAGCGCATTGCCCGGGCCCACGCCGCTTTTTGCCACGAAATCGAGGGCCAGCCGGGTATTCGGGCGGTGCGGCACCGGGGCACCATTCTGGCCGTGGAGTACGACCCGGGCGAGGGTACGAGCTACTTCAGCCGCCTGCGCGACGCCTTCTACCAGCTGGCCCTCGACCACCACGTCGTGCTACGCCCCCTGGGCAACGTGGTCTACCTGCTGCCGCCCTACTGCACCACCGACGCCGAGCTGGAGTTGCTCTACACCGTGCTGCGTCGGATGCGCGAGCTGGTCCTCGACTTTACGCCTGCTCCCAATCTGCCCGAAATCCTACATGACTAGCGCCCCTTCCGATTCCCTGATTATCATTCGCGGTCGGGGCCGGGTGTCGGCTCTGGGCACGGCTCTACCCAACCCCGAGCCGCTGGAATCACCGTTCCAAACCCGGGAGCTGCAAGACCGCCTAGTGGCCGTGGGCAGTGTGCCACCCGCCGTGGAGGATGCCCTGCAGCACCTACGCCGCCACGACGCTCCCTACCGCCAGCTCGACCGCACCGTGCTGCTGGCCCTGCTGGCTGCCCGCCAAGCCACGGCCGAAGCTGGCTGGCTACCGCAGCCCGGCAGCCCGGCTTCTTCCCTGACAGCTGACAACCAACCACCAGCACCTACCCTCTCGGTCAGCATCGGGTCCTCCCGCGGGGCCACGGGCCGCCTGGAGCAGTTTCACGAGGAATTTCTGAGCGGGGGTGCCGTGGCCGCTGCTGCTTCACCCCTCACTACGCTGGGCAACGTCGCCAGTTGGGTAGCCTACGACGCGGGCACGACCAGCGGCGGCGCCCTAAGCCATTCCAGCACCTGCAGCAGCGCCTTTCAGGCCCTGGGCAACGCCGTAGCCTGGCTGCGGGCCGGTATGGCCGAGCGGTTTCTGGCCGGCGGCACCGAGGCTCCTCTCACCGACTTTACCCTGGCTCAGATGCAGGCCCTGGGCATTTATTCCCCCTTCGCCGCCGCCGAGTTTCCCTGCCGGCCCGGTGCCGGCCGCCCATCCACCTTCGTGCTGGGCGAGGGCGCAGCGGTATTTGCGCTGGAAAAAATCTGCCGGTCCGCTCTGGCTGCGGAACGGGCTGGTCAACCCCATGCGCCCGTTTTCTGTCTGGAAGGCGTGGGCTTTGGCTTCGAAGCCATTGGCAGCAAAACCGGGCTTTCCCCCGACGGTCAGCACTTCCAAACTGCCATGCGCGAGGCCCTGCGCCAAGCCAACGTAGCGGCCGAAACGGTAGACGCCGTGGTGTTGCACAGCCCCGGCACTCCCGCCGGCGACGCGGCCGAGCGGCAAGCCTTGCGGGCCGTATTCGGCCAGAATCTTCCTGACCTGGTATCCAACAAGTGGTGCCTTGGGCATACACTGGGTGCCTCGGCGGCCCTTAGCCTGGACTTTGCCTGCCACATTCTCACTACCCAGGTCTGGCCGGCCCCGTCCTTCGCCACCGACCTCACACCGACCCCTTCCCGGCCCATCCGGCGGGTGCTGATTAATGCGGCGGGCTTCGGAGGCAACGCGGCCAGCGCCTTGGTGTCTGTGGTGTAAGTTTTCGGCTCCCGGCCGTTTTTAAGCACCAGGGCCGTACTTTTCGTACTGAATTTCCACCGCGGCTATTTCGCCCTGTTCTGCTTTTGCCTTTCCGCTCCATGAATCTACGTTTCGCGCTCTTGCTGGCCGCCAGCCTTACTCCTGCCTTCGTTTCTGCCCAAACCAGTTCTGCGCCGACGCCGGCGCCCGACCCAGCCATCAAGCAGATGGTGGAAGCCATTTCGGCTAAAAACCTGGAAGAAGACATCCGTAAGATGGTTTCCTTCGGCACCCGCCACACCCTGAGCGACACCAAAAGCAAGAAGCGCGGCATCGGGGCGGCCCGCAACTGGGTTGAAAGTGAGTTTCGCAAGTACAGCAAGGCCAGCGGAGGCCGCCTCAAAGTGGAGCAGGATACCTTCCTGGTGAAGCCCGACGGCCGCCGCATCGACAAGCCCGTCATCATGGCCAATGTCATGGCCACCCTGCCCGGCACCGACCCCACCGATACTCGTGTGTTCATCGTCAGCGGCCACCTCGACTCCCGCGTGACGGACGTCATGAACGCCACGGCCGACGCGCCCGGCGCCAACGACGACGCCTCAGGCGTGGCCCTGGTTATGGAAATGGCCCGCGTCATGTCGCAGAAGCAGTTTCCCTGCACTCTAATTTTCGTGGCCGTGCAGGGCGAAGAGCAGGGCCTTTACGGCTCGACCCACTTGGCCAAGCGGGCCAAAAAGGAAAACTGGAACCTGGTGGGCATGCTCAACAACGACATCGTAGGCAACTCGAAAGGCTACGACCCGGAGATTTCCGACAACAAGCACATCCGCATCTTCAGCGAAGGAGTGCCCGCCACCGAAACCAGCGACGAGGCCAAGCTGCGCCGCACCCTGAGCAGTGAAAACGACGCGCCGAGCCGGCAGCTGGCCCGCTACAGCAAAACCGCCTGCGAGCAGTACGTGCCCGACTTTGGCGTGCTGCTGGAGTACCGCCCCGACCGTTTCCTACGTGGCGGCGACCATACGCCCTTCAACCAGCAGGGCTTTGCAGCGGTGCGCTACACGGAGGTCAACGAGAACTTCAACCACCAGCATCAGGATTTGCGCACAGAAAACGGCATCCAGTACGGCGACCTGCCCGAGTTTGTCGATTACGAGTACCTGCGCAAAAACACCGGCGTCAACTTGGCTACCATGGCCAGCCTAGCCCTGGCTCCCAGTGCCCCCGAAAATGTGGGCGTGCTCACGGCCAAGCTCACCAACCGTACCGAGCTGAAGTGGGACGCGCCCAAGGTGGGTGAAAAGCCGGCTGGCTACGTGGTATTGATGCGCGAAACTTCCTCGCCAGTGTGGCAGCAGCGCTTCCCCGTCACGACTACCACCGCCGACTTGCCCCACAGCAAGGACAACTACATTTTCGGAGTTGTGGCCGTAGATGCCGAAGGCCACGAGAGCCTACCGGTGATTCCCAAGCCCGTGCGGTAAGGACAAGCTGGGTTGAGCAATTTCATGAGCAAGATTCTTTCTTTGCTGGTACTCACCGCAGTTTTCAGCTGCAACGGCCCTACCCAGCCGCCGGAAACCGCGGCCCCGGCGGCTACCCCGCCGCGCGCCGCCGCCGCTGACACGGCCACCGGGCCGGTTCGAACGGCCCGGCGCTACGTGAGCTGGTACGCGGCCCACTACAAGGATTTGTCCAACGGCTTTATTCTGAATGACGACGGGCAAGACAGCACCAAGTTCTACACCGTCGACTTCCCGGATACCGAGGACTGGCTGCGCCGGGTGCAGAGCAGCGGCACTGTGTCGGCAGTATACCTGGCGGGGTGGCGCACCTATTTCCGCCGCTACGACGACACCTTGCGCCTGCACCCGCAAAACGACGGCCCACCCGCCGGCTTCGACTACGACTTTCTGATGCTTTCCCAGGAGCCCGACACCAAGGTAGCCGACCTGCAGGTCGGCACCTTCACCATGACCCGGCGGCAGGGCTCCTACGCCCACGTGCAGGCCCGCGGACCCAAGCACGAAACCTGGCAGGAAGGCCTGGACTTCGACCTGACGCAGCAAGCCGACGGGCGCTGGCTGATTGATAAAGTTGCCGTGCCTGACCCTGCTCTGTAACCCTTGCAAAAGCCCGGACGCATCCTGCATTCGGGCTTTTTTGTGAGTTTTTGGTTACTCGTTCGGTAGTAAAGAGCAACGCATCAGCCGTTCCCGCAAGGCTGCTGCCGACCAGCTTTCTACCTCCAGCAGGGCTTCGTACGGATTGCCAGTTAGCCCTAACAGCTGGGCAAAGGCCGGCTCCGTCTTTATTCCCTGCTGCTTTAGCTGCTTTACCGCCACCCGCCACGCCTCGCCACCAGCCGCCAAAATGGCGTGCTCAATCACCAGGTGCCGCACCGCATTTTGCCGCGCCGTGGGCAGATTCTGGCCAAACACTTCCACCGCCACCCCCGCCGCCCGGAAGCCGCAGACAATGGACTCCTGGCCGCCTACCAGATGCTGACGCAAGGCATACTCCGGCAGCCGGCCGTAGTGCTGCTCCAGCAGGGCGCGGAACTGCCCCTGCGCTTCGGGCCTGACTTCACAGATAATATCCAAGTCACTATCCGGCAGATCAATAGCCAACGGCACCGTACCGGCCAGCACCGGGTCGAATTCGTTCAGCACCGACCAGATACCTAGTTCCTGCAGCACGACGTAAGCACGTTGCTGGCGGCTGTTACCGGCCAGTAGGTACTGCGGATTTTTCCAATCGGGCGTCGAACCAAGCAGCATGTAGGGAGTTCCGGCACCGGGTTTAGGTTGGGCCAAAGTGCGGTTAAAACAAAGCTAGCAGCGAAATGAGAAATTGACTTGCAAGCTCGGTAAAGAAATTTTGCGGCCCGAATGCTGGTAATTTCCAATTCCTGCCCGTACTTGCAGCCGCAAACTCCCGCCCCTGGCACGTTGCCGGGGCTTCCTTTCGCACATGCAGACGTCTGGTTTCGGTTTTTCTTCGACATTTTCGGTGGCTTCGGCTGGCCGTACCGTCGTGACCAAACCCTTGGCCGCTAATTTCATGATGCTGAAGAAATGCTTCAAACGGCCCTCGACCTGACCGTCGCACTTCTTCATGCTCCTTCCCCATAAGCATCAAGCGCCGGTCCTCCCCAGACCGGCGCTTTTTGTTGGTGGTTTTGTTCCAGCCTCTCCGCCCCGTTCATTTTTTGGTTAACCCCATTTTTCACTGATGAAAGTTTTAAAGTTTGGCGGCACTTCCGTCGGTTCGGCCGAGCGCATGCGCGCTTTGCCCGCACTCATTCAGGGCTCCGAGCCCCGCATCGTGGTTTTGTCGGCCATGTCCGGCACGACCAATGCTCTGGTCAACATTGCCAAGCTGCTGTATGAGGGCGAAACCACGGCGGCCACGTACCAGACCGAGATTCTGCGCCAGCACTACCTGATTGTGGCCCGGGAGCTGCTCACCGAGCCGGAAGTAGCCGCCGAGGCCATCACCCACCTCGACTCGGCTTTCAAAACCATCTTCAATCTGACCCGTCACCCGCTGTCGGCCTCCGGCGAGCGGGTGATTCTGGCCCAGGGCGAGCTGCTGAGCACCTTGCTGTTTCACCGCTACTACACCCGCATGCTGGGCGAAGAGGCGGTGCTATTGCCCGCGCTGGACTTCATGCGCCTCGACAAAAACGACGAGCCCGACGCTGATTTTATCGAAGCCCACCTGGCCCAAACCCTGGCCCCGCACGCCGGCCAGCAGCTCTTTATCACCCAGGGCTACATCTGCCGCAACGCCAACGGCGATATCGACAACCTCAAGCGCGGGGGCTCCGACTATTCCGCTTCGCTGATTGGGGCCGCCGCCCACGCCGAGGAAATCCAGATCTGGACCGACATCGACGGGCTGCACAACAACGACCCGCGGGTGGTGGAAGGCACCTACCCGATTCGGGAACTGTCGTTTGATGAGGCCGCCGAGCTGGCGTATTTCGGGGCCAAGATTCTGCACCCTAGCTCCATTTTGCCCGCCGCCAAGCACGGCATTCCGGTGCGCCTGCTCAACACGATGCAGCCCGAAGCGCCCGGCACGCTGATTTCGACCCGCACCGGCGACGAGGCCATCAAGGCGGTAGCGGCCAAGGACGGGCTGGTAGCCATCAAGATTAAATCGAGTCGGATGCTGCTGGCCCACGGCTTTTTGCGCAGCGTGTTCGAGGTTTTCGAACGGTACCGCACGCCTATCGACATGATTACCACTTCGGAAGTAGCGGTGTCCTTAACCATCGACGACTCCACTCACCTGGCCGAAATCCTAGAGGAGCTGCGCAGCTTTGGCACCGTAGAAGTGGATGAGCAGCAGACTATTGTGTGCCTGGTCGGCAACCTGATTCAGGAAAACAACGGCTCAGCCTGGCTGGTATTCAACGCCCTGAAGGACATTCCGCTGCGCATGATTTCCTACGGCGGCTCGCCCAACAACATCAGCATCCTGATTCACACCAGCAACAAGCAGCGGGCCTTGCAGGCGCTGAACGAGGGTCTGTTTCAGCAGCAACGCGCCGTGGCGCAGTAGTTTTTCACGCAGGGCCCGGCCGTGAAAAATCACCGGCTCCGCAGTGGCTTTTTAATATCTGATACATGAGTTTTGCCCTTCCGGCCGATGCCGCTTCCCGGTCGACGCCTTTTTACCTTTACGACCTGGCCTTGCTAGACCGTACCCTGACGGCCGTGCAGCAGGCCGCCCGCCCGCGCGCCATTCACGTGCATTACGCCCTGAAAGCCAATGCCAACGCCCCGATTCTGGAGCGGATCCGGCAGCACGGCCTGGGCGCCGACTGCGTGAGCGGCCCCGAAGTGCAGCGCGCCCTGGACACTGGCTTTGCGCCCCAGGATATTGTGTTCGCCGGCGTAGGCAAGTCGGATGCGGAAATAAACCTGGCTTTGGCCGCCGACATCTGGTGCTTCAATGCCGAGTCGGTGGAGGAGCTGGCCGTGCTCAACGAGCTGGCCGGTGCTCAGGGCCAGCGGGCCCGGGTGGCGCTGCGCATCAACCCCAACGTGGATGCCCACACCCACCACTACATTACCACCGGCCTGGAAGCTAACAAGTTCGGTATTGGCCTCAACGACCTGGGCGGCGTTATCGACCAGTTCGGCAGCCTGCCCAACCTGGAATTGGTGGGCTTGCACGCTCACATTGGCTCTCAGATTACCAACCTGAGCGTGTTTGGGGAGTTGAGCCGCAAGCTTAATGAGCTGCAAACCTGGCTCGAAGGCCGCGGCCACTACCTGCCCCACCTCAACGTGGGCGGCGGCCTGGGCATCGACTACCACAACCCCGACACCCAGGCTATTCCCGACTTTGAGGCCTACTTCCGCATGTTTGAGCAGCACCTTGTGCGGCGGCCGGGTCAGCAGGTACACGTGGAGCTGGGCCGCTCCATCGTGGCCCAGTGCGGGGCGCTGGTAAGCAAGGTGCTGTACGTCAAGCGCAGCCAGCAAACCAACTTTGCCATTCTCGACGCGGGCATGACCGAGCTGATCCGGCCGGCCCTCTACGGCAGCTACCACCAGATTCAGAACGTGAGCAGCCAGGGTTCCAAGCAGCTCTACGACGTGGTGGGGCCGATCTGCGAGTCGTCGGATACCTTCGGGCGGGAAGTAGCCATGCCCGAAACCCAGCGCGGCGACCTGGTCGTGATTCGCTCGGCCGGGGCGTATGGCGAGGTCATGGCCTCGAACTACAACCTGCGCGAAAAAGCCGCCGCAGTGTACGTGGGATAAGCTTTTCTTTGCAAATAAAAACGTCATGTCTCCCGCTGGTCGACATGACGTTTTTATTTGCCCTACTACCAGCTCCGGTAATAAATCGTCCAGGGGCCGAAGTGCTCCTGTTGGGGAAAGTAGGGCAGCATCCAGGCCCGGTAATCTTCCAGCTCACCGCGCACGACCAGCACCGGATTTTCCCGCAGTAGCCGCCGCACGTACACCTGCCGGCTGGAATCATTGGCGTTAACGAGCACCTGTTGCCAGCTGGAATCGGCTTCAAACTGCGTTTCCCGCTTCAAGTCGTCGTTGTCGTGGACCAGGGTGATGGGCATGCGGTTGAGCTCAAAAGCCAGGGAAGGAAGCATTTCGTCGTAAACCAGCACCGGGCGCTGGTCGAGTCGATGGGCGCGCAGCCACTCGGCCAAGGGCCGCATACTGCCGCCAGCCAGCTGGTTTTGGTGCAGAATAGGCTTGGCCGTGAGCAGCAGCGTGAGGGCAAAAATAACGGTGAGGGCCAGCAGCCGGGGAGCGACCCGCACCTGGGTCCAGAGCACCTGTTGCAGCACCAGGGCCACGATGCCGGCCGCGGGCCACAGGGATGTCAGCGGGCTGATTTCGGCGGCAATGCCCAACGGCCCGGCCAGGGCAGGCAAGAGGCAAAGTCCGGCCATCAGCAAGGCCAGCACGGCGCTCATCACCACGTACCAGCGGTAAAGCACGGCGTCGGTGAGCTGACCCAGGTAGTATACCGTGAGCAAGGCCAGACCAGGGAAAATAGGCAGCAGGTAGAGCAGCAGCTTGGATTTGGCCAAAGAGAAAAATACCAGCGGCACTACCACCCAGAAAAGCAGCACGTTGCGCCACTGCTGCGGCAGGGCGGCCCAGCGCGTCCGGATGCCCTGCACCAGCAAGGCAACCACCCACGGCAGACTCCCCACGGGCACCAGGGCCAGGTAAAACCACCACGGCTTAGCCCGCTTGAAGGCGTCGGCGTTGGCAAACCGCTCAGCCGTTTGCTTCCACAGGAAATAGTCGAGAAACGCCTTGTTTTCGGCCACCAGGTACACGTACCAGCTCAGGCCGATGCCCAGCAGCAGCCCCAGGCCCAGCAGATGGTGAATCGTGAAGGGCCGCCGGGGCTGGGATTGGCGGAAATAATGACCGGCCACCACCATCAGCGGCAGCACCGCCCCTACCGGGCCCTTGGTCAGAAAAGCCAACCCCAGACTCACCCAAAACAAGTAAAACCACCGCCAACCGCCCCCGTGCAGGTAGCGCAAGATGCCGTAAGCCGCCGCCAGCTCCCAAAGCATCAGGTAGGCGTCGGTGGTAACGTTGAGGGCCGAAATCAGCACCACTGGGAAAGTGCCATAGAGAATGGCGGCGGCCAGGGCGTGGCGCGCATCGCCGCGGAACAGCAGCTTGCCCAGCCCAAACACCAGCACTACCTGAGCCAGCACGGCCAGCACGGCCGGAACCCGGACCCCGATGGGCGTGGGACCAAAGGCGGCAATGCCGGCCGCCGTCAGCCAGTACGTCACCGGGGGCTTGTGAAAATGCTGGATCCCGAGCAGGCGCGGGTGCAGCCAGTCACCGGAGGCCAGCATTTCCCGACTGATTTCGGCGTAGCGGGCCTCACTGCTTTCTACCACGCCCCAGCTACTTAGCCCCACCAGCAGCCCCGCACCTAGCGCCAGAACAAACAACCAAAGCCAGGTACGGGAGGAAAGCAAAGCGGACATAACGCGGCACAGAAGAAAAGCAGGAATTACAAAGGTAGCCGGAAAGGCCGGGGCCGCTAGCGTTAACTAAAGCTGACGGCCGGGGTTGTAGTAGCGTATTCCCGCTCCCTCTTAGCCCCGCCCTATGAAAATCCTGCTCACTGGTGCCAACGGCTACATCGGCCGCCGCCTGTTGCCCTTGCTGGTAGAAGCCGGCCACGACGTGGTATGCCTGGTGCGCGACCCACGCCGCTTCGAGCTGCCCGAGTGGCTGCGGGCCAAGGTCCAGGTGGCGTCCGGCGACCTGCTGCAGCCCGAAAGTCTGCGTGAGTTGCCCCGCGACATCGACGCAGCTTACTACCTGGTACACTCCATGAGCGGGCACGACCATGACTTTTTCCGGGCCGAGCAGCTTTCTGCCCAGCATTTCACCGACTACCTCGACCAGACCACGGCCCGGCAGGTAATTTACCTCAGCGGCATTGCCAACGACCGGAATTTGTCGGCCCACCTTCGCTCCCGCAAGGCCGTGGAGAAAAACCTGCGAAAGGCCCAGCACGCCGCCGTGACGGTGCTGCGGGCCAGCATTATCATCGGCTCGGGCTCGGCTTCGTTCGAGATTATCCGGGATTTGGTTGAGAAGCTGCCGGTGATGATTACCCCGCGTTGGCTTAACTCGCGCTGCCAGCCCATCGGTGTCCGCGACGTGATGCACTACCTCACGGCCGTACTCGACCACCCCGACTGCCTGGATGAAACCTTCGACATCGGCGGGCCCGACGTGCTGACCTACAAGCAGATGCTGCTGGGCCTGGCCGCCGAGCGGGGCTACCGGCGCTACATCGTCACGGTGCCGGTACTCACGCCGCGGCTTTCGTCGTGGTGGCTGTTTCTGGTGACGCGCACCACGTTTTCTTTGGCCCAGAGCCTGGTAGAAAGCCTGCGCAACGACACGATTGTCTCGCTTAAACGCAGCATCACGCAGGTACTGCCGCACCAGTGCATGAGCTACCGGGCGGCCCTGGCGCTGGCCTTTAGCCGCATCGAGCAGAACGAGGTAATCAGCAGCTGGAGCGACGCGGTGAGCAGCGGCGTTGTCGAGAAAAACTACATGGACTTCGTCCAGATTCCGCAGCACGGCATGCTCACCGACCGCCAAACGCTGCGCTTTACCCGTGCCCCGGAGGAAGTACTGCAGAACGTCTGGAGCATCGGCGGGCAGCGGGGCTGGTACAAGGTCGACTGGCTCTGGCGCATCCGGGGGCTGATGGACAAGGCCGTGGGCGGCGTGGGCTTGCGCCGGGGCCGCCGCTCCCCGACGCGTCTGCGCCCCGGCGACCCGCTCGACTTCTGGCGGGTGCTGGTGGCCGACCGCGCCGGGCGCCGCCTCTTGCTGTACGCCGAAATGAAGCTACCCGGCGAGGCCTGGCTGCAGTTCCGCATCCTCGACAACCCCGACGGCTCGCACACGCTCGAACAGCTGGCCGCTTTTCGTCCCGAAGGGCTGGCGGGCCGCCTGTACTGGTATTCGCTGGTGCCCTTTCACTTCGTGATTTTCAAAGGCATGATTGAGAACATCGTGCAGTATGGCAGCGCAGCTGCTCCGGGCCCAGCGCAGCCGGAGGAATTACCGGCGGCCAGGGGTTGATATCAGAGCACTTTGTGCGAATTTTTCCTGGGCTCAAAAGTCAAAATCACGCATTATAATTATTTTAAAAACAGGTACTTATCACCAAAAAAACTTAATTACTATAGTCTATTATTTCCTAAAGTTCGGTAGGCTTGGGGCCGGTGACCCTCTATGTTAGCAGCAGTAAGCAGCGTTGCTTGCTACCATCTACCTACTATCGACTGATTATGCATCGTTTATCCCAACTTTCCTGGGGCTTGCTAACGGCCTTGCTACTTACCGGCGCGGCCCAGGCTGCTACGCCTGACTCGGTGCGTACAGCTCCCGCGCGCCAGCCTACCACGACCCTTATTATAGGCGGCTTAGCGGGTACCTCCCGGCAGTACTACGATTTTTCTTCTTACGCCCGTCCCTCGGTAGACCAGCCGGGCACGTACCGGCAGCGCTACCAAATGGCAGCGGTTGGCGTGGCCCGCACCTGGCCGATTCTGAAGCACAGTGTGCTCACGCTGGAACTACAGGCCGCCGTGGGCAACACCCGGTTTTCGGAAGCTACCATTGAGGCCACTACCTCCCCGCTTTACGCTTTCAGCCCCTATCTGGAAATCAGCCAACCCCGCTACTTCCGCTTCGGGCTGGGTGCCGATTTGGGCAACGTCGGCTACGATTTTGTGTACCGCCCCATGGATTTAGGCCGCACGCGCCCGAAAGTATTGCTGGAAGCGGGAAGCCTGTCCCGGCTTTATCTCCACCTTAGCTACGGCCACAATATGCTCGGCTTGGGCAATGGTACCGGCATTCTGGGGCTGGGCTCAGGCTTCGGCAATGAGCGGCAGCGGCTGGTGCTGGGCGCCGCTATGGTCAACAGTGAAGTCAATGCGGGCCTGCTGACCCGCACTACCTCTTCCTTTATTCCGGTGGTGCAGGCCCAGGTGTGGGTTGGTCCCAACTGGCTGCTGGAGCCCCACCTGGCCAGCAACTTTGAGAATGTGCACCAGCTTCGGCTTCAGGCCCGCTACCGCCTGCCCGACCGCACCCGCTAAGCGCCTGGTCGCTGCTTCTTTCGCCTTTGGCTTTCCTACTTATGCCCTCTGATTTACTCTCGACTATCCTGCTGCCGTCACCGCTGGCGCACGATTATTACTCGTTGTTTTATTTGCTGGGCTTCGCCGTGGCGGGGGCACTGCTGGTCTGGGAAGGCTGGCGGCGCCAGTATCCGCTGCGGCCCTGGCTGCTGGTAGTAGCCGGCTCTTCGCTGCTGCTGATTGTGGGCACCAAGCTCATTACCCTTTCCGGCCCCGACTGGCAGCATCTCTGGCAGCATGGGCTGAGCCAGAGCCAGGGGCAACGCTCGGTGCTGGGCGGCTTGGTGGGCGCTACGCTGGCCCTGGCTGGGCTGCGGCGCTGGCTCGGGTTTGGCCGCGGTATCTTCGATGCCTTTGCCCTGCCTTTTATCATCGGGCTGGCCGTGCAGGGCGTGGGCTGCCTGCTTACGGGCTGCTGCTTCGGCACGGCTGCCCCCGAGCACCTGCCGTGGGCTGTGGCCTACGCGCCCGGTACCCTGGCCTTCCTGCTGCAGGTCGACCAGGGCCTGCTGCCCGCGGGGGCCGCGCATTCACTGGCCCTGCACCCGGCGCAGCTTTACCAACTGCTGCTGTGCCTGGGTATTGCCGGGGTACTCTTCGGCACGCGGCACCGGCCGTGGCCGGCGGGGGTGCGCTTTCTGCTGATGCTGGGTTTGTACGCCGCCGGCCGGTTTGGCCTGGAATTCTGGCGGGCCCCGCTCGGCGACGTTGTGGGGGCCGGCAGCTGGCACGGTTTGAAGCCTGTGCAACTGGCCTTGCTGCTGGCGGCCGGGGCGCTGCTGGGGTACTGCGCCTGGGTCGTACACCGGCCACGGGCTGCTACAATGCCTACGGAAGTGGTGCCGGCCAGCCAGCCGGCCCGTACCCTGGCCGGCGCGGTAGCACTGCTAACCCTCACGGCCGCTCTGGGCCCGCAGTGGCTGGCTTTGCCCGAACAGCTGGTAGTAAAAGCGTTGCTCTTACCGGTAGTAGTACTCGAACTGGGCTTGTTGCTGCTGCCTTCCCTCACTGGCCGGGCTCAGCTCACGCTGCGGGCCGGACTAGCGGCCCTGTTCATGCTACTGACCAGCCAGGTCCCCGCCCCACCCGATTCTGCCGGCGCCACGCCCCGGCAAGCCTACACCACCATAAGCGTCGGCGGCACGGTGGGCAGCTCTACGCAGTTTTACGAGTCGCCTGACTATGGCTGCTCCGGCACCACTTACCCGGTTAGCAAGTACCGGCAACGCTACACTGTCGGTTCCCTGGGCGTGGCCCGCACTCTGCCCGTGAGACGCAACGGTACGCTCACGCTGGGCCTGAATGCCAGCTTCGGCCGTAGTCAGTTTCAGCCTTTGCAGGACACCATTGTGCTTGTTAATGGGCGTGGCGACTTCAACACCCGGCCTTTCGAACAAGGTCACGCCCGCCTGTATGCTTTTAGTCCTTACGTGGAGCTGGCACACCCGCGCTACCTACGCCTGGGACTGGGAATGCACCTGGGCGACGTGGCCTATGACCAGGTGTACAAACCAGGTAAACTAATCCGGAGCCGGGGACAATTTGTATTCGAAATCGGGAAGTTTTCGGTTTTATACTTCCATTCCAGCCTCAACTACGGTCTTCTGGGCTTGGGCGATGGAACCAGTACCGTCGGCATTGGCTCCGGGTTTGGGCAGAAAAACTTCCGGCTGGCGGGCGGCTGGGCTCTAATCAATAGCCAATGGAGTGGGCTCGACAATGCCCATCCCGAGTCGAAAACGACATTAGGCTTTATCCACTCTTCAATGCTGCTGCACCAACGGTGGGAAATTGAGCCCGTCTTCGTCACCAACCTGGCCGACGTGTATCGCTTTTCGCTCCAAACCCGCTACCGCCTGCCCAGCCGGGCCCGCTAGCTGCCCAGACGTCGCACCAACCACATGAGCAGGCTGAGCAGCAGGCTTAGAAGCAACATGGATATCAGCGGGGCGTAAAACCGAAAGCCGGGCCGCTCGACGCGGATGTCGCCGGGCAAACGGCCAAACCAGCTGAACAAACTGCCGCCGCCCAGCCACACCACGGCACCCAGCACAATCAGGGCCAGGCCAGCCAACACCAGAATTTTACCGAAAGAAGGAGGCATAACCTACTGTTGTAATTCATGTTTATCCGGCCCGTATACGCAAGCTCCCTATTCGCGGCGCCCAAACCAGCGCAAGCAGGCGGTGAGCTCAGATGCGCGTTACGGCTAGGGCAATATCGGTTACGAACGGCGGTACCGGAAGCTGTAGCCAGCCGGCCGCATCTGGAGTAGCGGTGAACTGCCCCACGGCCTGGCCCTCCCGAGTATCCCAGCAAGTAACGTGGTAATGGCCAGGACCCAGGCCCGGCACCCGAACCTGGACGGCCACGGCCGGCGCGTTTTTGGGAACCAGCCGCTGCCTGTCGCGCCGGTCTTGCCGCAGCAGCCACACCACGGCCTGGGCCTTGTCGCCGCAGGCAAAGCCCGCTACGGCCGACGTCGACAGCACGATTTCCGCGTTGAGGTTGCGCCGCCGAAACTCAGGCCAGTTGATGAGCGCCGTGAAGTCGGCCAGGCTGCGCTGGGCGGCCCGCATGCCGTGAGTCAGCACGTGCGGGTGACGGTTGGGCCAGCGCATGCCCCCTCCCGCCCCACCCGAAGCCAGGTGAGCCCACTGCATATGGCGGAAATACTCGTCGTCGAACGGCTCGGGCAAGGTACGCTTCCGGTCTTTGAAGAGGTGAATAGGGCCGTGCTCGGAGTCGAAAAACGGGCGCTTGGAGTCGAGGTGGGTTAAAGCCTCGCGCACCAACCGCCCCGTGCACACGGCCGGAGTCACCGTGTCCCGCGGATTGTCGATAGTGGCCTTGTCGTAGAAATGGGTAGAGGCAAAATCCAGCTGCGGATGCCGGAATATCACCTCCGACACGCCCGGGTGCTGGCCCAGTACGGGCCCGAACAATGACACAGTTTGGGGATGACTACGCCCGTGCAGCCGCACTTCCTCCCGCCGCAGGTGGGTGCCGATATCGTGGATGAACTCGGCGAAAACGGCCGTGTCATTGCCGGCGTGGGCCGGGTGAATCTCATTCCACAAGTCCCAGGCAAACAGCACTCCGCTCCCACCCCACCGCTCAGTGGCAAAGCTCAAGCGGTTTTTAATGGCCTGCCGCGTAGCCGGGCACAGCAGCCACTGCGAGCGGCGTCGGCAGGGCCCGCCCCGGCCCTGATTATAGGGATGATGCGCCCAGCGCCGCCACATCCAAAACGTGTCGTAGGGCGTGAGCAGCAAACGCAGGCCGTGTTTAGCGCACAGGGCAAACAAGTTGTCCCAGAGCCGGACCATATTGGGTTGAAAATGCCCGGCCGGCCGCTCCAAATAGCGGTTTTCCGTCTGGCAGTACTCCAGCATAAAGCGTAGGCAGGTTACGCCCTGGGCCGCCAGCCAAGCCAAGTGCCGGTCGACGGCCGCCAGGTCGCGGTGCCGGAACAGGCCCGCAAAGTCGGGCCAAGTCACAGCGTCGTTCTGGCCGATGGGCGTCCACGATTGGCCTTGGTCGGTGACGAAATACGGGGCACCCGGCGCCACTTGCACCCAGGGCAGCACGGATGCGGACAACTGGCCGCTCGGCTCCGCAGCGCGGGCTTTACTCAACGGGTTGCGCATGCGCTTGTTCCTACTGCCAATAAGACACCGCTATGACGATGACTACTACCAGCAAACTATACACGCCCAGCGCCAGCCACTCCTCCCGGTTCTTGAAGTCGTAGGGAAACCGTTTTTGGGCCGCCTGCTGCAGCTGCACCGAGAAATACAGCCCCGCCGTACTCAGGAGCAACCCTACCCACTGCGGTGCCGCCCGCCGAAACAGCAGCAGCATTCCAAATATAGGCAGCAGGCCCACGGCGTAGCCCAAAAAGCGCGCCTTGAACAGGGCCCCAGCCGGTGGTGGGGGCAGCGGAAGCTTCGGCGGGGATTTTGGGACTTTAGTAGCCATAAAGGGCCTGGTAAGAAGTCTGGAAGGATGTGGGGAATTAGTAACGTGCTACAGTCACAGTGTACTGTTCGCCCAGGGCCCGAAGCATCGGGGCTTTTAGGTAAATGCCCCTACCCCCAATCGTTAAATCAGGTAAAGGGATGCTCAGCAACCCAGCCCCACGAACAAGAGAAGCTACGGCAAGTGATGCCCCTGAGTCATATCAGGTAGTATTTTATTCCCTAATGGTAAGCGCCGCCCATGGTCCGACGACTTGTACGACAACGTAAACGAGTTTGCCGGGCTTAGTTGTGAAGCATCCTTATTTATAAGCGGCTTCAACTTCTTGCAGCATCTGCTTTAAGGCTTTCTGGTCAAACCATTTGCCTTTTAACATCACGCCCGCAATAGATTTTGTATTTCTAATATCAGTAAGCGGATTCTTACCTAACAAAACGAAGTTAGCGTTCTTCCCCTCGGTAATTGTACCTTCCAGAGGATATGTATTTAAATATCTAGCCGGATTAACGGTGCTGGCTAGCAATATATCATAAGGCTTCAGGCCAGCTTCTTGCAGCAGCTCAAACTCCTTATGCAAAGAGAAACCAACGATAACCATTCCGTACGTGTCACTTCCCGTTAGCAGATTAACTCCGTTGCTGGCCATTGTTCGGGTAAAGTCCTTCATCCAGGCGTAATAGCTACTAAATAATACGGGAGCTTTTACACCCTCGAATTCCCGGTTTTTCAGTTTACGGTAGTCGTTTCTTTCGGTAAGAAAGTTTTTTCTTTCTTCTCTAACCAGGTATTTGGTTAACTCACTTTTTTGCAGCGCTGAGAATTTAGTATCATCTAGGCAGTTGTTGATAAAATCAAATACGACCAGGGTAGTGCCAACGTAAACGCCACTAGCCTTTATTTGCTGGGCCACCTCCTGTAAGTCGGCGGCACTTTGCTTTAGGAGCGGGTTGCTGTTGTCGTCCGATAAATACACAAACTCCTCAACGTGCTCAATGGACTTCATGCGCAGGGAATACTCCAGGGGCAGATTTCGTTGCGCATGTCCCACTACCGGTACGTGGTTAGCCTGGGCTTCGGCTAATAAAGTCAGGTATAGATCTTTGGGCAGATTGTCGGCCAGCTTCAGGAAATTGTACCCCTTTTCCCGATGCGCTTTCACCACGTTGCTTACCTGCGCGCTGGATGCCAAATCCCGAGCCTGCAGGTAAGGCCCGCTGGTAAAATAATTAAGCCCCAGCAGCTCTCCCGACGCGGTTTTACGCCGGATGTCAACCTGGTTTTGTCCATCAAATTCGGCCATATTGCGCACAGTCGTAATGCCGTTGGCTACCAGCAGCTTTAAGTCACTCTCAATGTCTTTGCTACGCCAGTGGTAATGCATTTCGGACAACCCCGGAATCAGGTACTTACCGGTACCGTCAATGATCTGCGCTACCTCGTAAGTCCGAGGAGACGAGGTCGGTTCTATTTTTAAAATCCGTCCGTCTTTTATAAATACTCTTTGGTTGCTCAGCACCGTTTCCTGAGTCATAGGAATCAGATTAACATTATCAATGGAGATAATGCCACTGGTTTGCCCCAGCACCCGGGATACTGTCACTATAAATAAGAAAGCAAGAATAGTAACCGGCTTGTGCATGCGTCGACGCCTACTGGCGCAGGTAATGAAGAGTGATTTTCGCGGCGCAAAGGTCGTTAGGGGCGGCTGCTTCTACAATCACCTCTTTTTCACCACGCGGCGCCACGGCTCCCCTGGCTTGGCAGGCAGTATCCGGGCGGTGCGCCCCGTGCAGAGCAGTCCGGATACTGCCTGCCCACCCGCTATTGACGTTGGCTCGGCTCAACGAATTTCGGCTTTCCTTATCCTTTATCAAACACCGGCTCAATCCGGCCTTCCCCATTCACCTGCAAAGCCGCCTCGTAGCGGTTGCCGGTTTTGGGGGACACGAAGCCGCGGATGACGCTGGTTTTGCCCTTGCGCAGGAGCTGGTTCATCTGGGTTTCGGTCAGGGTTTTGCCGCCCCATTCGAAGGGAGCCCGGAACTGGCAGTCTTCGCGGAAACGGGAGCAGCCCCAGGCCGCCTTGCCGCGCAGCATGGTGCCGAGCTTGCACACCGGGCAGGGAATGATGCCCGGGTCGACGGGCGTGGTGGGCTTGCTTTCGGCGGCCCGTACCAGCTCCAGCCCGTGCTGGGGCGTGAGGCGCACGGCGGCATCAAACTTATTGCCCAGGTCGTCTACGTAGCCCTTGATAACCGGTGTGCGGCCTTTGGCAAGCAAGGCCGAAACCTGCTTGTCGGTCAGGTTCTTGCCTTCGAACTGAGCCGGGAGACGGAACTGGCAGTTCTCGCGGAAACGGGAGCAGCCAAACGCCGTTTTGCCCTTCAGAATATGGCCCGACTTACAGGCCGGACACGACCCCAGGCTGCCGGGAATGGCGGGCGTAGCCGCCGCGGGCTTGATGGGCAGCACGGCCGCTGGGGTAGCGGCCGAAATGCCGGCTCCAGCTACCGTAATCGAGCGGCGGGAGCCGTCCTGCTTGACTTCCTGCACCATTTCCCGCACCAGCATCTTGAGCTCGTCCAGGAACAAACCCGAGTCGAGGTTACCCGACTCAATCTGGCGCAGCTTCCGCTCCCACTGCCCCGTCAGCTCGGCCGACTTCAGCGTGGGGTTGCGGATCAACCCAATCAGCTCGACGCCGGTAGGCGTGGGCACAATTTTCTTTTTGTCGCGCCGGATGTAGCCCCGCTTAAACAGAGTTTCGATGATGGCGGCGCGGGTGGAGGGGCGGCCGATGCCGTTTTCCTTCATGGCCTGGCGCAGCTCCTCGTCGTCCACGTTGCGGCCGGCCGTTTCCATACCGCGCAACAGCATGGCCTCGGTGTAGTCGCGCGGGGGCTGGGTTTGCTTCTGGTCGAGGCGGGGCTTGTGGGGGCCACTTTCGCCCTTTTCGAAGGACGGCAGCACGGTGTTTACCATGTCGTCGTCGCCCTCCCCGGGCTTGGCGGTGCTGGGGGCCTGCTGCTGGGTCGGGTCGCCGTAGACGATGCGCCAGCCGGGGTTGAGAATCTGTCGGCCCCGGACGCGGAACGGGTGCGCGGCCGCCTCGGCCGTAACGGTCGTGTTCGAGACTTCGCAGTCGGGGTAAAAGGCGGCCAAAAAGCGGCGCACGATAATGTCGTACACGTTCTGCTCGTGCCCACCCAGGCCGCCGGCTGAGGCCCCGGTGGGGATGATGGCGTGGTGGTCGGTGACTTTGTTGTTGTTAAAGACCTTGGTGCTCTTCTTGATCTTGGCGGCCAGCAACGGCTGCGTCAGGCTATGATACGCGCCCAGGCCCTGCAGAATCCCGGGAATCTTGGGGTACTGGTCGTCGGGCAGGAAGGTAGTATCCACGCGGGGGTAGCTCACTACTTTCTTCTCGTACAATGCCTGCACGGTCTTGAGCGTGTCCTCGGCCGAGAGGCCCAGCTGGTTGTTGCACTGCACCTGCAGGGAGGTCAAGTCAAACAACGAGGGCGGCGACTCCAGGGCCTTTTTGATTTCGACGCCCGTCACGGTCAGGGGCACGTCCTTTACGGCGGCCATGGCCACATCGGCTTCTTCCTGGCTTACGAAGTAGCCGCGGGCCTTGAGGCGGGCTTTTTCATCGGGCTCATCATCATCCTTGCCCTTTTTGGCCAGGGCCACGTGGCTGAACATGGTGCCCCGGTACTCGGTGCGCAGCACCCAGTACGGCTCGGGCCGGAAGTTCTGAATTTCGTGGTAGCGGTCCACCAAGAGAGCCAGCGTGGGCGTCTGCACCCGTCCGATGCTGAGCACCTGCTTCTGCCCGGCGGCGTACTTGAGGGTAAACAATCGGGTGGCATTCAGGCCCAGGAGCCAGTCGCCGGCGGCCCGGCTTTTGCCGGCCTGGTAGAGGTTGTCGAATTCGGCCCCGTCGCGCAGATTGGCGAAGCCCTGGCGAATAGCGTCCTCGGTCAGGGACGAAATCCAGAGGCGCTTGAAGGGCTTGCGGTACTTGGCTTCCATCAGCACCCAGCGTTGAATCACCTCCCCTTCCTGGCCCGCGTCGCCGCAGTTGATGACCTCGTCGGCGGCGGCCAACAGGTTTTTGATTACGTTGAACTGGCGTACTACGCCATCATCCCGACGCATGAGCTTGATGCCGAAGTTGTCGGGCACCATGGGCAGGTCGTGGATGCTCCAACGCTTCCACTCGGGGCGGTAGTCTTCGGGCTCCCGCAATTGGCAGAAGTGCCCAAACGTCCAGGTGACCTGGTAGCCGTTGCCCTCGAAGTAGCCATCCATTTTGCGGCTGGCACCCAGCACCTGGGCAATTTCACGGGCTACGCTGGGCTTTTCGGCAATACAAACAATCACAGATTCTCGCTGAGGTTAACGCTGATTTTTGCCGGCGCGGGCCGGCAGGGAATCAACAAAGATACGGCGGGAAAAGGTCGTTTTGCGCAGCCCCCTGTAACTGCGTCAGCGCCCGGCGTATGAGCCCAAAAAAGCCCCGCATAGGGCTATGCGGGGCTGGGCGTTGGCGGTTAAGCAAGCAGCGGCTTACTGCCTGGAAGCCGGCATTTCCTCGGGACGGGTCAGCAGACCGGCCAGCAGCCCGAAGGCCCCCAGAAACAAGAAGGCGTTGCGGGCCCGCCGGTTGCGGGCAAAGCCAAACAGCCAGGGCGCCCCGGCAGCCAGCACTCCGTTGGCTACGTCCAGGGCTAGATGGGCCTTGAAAGGCATTTTCTTGAAACCACCCCACTCGGCGCGGGTAAACAGGCTGGACAGGCCCACGTTGCCGGCTAGTACCTGGGTCAGGGCTACGGCTTTTTTGTCGTGCTCGAAGCCGGCCAGCTTGGGCATGGCCAGGGTCAGAGGCAGGTAGGTGTAATCGGTAAAGCCGTGCTGCTGACGGGAAAGCGGCTGATTCATAGCGTACATTGTTACGAGTGACAGAACCCTGTAGCATACTCCGGCCGACGGCGCAGAGTTATGGCGGAGCTTGCAGTAACTACCACATTACCAGCAGCCCGGCAGTCTTCACAACAGGCAGTACCCGGCAGTAAGAAGCACGGCTTATGCCGTTTGCCTCACTGTTCCCGGACAAAATATTTCCTAGGCGGGCAACGGTTGAAAAGCATGAAACATCCTCTGTACAGTGCTTTCAATCCTAAAGTAATATAGCTTAACTTTATTATTATAGTACCTTGCTTTACAAAGTACTATATCATACGTTTGTCGGGCACATCACGCTGTAAGAGTCCTTGCTACCAGTTTCTCCCCTAATCCGTGTGGC
Source organism: Hymenobacter cellulosivorans (assembly GCF_022919135.1). Lineage (NCBI taxonomy): Bacteria > Pseudomonadati > Bacteroidota > Cytophagia > Cytophagales > Hymenobacteraceae > Hymenobacter > Hymenobacter cellulosivorans. The sequence goes on along the minus strand of NZ_CP095049.1, from coordinate 3,244,093 downwards.
CCGGCCTTTTGCCTTCTTTCATCCCTATTCTCTTCCCCCTTTCACGCATGAAAACAGCTCTTACTGCCCTGGCTTGCCTGCTGAGCACCGCGGCTCTGGCCCAACAAGCTCCTGCCGCCCGCCCCGAAAACTCAGCGCTGAAGCTCTACCGCGCCGCCGACACGAAAGTCAACGCGCTGGTGCATACCAAACTGGCGGCCGGCTTCGACTACGCCAAGCGCCACCTCAACGGCAAAGCCTGGCTCACGCTCAAACCCCATGCCTACGCCACCGACTCCCTACGCCTCGACGCCAAGGGCTTCGACATCAAGATGGTGGCCCTGGTCAACGGGGAGCAGCTACAGCCCTTGAAGTACACCTATGCCGACAAGACCAACCTGCGTATCAACCTGGGTAAGACCATTGCCCCGGGCACGCCTTACACCGTGTATATCGAGTACACGGCCAAGCCCGACGAGTTGCAGGTGAAGGGCAGTATGGCTATTTCGGACGCCAAGGGCCTGTATTTCATCAACCCCGACAGCGCCACCAAGGGCAAGCCGGTACAGATCTGGACCCAGGGCGAGACGGAAGGCAGCTCCTGCTGGTTCCCGACCATCGACCGGCCCAACCAAAAGACGACTTCCGAAATCAGCCTGACGGTGCCCAGCAAGTACGTCACGCTCAGCAACGGGCGCATGACAAGCTCCACGCCGGCCGGGGCGGGGCTGCGCACCGACACCTGGAAGATGGAATTGCCCCACGCGCCCTACCTGTTTATGCTGGCCGTGGGCGACTTTAAAGTTGCCAAGGACACCTGGCGGGGCAAGGAAGTGAGCTACTACCTGGAGCCCAAGTATACGCCTTTCGCCAAGCAGATTTTCGGCAACACGCCCGACATGCTGGAGTTCTTCTCCAACCGCCTCGGCGTGGAGTACCCCTGGAACAAGTACGCCCAGATTGTGGTGCGCGACTACGTGAGCGGGGCCATGGAAAATACCTCAGCGACGCTGCACGGCGAGTTCGTGCAAATGACCGACAAGCAGCTCACCGACCGCGACTATCAGAATGAGTCCGTCATTGCCCACGAGCTGTTTCACCAGTGGTTCGGCGACTACGTGACGGCCGAGAGCTGGAGCAACCTGACCGTGAACGAGTCGTTGGCCGACTTCTCCGAGGGCCTCTACGCCGAGCACAAGTACGGAGCCGATGCCGCCGACTCGCACAAGAATCGCAACCTGCGCCAGTACCTGCGCAGCACCCCCGACGCGGCCAAGCAGCTTGTGCGCTTCCACTACGCCGACAAAGAGGACATGTTTGACGTGGTGACCTACCAGAAAGGCGGGGCCATTCTGGATATGCTGCGCACCTACCTCGGCGACGACGTATTCTTTGCCGGCCTGCAAAAATACCTCAAGGACAACGCCTTCGGCAACGGCGAGGCCCACCAGCTGCGCCTGGCGATGGAAGCCGTGTCGGGCCAGGACCTGAACTGGTTCTACAACCAGTGGTACTTCGGCACGGGTCACCCGGTGGCAACGGTAGACTACGCCTGGGACGCGGCAACCAAGGTGCAGAGCGTGACGGTGAAGCAGACCCAGCCGGGCCAGGTGTTTCAGTTGCCCTTCGCCATTGACTATTACGTGAACGGCAAGGTGCAGCGCCAGCGCGTGGTGATGACCCAGGCCACCCAGACCTTCACCATGCCCCTGGCGGCCAAGCCCAACCTGGTGGATGTGGACGCGGAAAAGACCCTAGTGTGGCAGCACACCAACAACATGCCCCTGGCCGACTTCGCCTACCAGTATGTCCACGCCCCCCTCTACCTGGCCCGCCGCGAAGCCCTGCTGGCCGCCGACGCCAAGCAGCTGACCGACCCGGCCGCCCTGAAACTGCTTATCAGTGGCCTCAACGACAAGTTTAATAACCTGCGCATGGTAGCCGCCGAGCGGCTCAAGCTCCAGGATAAAACCGTAGCCAAAGCCGCCGCTCCGGCCCTGCGCAAGCAGGCTGGCCAGGAGAAAGACCCGCACGCCCTGGCTACCCTGCTCACGGCCTTGGCCAAACTGGAAGACAAAAAGGATGAGAAGCTCTTTGCCCAGCAGCTAGCCCAGAGCCCCTCGTACACGGTGCAGGCCGCAGCCTTACAGGCCCTGGCTACGGTGAACCCCACCCGCGCCCTGCAACAAGCCCAGGCCCTGGCCGGCACAGACCAAACCAACATTAGCCAGGCCGTGGTGGCCGTGTACGCCAAGGCTGGTGGCCCGGCCCAGTGGAGCTACGTGCGCGACAAGTTTGACGCGGCCGGTACCCAGGACAAGTTTGGCTACTTCGAGAATATGGGTGCCATGCTGCCCCGCCTCCAGGACCCCAAAGCCTTTGCCGAAGACGTTGACCGCCTCAAGGGTCTGGCCATTCAGTACAAGCGCTACGGCGCCGACCAGCCCATCATCGGGATGCTGCAAGCTGCTGCCAAGCAGCAGGCCGCCACACCCAACCAGGCCCTGGCCGACAAAGCCGTAGCCGAAATCCAGGCCGCGCAATAGACCGGGTATAGTTCCCAAAAAAGGCCGTAACCCACTCGGGTTACGGCCTTTTTCGTGTTCGGTAGGCAGCACAGTATCGCCTGGTACTATCCGCTGGGGGGCTAACCCTCGTATTCTCAGTTACTCCTGTATCCGGACTTATTTTCTCAAGTAGTATGTGGATTGTTTTTTCGTTGCTGGCGGCTCTGTCCGCCGCCGTCGTCGTGACCTTGTCCAAGCTTGGCGTCAAAAACGTGGAGCCCAGCGTGGCCTTCGCCGTGCAGTCGGTGCTGATTATCATCGTGGCCTGGAGCGTGGTGGCCTACAAGGGCCTGCTGCCCACCGTGGCCCAGATTGAGGGGCGCACCTGGGGCTTCCTGGTGGCGGCGGGCATTATTACCTGCCTCTCGTCCCTGTTTTCCTTCCAGGCCCTGAAGCTGGGTCAAGCCTCCCAAACCTCCTCCTTCGACAAGATTTCCCTGGTGTTTGCCATCATCCTGGCCGTAGTATTCCTGAAGGAGAAAGTCACTTGGCAGCTCGTGCTGGGCGCCGCCCTCATGGCCGGCGGCGCCATCCTGATTGCCTTTTCCAAGCCCGAAGCAAGCTGAAAAATATCCCGGCAAGCAGCGGCTTAATATTCGCTTATATAAATACTTAAGTAGACTAGAACTTTCTATCTTAGAAGCTCACCTGTTCTTACCCAATGCTATGACAAAATCAGACAAAGTGCAGCGCGTGGAGAGTATCTCGCTGGTCATTGAAAAGAAATTGCCGCCCATCCTGGTTATTCAGGCTACGGGCACGGTGCCCACGCTTGGCTACACCAATGTGCACTTGGAGCCCTATATCTATATCACGCCCCCAGCCGATGGGTTTTACGAGTTCACCTTCCGGGCCACCGCACCCGATGGTCCCGCGGGCGAGGTGGTTACAACCGTGGAAGCCACGTTTCCGTGGGAGGACTACCCCCAGGCTACCTTACGCGGCGTGCGTATCTACGCCGAGCAAAACGAGCGGGAAGAAAAGCTCTAGCTCCCGGTTCGTTTCAGCCCGCAAAGCTTGCCCCGCGCCCACCGGCCGGGGCTTTTTTGTGACCGTTACATCCAACCAACATTTCTATCTCAACCAGCGCGGCCCCACCACTGTCTAAAACTGCTCCCCGATCAGCTCATGGTTGAGCATGGCCCCGGCCTTATTGCCGGCGGCTACAGCGGTAGCCACGGCGCGCATGGGCGTAGTGGCATCGCCGGCAGCGTAGATGCCCGGCACCGAAGTGCGCTGCATCTCGTCCACTTGCAGGTGGCCCATTTCGGTCAGGGTGCAGCCTAGCTCCAGGGGCAGCGGGCAGTGCAGTTCGAAGGGCATACGGGCAAACAGCGCAGTGAGCGGCACGGGTGCGCCGGTGGCTAGCTCCACGCTGCGCAGGTAGCCCGCTGCGTGGTCCAGGCGCTGGATTTCGGCCTCCACGATGCGGATTCCGTGGTGGTGCAGGCGCTGGGTTTGCTCGGAGGTTAGGGTGGCGGGCCCGTTGGTAAAGAGCGTGAGTTTGGGGCTCCAGTGGTGAATGAGCCGGGCAAACTCGAAGCCCATGTCGCCGTTGCCGAGCACGCCCAGGGGCTCGTCGCGCACCTCGTAGCCGTGACAGTACGGGCAGTGCAGCACCGAAATTCCCCAGGCCTCGGCAAAGCCCGGCGTGGCCGGCAGCAGGTCACGCACACCGGTGGCAAAGATCAGCTTCCCGGCCTCAATCGTTTCTCCTGCTGCCGTACTCACCACAAAGCCCGCTCCCTGCCGCGCTGCCGCCACGGCCTCCCCGGCCAGCAGGGTCACGGTCGGGTAGGCCAGCACCTGGATCCGGGCCTTGCTCCGGATAGCTTCGGGCGTTTCCCCATCCTGAGTCAGAAAGTTGTGGGAGTGGGGTGTCTGCTGGTTGCAAGGCCGCCCACTATCCAGCACGATTACCCGCCGCCGGGCCCGCCCCAACGCCATAGCGGCGGCCAGTCCCGCGTAGCTACCCCCAATAATTAAAACCTCGGCTTGCTGCTGTCGCTCCATCATTTTCAGTTCTAAAAGGAGTCGACCGGCCCGCTAAAAGTACCGCGCTACCGACCAACTCGGGTGAAAAACAAACGAAGGTAGTTATTTGCAACAATGTTGCAAATAACTACCTTCGAAAGGTGCCAGTTCAACCCGGTGGAGGCGTCATCCAGGCCTGGAAAAACGACGTCAGCACATCATTTCTCTACTTCACTCGGAATGGCGTGCTGGTTTTCCGGGAAGAGGGCTGTCTGCTTCGACTTCGCTCAGCATGACCATTCTGTTTATGTTGCCTACTACCTCGCCGTCAGCACGCGGGATTCCTCGCCAGGCTTGGAATGACGTTTTTTACTGCACCCCTACTCTACCGTCAGCACGATTTTACCGGCGACGCGGCCGGCTTCGCTGAGGCGGTGAGCGGCAGCCGTTTCGGGCAGCGGAAAGGTTTGGGCAATGATGGGGCGCAGGGCACCGGCCTGGAGCCAGGCCGAAATCAGGGCCAAGTCGGTGCCGCGGTTGGCGGCCACGAACAGGCTCATCTTCTTGTTGGAGAACACCGAGGCCAGGACTCCGGCCGCCATATCTTTGGGGTCGGGGGCAGTGGTCACGTAGCGGCCGTTGCGGCGCAGGGCGGCTTTGCTGGCCAGGTAGCTGCTCTTGGCCACGGCGTCAAAAATTAGGTCGTAGCGGCTGATTTCTTGGGTAAAATCCTGCTCGTGGTGGTTCAGAACCCGGTCGGCACCCAGGCTGCGGACTAGCTCGGCGTTGTCGGGGCTGCAAACACCGGTTACTTCGCCCGCGCCCAAGGCCTTGGCCAACTGCACGGCAAACGTACCGACCCCGCCCGAGGCCCCGTTGATCAGGACCCGGTCGCCGGAGAGCAGCTGGCCTTTGTCGCGCAGGCCTTGCAGGGCCGTAATGGCGCCCAGGGGCACGGCCGCTGCTTGCTCAAAACTCAGTTTTTCAGGCATAAAAGCCGCGGCCTGCCCGGGCAGCACCGCGTATTCGGCATTGGCCCCACCCACGCCGTCGGGCATGCCGTACACCCGGTCGCCGGGCTGGAAGCGGGTTACATTCTCGCCTACGGCCGCCACGGTGCCGGCCACGTCTCGCCCCGGAATCTTGGGAAAGCTTCCACCGGTAACGAGCTTGAGGCTGCCGGCGCGCACCTTCCAGTCGACGGGATTAACACTGCTGGCGTGCACGCGCACCAGAATCTGGTCGGCACCGGGCGTGGGGGTGGGCTGTTCGCCGTAGCGGAGCACCTCGGCGGGGCCGTATTGCTCGAAGTAAATGGCTTTCATGGGAGTAGAAAATCACAGAGTTGGTAAAAGCCTACGTAAGAATAGCGACGCCTACTGGGCTTCAGCTAGATTTAGCTGCGCGAGTCGGCAGCGCACCGCCCGGAACGTAGCAGCCCAATGCTCTAGCTCGACATAACCAGAACCAGGGCGAGCCGCGTACAAACCGCGCTAGTGTTCGGCTCCATGACTTCTGCTACCTCCGTACTTCCCACCCTGCTACCTGCTCCTTCGACCGGAATCCGGGCATTGGCCCGCCTGGGCTTTCTGTCTATTGGGGTGGTTTACCTGGTGCTGGGCGTGCTCACAACCATGGCCGCTATTGGCGTGCGCGGGGCCGCTCCCACCGATCAGCAGCAGGTATTCCAAACCATCCAGCACCTGCCACTGGGCCAGGTGCTGTTGTGGCTGGTGGCGCTGGGTCTGGCCGGCTACGTGGTGTGGCGCTTCACCCAGGCCCTGCTCGACACCGAACACAAAGGCACGACCACCTCGGGCCTGGCGGTACGGGGCTTTTACATTTTCAGCGGGCTGCTGTACGCCCTGCTAGCGTACTACGCCGGAAAAATGGCCTGGTACGGTCACCGCGTGCGGGAAGCTGACACGACCAAACCCATGCTGCGCGAGGCCCTGCAACACGGCTACGGGCAGTGGCTGCTGGGGCTGATTGGCCTCACGGTGCTTATTGCCGGGTTGGTACAGATCTACCGGGCGTGGTCGGGCAAGTTCGATACCGACGTGAATGGCCGGGAGCTGACCGATGCGCAATGCCGGCTCGTGTACCGCACCGGCCAGATTGGCTACAGCGCCCGGGGCGTGGTCATTGCCATCATGGGCTACTACTGCCTGATGGCCGCCCAACACGCCAACGCCAACGAAATCCGGGATACGGCCGGTACCTTTAATGCCTTACAGGCCATGGGGCCGGGCGTGCTGGGTGTAGTGGCGCTGGGGTTGCTGGCTTACGGCGCCTATATGCTGGTGCAGGCCCGCTTCCCGATTCTGCGGGGCCTGGGGAACCGGTAGGCTTCAAGTCGGGAGAAGCCGGGGCCGCACTATTTGCCGCGGTTTGGTGTCTGCCTTATGCCGGCCGGAGCAGGTTGCCCGGAGCCGGCGGCTATTTGCCAGTTCCCGTTGCCAGCCTTTGTAATGTCCGTTATCCGGCCTTCCCGTCCCTTCGTTTTCTGCTGCGCCCTGCTTTGCCTGATTGCCCTGAGCTTACTCGGCAGCGCCACTGTAGTTGCCCAAACTCAACCTGGGACCCCTACGCTACCATTGCAGGCCCCTGGCCTCGCATTGACTAGCACTGAGTACTACATTGCCCAGGTCGTGGATGAGCGTCCTGCCCGTACGGCCGTGGCGGCGCTGCTGGTTCCGGGTGCTCAGCCCAACCAGCCCGCGGTGCTGCGGCAAGTGGAACTGCAGGGCGGGACGTTGGCCGCGCTCCGGCAGTTCGTGGCCCAGAGCCTGCCCCGCAACGGCGGCCGGCGGCCCCTGACGCTGCGGGTGCAGGAGTGCCGGCTCACCGAAACCCTTACGCCCGGCCAGCCCAAGTACGCCGACGGCAACCTGACTCTACGCCTGGTGCTGGACTGGCAGCGCGAAGGCGAAACCGTAGTTCTGACCGAATACTGGGGGGCCGCCCGCTACCGCCGGGCGTTGTGGCAGACGGGAGCAGCGGAGCCCGCCCTGCGCCAGGGCCTGGCCGAGGGCCTGCGCTACCTGCACAGCTGGGTCGTGACCCAGGCCCCGACCAGCCTGAAGCTGGCTACCGGCCTGCGCCTGCGCTTCACCGACTACCGGGACCAGACCGAGCCCGACACGGTGTTCTACGACCCAGCCCGGCCCCTAACCTGGGCTGACTTCACGGCTGCACCCCGGCCCGGGCCCCACGCGGCGGCCGTGTTTCCAAGCTTTGCCTACGCAGGCCAGCCTAGAGTGGTGAACGGGATTCTGCAGCTCGATATGCGGCTAAAGGTGTTCGTGGTGCGCAGCTCATCGTGGGTGTCGGCGGCAGCGCGCGGAGCCTACGACCTCAACCACGAGCAGCGCCACTTCGATTTGGTCAAGCTGGTGGCTGAGCGGTTTAAGCGCCGCCTCACCCCCACGCGCATGACGCTGAAAGACTACGACAGTATTCTGCAGTATGAGTACCTGATGGCCTTCCAGGAAATGAACCGGGTACAGGAGCAGTACGACGGCGAAACCCAGCACGGCATCAACGAGGCGGAGCAGGAACGCTGGAATCAGCGGATTGAGGCCGAGCTCAGCCAGTATGGGGTAGCCCGCCGCACCGAGACTCTGGCCCCGCTGGCTCCCCGGTTGCCGAAATAGCGGGCCGCGCCGAAACCACCACGCAAAAAAAGGCCGCAACCAAGGGCTACGGCCTTTTCAACCACACATAGACTATATATCGGGTAGTCAGGTACCGGCTGGCATTTCACCAGCCGCGGCGCTGCTGCCCGTCGTGTTCCGGCCGTAGCCGGTTGCTTTTGTAGCGGCGCTTTACGAAACCTTGCCTTGCTGAGCTTCTTCGGCTACTTTCTCGGCGTGCTTGCTGTCTTCTGTGCCGTAAATGTGCTGGAACTCGTTAATGGCATCTGTTGGCACGTCCAGGTTGTGCAGTACCCCGTCCTGAATGTCGTACACCAGACCGTGCAGGCGCGGCGGGTTGGGGCGCTGCAGGGCGTTCTGAATGATGTTAGTCTTGGTCAGGTTGCGCACTTGCTCAATAACGTTGAGCTCTACCAGCCGCCGGAGCTGCTTTTCCTGGTCCGTAATGCTCATGAATTCTTTTTCATGCAAGCGCACCACGTCTTTGATGTTGGTCAGCCAGTTGTCAATCAGCCCGTACTGCTTGGTAGAAGCCGCTGCTGCCACGCCGCCGCAGCCGTAGTGGCCCACCACCATGATGTCTTTTACCTCCAGCACTTCTACGGCATATTGCAGCACGGCCAGCAGGTTCATATCGGTGTTTACAACCAGGTTGGCGATGTTGCGGTGCACAAACATTTCGCCGGGACCAGTGCCCGTGATGGCGCTAGCTGGCACCCGTGAGTCGGAGCAGCCGATAAACAGGTAGCGTGGCTGCTGACCTTTGGCCAGTTTGTTGAAAAAGTCGGGGTCAGTGGCTTTCTTTTCTTCGACCCACTTACGGTTGTTTTGGAGGATTTGCTCCATCGAAGAATCGGAAGCGTCAGACTGGTCTGGTTTCATGGGCAAGGGAATTTGCAGAAGATTGGAAAAAGACTGTTACGGCCAGGCCAGGCTACTAGTGGCCCAGAACCTCCACCTGGGGAATACCGCGCAACTCCAGCTTAATGTTGCGTTCGGCAGCCGACAAGCGGAAATTCTCAATGGCCTCCAACACGTCGTAGTCGATAACCTCGGAATCAGTGCCGTCGAGGATAACGTGGGAGCCGGGAGCCAGCCGCTCAAAGGTAGTCACAATGCTGGCCTTGTTCAGGAACGAGACATGCTCACTGAGCTTGAGATGCACCAAACCAGGGTCCCGGGTGGGCTCGTTGTGGTAGTAGTACGCTGATTCCAGGTTGGCCTTCAGAATGTAGAAGATGCCCACGGCCAGGCCTATACACACGCCCTTGAGCAGGTCGGTGAACAGAATGGCTACCACCGTCACGATGAAGGGCAGGAATTGCTGCCAGCCCAACCGCCACTGGGAACGATACAGAGCCGGCTTGGTAAGCTTGAAACCCACGGTGAGCAGCACGGCCGCCAGGGCCGAAAGCGGAATCAGGTTCAGCACCGAAGCCAGGAACAACAAGCTACCCAGCAGCAACAGCCCGTGGATAAAAGAAGACATTTTGCTTTGCGCTCCGGCGTTGATGTTGGCCGAGCTGCGCACGATTACGGCCGTCAGGGGCAGACCACCGATCAGGCCGCTAATCAGGTTGCCGACGCCCTGGGCCTTGAGCTCCCGGTTCTGGGACGTGTGGCGCTTGTGGGGGTCGAGCTTGTCGACGGCCTCCACGCTAAGCAGGGTCTCGAGCGAGGCAACAATGGCAATGGTAAAGGCCACCACGTAGGTCGAGCCCCGGGTCAGGGCCGTCCAGTCGGGCAGGCGCAGCTCCTTGGTCAGGTCGGCAAACGAGGAGATATTGGGCAGCTTCACCAAGTGCTCGGGGCGCACCTGCAGATCGGGGGCCACGTTGCTCAGCAGCAGATTCAGCAGGATGGACAGCACCACCACGATCAGGGCGCCGGGCACCAGCTTGAGGGCCGCAATGCTCTTGACGGGCTTACTATCCCACACCAGCAGCACGATAAGCGACACCACCCCAATCAGGGCCGAGCCCCAGCTGATGGCGTTGCTGGCGGCGGCAATAGCGCTGAACGTGTTCTGCCCGTTGAACTGCAGAAAGTCCATATCCTCGAAGTAGTCGGTATCGGCCCCGAGGAAGTGGGGAATCTGCTTCAGAATCAGAATCAAGCCAATGGCGGCCAGCATCCCGCGGATAACCGAGGAAGGAAAGTACATGCCAATGATGCCGGCTTTGAGGAAACCCAGCACCAGCTGCAGCAGGCCCGCCACAACGGTAGCGGCCAGCATGGCTTCGAACGAGCCCAGGGTGTGAATGGCCGACAGCACGATGGCCGTGAGGCCGGCGGCGGGGCCGCTTACGCTCAACGGCGAGTCGCTGAGCCAGGATACGACTACCCCACCGACGATGCCGGTAATTACGCCGGCCAGCAGCGGAGCACCGGAAGCCAGCGAAATGCCCAGGCACAGCGGCAAAGCCACCAGAAATACGACCAGGCCGGACGGAGCATCCTTGCCTAGGGTACTAAAGTAATTGCCCGACGGTGGGGGAGCAGATGAATTGACCGTAGATGACTTAGAAGCCGGAGCAGTTTGGATCATAGCGAGGGGTATACCATAGAGGAGTGACGGCCCGATCAGACAGAGCGTCGCTATGATATCCTACAATACTAGGTCCGGGTAGTTAAGACGGAGTTAAAAGAGAATTAAAAGGGCATTAAAACGCCATTTACAGTCTGTTATAAACTAGTTGTGGGCAGGCGCAGCGTAACCTGGGTCCCCGCGCCCAGCTCACTGTCGACCCGGATACTGCCGCCGTGCAGGGCCATGATTTTGGCCGTCAGCGGCAGCCCAATGCCGTGGCCCGGCACGGTACGAATGGCCTCGGCCCGGAAAAAGGGTACGAATACCTGCTGCCGGTCGGCCTCGGTCATGCCCACGCCCCGGTCGCGCACCTGCAGCTGGACCTCCCGCCCCAGGCAGGTCAGAATGGCCATGATAGGCTCCTGACTGTCTTTGGAAAACTTGCAGGCATTTTCCAGCACATTCAGCACTGCCGAGAGCAGCAGCGGCTCATTGCCCAGCACCTCAAAGCTGCCGCCCGGCAAGGTAGGCTCCCCAAACTCCAGGTCGACGCGGCAGGTGGGCTGGCGACGCAGTACTTCCTCGTGGGCCTGCAGCAGCAGCTCATCGAGCCGCACCGGGGCCATGGGCACTTGCGAGGGGTCGTCGGAGGCGCGGGCAATCTGGAGCAGGCCGTTGGTAAGAGCCGTGAGCATGCGGGCCGCATCGAGGGTGCTTTGTAGCACGCGGCGGTACTCAGCCGGGTTGCGCTCCTGCAGCAGGGCCACTTCCAGCTCCCCGGTCAGCACCGTGAGCGGGGTACGTAGCTCGTGGGAGGCATCGCGCACAAAGGTGCGCTGCCCGGCAAAGGCCGTTTCGAGCCGGTCGAGCAGACTATTGAAGCGCTGTGCCAGGTGCGACACCTCGTCCTGCCCGTCGGCCTGGGAAAGGCGGCGGTGCAAATCGAAAGCTGTAATCGTGTCGACTTCCTGCACGATGCGCTGCATGGGCCGCAGGGCCTGGCGGGCAAAAAACCAGCCGCCCACGCCCACAATGCCGAAGCTGATGAGCAGCCCGCTGGCCAGAATCGTGCGCAGGGTGCGCTGCTCCACCTGGCTGTCGGTATCGACGGACGAGGCCACGACCACGAAGTCGCCGCGGTGCGGGTCGCGGTAAAGCAGGCCCACGGTTTGGGCATTGCCGGGCCGCTGCTCTACTACACTGCCCGTTTGCCGCACGCTGGTCAGCAAGCTCTTAGGCACGGGCTGCACGGTTTGCTGCCCTTCCCGAAATACCACCCGGTTTTGCGCATCGTAGACCTGCACTTCTTCGGCGGGCAGGGTGCGGTAAAACTGGCGCAGGTAACGGCGGTAAGTAGCCCGACTGGCTTCGTCGCCGCGGTTGGCCCCGTCCAGGTACACGTGGGCCACGACCCGAGCCCGGGCAAAGAGGTTGTCAGTGAAGTAATTGCGCCGCGACTGGTAGGTAAAAAAGTAGATTACCAGGGAAAACAGCAGCAGCGTAACGGCCAAAATGGCGGCAAACTGCAAAGCTAGGCGCGTGCGGATGGTCACGGAGCGAAGGAATGAGAGTGAGACAGAAGGATGGGAAGCCGCCAAGGTTGAGCTAAGGAAAAATAGGCAATGAGAACTGCGCGGCAAAGCTACCCTAAGTCGCTTTGCCAGCAGGCAACGGCCCTCCGCCTGGCTAGACTTAAACCACGGACGCCGGAATTGTTCATCCGCACCCTACCTCTTGTATGGCTTCCGAGCTATATAGAAGCAAAAACAAGTCCCGCCGTTTACTTTTGAAGTAGCTCCGCCCCTGCCCTGCCGCTGCCATGAACGACCCGGAAATCCGCGCCCTGCTCTACCCGTTGCTCACCGAGGGCATTTACGTGGATGAACTGCCCACCGGCACTACCCGCGCCGACGTGGTGCACATCACGCCCCAGTTTATGCACGGCTACGAGGTAAAAGGCGACGGCGACACATTGCAGCGGGTCGAGAACCAGCTGCGCTGCTACGCCGAGGTCTACGACTTTGTCACGTTTGTCGTCACCGAAAAGCACGTGAGCAAGCTGCTGCCTCTGCTGCCCGAGTGGGTGGGCGTGCTGGTAGCTTCCGAGACGGCACTGCGCCTGCACCGGCCGGCCCTCTACAACGCTACCGTGGAGCCGGCCCCGCTGGCGGCCTTGCTGCTGCTGGAAGAGGTAAAGCAGTTTTTGCTGGCCCGCGGGCTGACGGGCGTCAGTCAGATGCGCAAGGCCCAGGTGCACCAGTTGCTGCGCACCACCCGGGTCGTGCCCCTCTCCCACCTGGCCCAGCACGTGCGGGAGCGGCTGATTCTGCGTATGCCCGAGCGCCTGCTCCACCGAGCCGAGCGCAAGCTCGAACGACAACGCCTGGCTCCGTTGCGCCGCAAGCTCAAGCAAAAGCGAGCCGCTACTACAACGGGCAAGCGCCGCAAGAAAAAGTCGAAGCCGCGCAGCTCCTTGTTTAAGAAATAAGCTAAAAGATAAGCGTCAGCTGCTGGCCGGCCGCGGCTTCCACCGTGTTCAGGTTCGATACGGATACGCCCAGCAGCCGCACACCCTTAGTCAGGGGCAAGAGCGGGGTGAGCAGCTCCCGGCACACCTGTTCCAGCAGCTCTTTGCTGCTCACGGGTAGCAGCGTGGTGCGGCTGCGCGTGATTTGCTGGAAGTCGTCGTACTTCACTTTCACCGTCACGGTGCGGCCCCACACGTCGGTGCGCTGGCAGTACTCCCACACCGATTCGAGCTCGGGCTGCAGACCGGCTACCAGTTCCTCGTAGGTGGTCAGGTCGCGCTCAAAGGTGTTTTCCGAGCCGATGGACTTGCGCAGCCGGTCGGCCTCCACCGGGCGGTGGTCCTGGGCCCGGGCAATGGCGTAGTAGTAGCGCCCGGCCTTGCCGAAGTGCTGCTGTAGAAAGAGCTCCGACTGCTGCCGTAAATCCAGACCGGTGAAGATGCCGAGCTGGTTCATCTTGGCGGCCGTGACGTGCCCGATGCCGTGAAACTGCCCTACCTCCAGAGTTTCGACGAAGGCCAGGCCCTGTTCGGGCTTAATCACGAACTGTCCGTTGGGCTTGCGGTAATCGGAGGCCAGCTTGGCCAGAAACTTATTGTAGGAAATGCCTGCCGAAGCCGTCAGCCCGGTTTCGGCCTGAATCCGGGCCCGGATTTCCTCGGCAATGCGGGTGGCCGAGGGCATGCTTTTCAGGTTGTGGGTCACGTCGAGGTAGGCCTCATCCAAGGATAGGGGCTCAATCAGGGGCGTGTAGTCGGCGAAAATCTCCCGAATCTGGCGCGACACGGCCTTATACACCTCAAAGCGAGGCTTAACGAAAATCAGGCTGGGGCACTTGCGCTGGGCCGTCACGGAGGCCATGGCCGAGCGCACCCCAAACTGCCGGGCTTCGTAACTGGCTGCGGCCACTACCCCGCGCTGCCGGGAGCCGCCCACGGCCACGGGCTGCCCGCGCAGCTCGGGATTGTCGCGCTGCTCCACCGAGGCATAGAAGGCATCCATGTCGAGGTGAATGATTTTCCGGGTTTCTGCCGCCTGCACGCTACTCTTGCTACTTTTCTACCCGCAAGTTACGCGCTGCCCGTCAGGAAAAGAACGCCTTGACTAGCCTGCTTCGAATAAACCATCATGTCTCCCTGCGGTCGGCATGACGTTGTTGATACGGGGTTCTGCTTCTTCTGAAGTAAGCACCCGGGTTGCTTCGGTAGCACCTCTTCAAGCAGCTATTTTTACTCCTCGCGCAGCACGTAGCCCATGCCCACCAGGGTATGAATCAGCTTGGGGGTGAAGTCCTTGTCTACTTTTTTGCGCAGGAAGTTGATGTACACGTCGATGACGTTGGAACCGGTATCGAAGCTGGTTTCCCAGACCTGCTCCAGAATGTCCACCCGCGACACGACCCGGCCCTGGTTGCGCAGCAGGTATTCGAGCAGGGCAAACTCGCGGGCGGTGAGCTGAATGGGCTGGCCGGCGCGCTGCACCAGCTTGCGCGAGGGGTCCAGGGTGAGGTCGGCTAGGCGGAGCAGGGCCTCGCTGGTAGGGCCTTCGTGGCGGCGGCGCACCAGGGCCCGGATGCGGGCCAGCAGCTCCTGAAAGGCAAAGGGCTTGACCAGATAATCATCGGCCCCGGCGTCGAGGCCCCGGATTTTGTCGTCGGTTTCGCCCAGGGCCGTCAGCATCAGGATGGGCACCGACGAATTCTGGGTGCGCACCTGGCGGCAGACTTCTAGGCCACTGAGGCCGGGCAGCAGGTTGTCCAGAATCAGCAGATCATAGGGATTGCTCAGGGCCAGGCGCAGCCCCGTGACGCCGTCGGTGGCAATATCCACGGCGTGGGTTTGCTCGGTAAGCCCTTTATGGAGGAACGAAGCCACTTTGGGCTCGTCTTCGACCAGCAGAATTTTCATGCGCGTTTGTTTCAGCTACTACAGATGAGCAAGGTAAGTTGTTCGACCCGGACCCCGGCGAGGCTAAGGTCGACAGTGAGTTATTGCATCCTAATGCAATACAATTAATTATGAGAATTATTTTAATCCTCCTTGACTTTATCAAATCTATCCAATATGTTTAAGGAAATATTCTATAAGTAGTTTCCTCGGAAATACTTGGTATGGTTTCCTTTTAGCTATTCTTTTCTCGGAACGGCTGCCCTGCGGAAACTGCTGCTTTTGCCTTCTTAGCCCTTGTTGCGTATGCGCCCTTCTACCCTGAATACCCTGGTTCGTGTCGTGTTGTGTGCTGCCGTGTGGTGGCTGAGCGGGTGCGTGGCGCAGCAGAAGCTGCCCTACCTGCAAAGCAAGGAATACTCCACCCAAAACCCGGTGAGCGCGCCCAACGAGCGACGCGCTTACCGCATTCAGCCCAGCGACGTGCTCAGCATTCGGGTGCAGAGCGTGCAGCCAGCCCTGAACGAGATTTTTAATATCACCGACAGCCGGGCCGTGTTTTCCGGCGACCCCAGCAACCTGTTTCTGGCCGGCTACTCCGTGGATGAAACCGGCAGCATCAACCTGCCCACGGTGGGCAAGCTCAAAGTCGAAGGCCTCACCATCGACGGGGCCCAGGCTCTGGTGCAAAAAGAGGTGGGCAAGTATGTGCGCGACGCCAACGTGCTGGTCAAGCTGCTCAGCTTCAAGGTGACGGTGCTGGGCGAGGTGCGCGCGCCGGGCCGCTACTTCATCTATAACACCCAGGCCACGCTGCTGGAAGGCCTGGGCCTGGCCGGCGACCTGACCGAATTTGGTAACCGTCAGAACGTGAAGCTGATCCGGCAAACCGACAACGGCTCGGAAGTAGTGCTGCTGGATCTGACCGACCCGAACTTGCTGAAGTCGAAGTACTACTACCTGCTGCCCAACGACGCGCTGTACGTGGAGCCGCTGGCGGCCCGCACTACCCGTGGCAACGCCAACAACCTGGGGCTGGTCTTTGCCGGTGTTTCTTCCCTGGTCTTGATTCTGAGCTACTTAAAGGTGTTTTAACCTACCCCACTATCCCCTTCCCGACCTTCTGACTTCTTACCCCACACACGTATGGATACACGCCCTACCACAACCGAGGAAATAGACCTCCACGCCCTGTTTTTCAAGCTGCGCAACCGGTGGCCGCTGTTTGTAGCCTCTCTGCTGCTGGCTGGCTTTATCGGTTACGTGTATCTGCAGCTGAAGGCGCCGGTGTACGATTTCCGGGCTACCATGCTGCTGGGCAACCAGAGCTCGGGCTCGAAACGGGCCCAGGAACTGCTCCAGATTCTGGAAGTACAGAACAAGGGCGTGAAGATGGAGGACGAAATCGGGCTGCTTAAGTCCGTGGATGTGGTGCAGCGCGCCGTGGCCCGCCTGCCCTACGCCGTGTCGTACTACGCCGCTCCGGACACCTGGCTCAACGGCCTGCGCGACTATCAGGTGCGGGAGCGGCCGGCCGGTTCGGTGCCGTTCCGGGTAACACCCGATTTGCAGGCGCCCCAGCTTTCCGGGGTGCGGATTTATGTGGAGCCGGCCGGGCAAGGCCGGTTTCGGGTACACGCCCGGGCCCCGAAAGGCATGCTCTACAGTTTGCCCACCAGTGAACTGGTGCGCGAGGTGCTGGACGTAAGCCTAGACCAGACCGTGGCTGCCGGCGACACGCTACGCCACCCGCTGCTCACGGTCGTCATCAGCCCCGAGCCGGGCTTTCCCGCGGGAGAAGTTCAGGAACGCTACTTCTTTACGCTCAACACCCTAGCCGGCACTACCGCCGACTATCAGGGCCGGCTTGCAGTGAAGCCCATCGACCACGAGTCGCGCATTGTGGAACTCACAACCAAGGGCTCGGTGCCGGCCAAGCAGGTGCAGTTTCTGGACACGCTGATGGCCATATTCGTGGAAGACGACCTGCGCGAAAAGAACCTGACCGGCGCCAAAACCGTGGCCTTTCTCGATGGTGAAATTGGCAAGCTTTCGGACTCGTTGCGCCGCTCGGCGGCCGCGCTCAGTTCGTTTCGCTCCTCACGGGGCGTGGTGGATGTGGGAGCCCAATCCGGGGAAGGAATCCGGCAGCTGAGCGAGCTGGAAGCCATGCAGGCCAAGGTGGCTACCAACCGGAAGTATTACGCCAACATGCTCAGCTACTTGCGCGCCAACCAGGACGCCAGCCAGATGGCCACGCCCAGCAGCGTAGGCATCGACGACCCGGTGGTCAACAACCTGATTCTGCAGCTCACCGACTTGAACAGCCAGCGGGCCGCCCTGGGCGTGAATGCCAGCACCAACAACCCGCTGGTAACGGTGCTCGACGAGCGGATTCGGACCGCCAAACAGTCTCTGATTCAGACCCTGGTGAACATGAACCGCGCCACCGACATTGCCCTGCGCGACCTGAACGACCAGTTAGGCCGGGTGCGCGGGGCCATCAGCGCCATGCCCGAAAATGAGCGGCAGCTGGCCCGCCTCAAGGGCGAGAGTGACTTCAACGACAAGAAATACAACTTTCTGGTGGAGAAACGCTCGGAGGCCGCCATTGCCCTGGCTACCAACGCCACCGACAAGAAGGTTATCGACAACACCGAGCTGGTGGGCGGCGGGCCTTCGGCGCCCAAGCCGGCCTTGGTCGGCCTGATCAGCCTGGTGGCCGGCCTGCTCATTCCCATGGGCATCGTGCTGCTGCTGGACAAGTCGAACCGCCGGATCCAGAGCAAAGAGGACTTGTCGCGCATCACCAACATTCCGCTGCTGGGCGTGGTGACCCACGGCTCCAGCACCGACAAGCAAAACATGCTGACCGAGGTGAAAGGCCCCATTGCCGAGTCGTTTCGCTCGATTCGGGTGAATCTGCAGTACCTCTCGGCCGGCCTGGATAAAAAGCTCATTGGCGTCACGTCGTCGGTGCCGGGCGAGGGCAAAACCTTCTGCACGGTCAACCTGGCGGCCGAAATGGCCCACAGTGGGCGCAAAGTGCTGCTGCTGGAGTGCGACCTGCGCCGCCCCACCGTGGCCAGCTACTTTGGCCTGGGCCCCAACCCCGAGCACGGCCTGTCGAGCTACCTGATGGGTTTGAGCACCCTCGATGACTGCCGTATGCCCACCGAAGTGCCCAACCTGGACGTGATTTGCTGCGGCCCGCTGCCGCCCAACCCCACCGAGCTGCTGGAAAGTGCCCGCATGGATCAGCTGCTATTGGAGCTGCGCAAACAATACGATTACGTGCTGCTCGATACCCCGCCGGTGGGCTACGTGGCTGAGTTCTTCGTGCTGGTGCGCCACCTCGACGCCAACATCTACGTGGTGCGCCAGAACTACACCGACCGGGGCCTGGTCAGCCAGATCAACGAGCTCTACGACGAGAAGAAAGTGAAGCAGCTGTACATGATTATCAACGACATGCACTTCACCAAGACCTACGAATACCGCTACAAGAAAAACGCCTACGCCTACAGCCAGTCGTAGCCCCGACGGCGCTTCTCCCCTTCTTTCCTGGTATCCAATGTCTACCTCGACTGTCGATCAGCCGCGTCCCAGCCTCACCATGACCACGGTGCAGGGCGTGAAATGGAGCACGGCGGCCACTATTCTCACGGCCATCATGCAGGTGGGCTACACCGCCATTATGGCCCGCCTGCTCACACCCGCCGCGTTTGGGGTGGTGGCCCTGGCCAACGTGGTGCTGCGCTTCGGCGGCTATTTTGCTCAGATGGGCATGGAGCAGGCCATTATTCAGAAGCAGGAGCTGACCCGGGAAGACGTCCGGGCGGCCTTCACGGCCTCGGTGCTGCTGGGCATAGTCTTCGGCGGCCTGCTGATCTTGCTGGCCCCGCTGTCGGTCTATATTTTCCACGAGCCCGAAGTGGTGCCCGTGGCCCAGGCCCTGGCCCTGAGCCTGCTGCTGACGGGCTTGTCGGCCACGGCCCTGAGCTTGCTGCGGCGCACGATGCAGTTTCGGACCCTGGCCTTGGTCGAAGTCAGCTCCTACATCGTGTCGTACGGCGGCGTGGGCGTGAGCATGGCCCTGAGCGGCTACGGGGTGTGGAGTCTGGTGGCGGCCAGCGTGGCCCAGGGGCTGCTGGTGGGCCTGCTGGCCTACCTCGTGACGCGCCACTCGGTGGTGCCGCTGCTGAGCTGGGCGCATTACCAGCCGCTGTGGAGCTACGGCAGCCGTATTTCCCTGATCAGCTTCCTGGAATTTATTGGCAGCTCCCTGGATACGCTCATCATCGGGCGGGTGCTGGGCACGGCCCTGCTGGGCGTCTACAACCGCGCCTGGATGCTGGTGTCCTTGCCGATGTACATGCTCACGACCAGCGTGTCGAAGGTCATTTTCCCGGCCTTCAGCCAGGTACAGGCCGATGCGGACCGTCTGCGCAAGGTGTATTTATCGAGCGTGACGCTGGTGGCCGCATTTATCCTGCCCACGGCCGCCGGCATGATGGTAGCTGCCCCCGAATTGGTATACAGCCTGCTGGGCCCAAAGTGGGGCGACTCTATTCCCCTGCTGCGGGTGATGAGCTTTACCTCAAGCCTGATGTTGCTGACCATGTTTGGCGGCATCGTGAGCGACGCCCGAGCCCGGCTGCGCGAGAAAACCATCATCATTCTGCAATACCTGCTGATTCTGCCCGGGCTGTTCTGGCTGCTCCATGGCTGGGGCCTGATGGGCTACGCCCTGGCGCTGAATCTGGGCGCTTTGCTGTATGCCGGCCTGTTTATGCGCCTGCTGCATAACGATTTAGCCATCAGATACGGGCAACTACTGAGTATCTACGTCCCGGGCCTGTTCAACGCGGCCGTCATTGCTTCTGTGCTGGCCGGCGTACAGTTGGTCCTGAATTCCTGGCAGCTGCCGCCGGTCGTGTCGCTGCTTGTTCTGATGCTGGTGGGCGGACTGGTGCTGGGCACGCTGATTCTGCTGGTGCCACTGCCCGGCCTGCGCCGCGAGCTGAGCGCCTTCCTCGACCGCCTAGAGCCCCAAAGCCATTCCGGCGTGCTGGGCCGGTTGCTGGCCCGCTACGTGCGCTTTTTGAACCCAACCCGGTACGCCCCGACAACCGCCTATTCAACTGCTAACCCGGTGCTGCCATGAAGATCCTGTTTGTGTCTTACTGGGGCGAAACCGCACCGTGCGGCGTGCGGGTGCATTATCTGAACTTGGCCACCGAGCTGCGCCGGCTGGGCCACACGGTAGACCTGATTACGCCCAATACCCTGCAGGGGTCCCGCCGACGCGTGCTCAGCGGCCTGCAGCGGCTGGTAGCCCTGGTGGCCGGCCCCGAGGTAGCCCTGGACCTGTGGTATTTTGCCATGCTCTACACCGCCATACCCCGGCAGGCCGATTACGACCTGGCCAACGCCCACGATGTAGGCAGCGGAGCCGCCGTGCGCCGGGCGCTGCACGACCGGATACCGGTGGTCGTGACTGGGCATGCCAGTGAGCATCCGGCCGAGGAAATCATTCGCCGCAACCAGCTCTCCGGGTTGTCGGCCGGATTTATCCGCCGCTTGTACGCCTGGCTTCTGCCCCAAACCCAGTACTTTATCGGCGTTTCCGATTATCTGCTGGGCTGCTTCCGCCCCTTCCTGCCCGACGATTGTGTAACCCGGCGCATTCATGGCGGCAGCCCATTGCCGGCAAGTACCGACTCTGCCGGGTCCGCGCTAGTCATTCCCGAAGTTGCGGGCCGGCCGGTTATTCTCAACGTGGGATTTCTGGATGCTAACAAAAACCAGCGCTACCTCGTGGAAATAGCCCGGGAACTGCGCCACCTCCGCTCCGATTTTGTGGTGGCACTGGTGGGTAAAGGCCCCGAGGAAGCCACCCTGCGCCAGCTCATTGCCGACTACGACCTGACCGACCACGTGCTGCTGCTGGGCTACCGAACGGATGTGGCTCCTTTGCTACGGCAGGCTACCGTGTACGTGCACACGGCCCGGCTCGAATCGTTGGGCCTGGCGCTGGTAGAAGCCGTGCTGGCCGGGGTGCCAGTGCTGGCGCCCGCTACCGGCGGCATTCCCGAAGTGCTGGGAGCCACGCCCGAAGCCCTGTTTGCTCCTACTACCGAGCCGGCCCTGCTGGCCCGGCGCCTCCACCTGCTGCTCGCCGATGAGGCGGCCCGCCTTGTGCTGCACGCTCGTCAATACGCCCACGCTACCGCCTGCTTTACCCTGCCGCACATGGCCGCGCAGACGGTCGGCTTTTACCAGGAAACCCTGGCTCATTTCCGCGCCCTCTCTCCTTCCCACCAGGCTGAGCCCGCTTCTGTCCTGTCGTCCACACACACTGCATCCTCCCTTGCATGAACATTCTCTACGACCACCAGGCCTTCACCGTGCAGAATGTCGGCGGCGTCTCGCGCTATTTCCGGGCCCTGCTCGACCACGCGGCCCCCGACATTCACTCCCACGTGCCCGTTGTGCTTTCCAACAATGTGTACCTGAAAGACCGGCAGCATTCCCGGCATTCGAGCTTTTTTCCGAACCTGAGCTTTCGGGGCCGATTCTCGCTGATGCTGAACCTGAACCGCTCCGCGTCCCGCCGGGCCCTGCGCCAGGGCAAGTTCGATGTGTTTCATCCCACGCTGACTGATGACCCTTACTTTCTGCCCGAACTGCAGGACAAGCCCCTGGTTATCACCATTCACGACATGATACCGGTGCTGTTCGGGGAGCAGTACCCGCTGACTGACTTACCCCTGATGAGCCGGATTGCGCAGCGGGCCAACCAGATTATTGCCGTTTCGGAGCACACCCGCGCCGACATTCTGCGCCTGCTGCCCGTGAGTCCTGACCGGGTAACGGTGGTGCCGCACGGCTACACGCCGGTGGTGGCCGGGCAACCTACCCTGCCCGAGGGCTACCTGCTGTACGTGGGCACCCGCCAGGGCTACAAGAACTTCGACTGTTTGCTTCAGGCCCTGGCCCAACTGGTGCGCCAGCCCGGCCAGCGCAGCCTGCGGCTGGTGTGCGCTGGTGGCGGCAAGGCCACGGAGGCCGAGCAGGACCGCCTGCAGGTGCTGGACCTGACGGCAAATGTGCAGTTTACCGGAATGGTGTCGGAAGCCGAGCTGGCCAGTCTGTACCGCGGCGCGGCGGCCTTTGTGTTTCCCTCGCGCTACGAAGGCTTCGGCTTTCCGATTTTGGAAGCCTTTGCCCAGCATTGCCCCGTGGTGCTCAGTAACGCCTCCTGCTTTCCGGAAACGGCCCAGGACGCGGCCCTCTACTTCGACCCGCAGCAGCCCGCCGACCTGGCCCAGCTGCTACTGCTCTTGCTCCACGAACCGCACCTACGGCGGCAGCTGACCCAGCTGGGCTCCCTGCGCCTGCGCGACTTTACCTGGAGACGGACCGCCGCCCTTACCCACGAGGTGTACCGCGCCGCCCGGGAAGTGCCGCAACCCGTCCTGATCTGACTTTCTGCCTTGCCGCTGCTCCCATGAAACTTAGCCTGCGCTTCCGCTACCTGCTTGTTCTGCTGGTCGTCCTGTTTACCGATGCGGCGCTTTCCAGCTTCGTGTGGGAAGCCGAGGACGACCCCATGCTCCGGGTGTACAACTACGCCCTGCTGGGACTGGCAACGTGGCTGATTGTGCGCTCCTGGCGCTGGTTTTCGACCGGCATGGGGCGTTGGCTGCTGCTGGTACTTGTGAGCCTGGCAGCCCTGGCCCTGGAGTCGTACGCGGGCTGGGGCACCTGGGTGGTGTATCCGCACGTGTTCAGCAAGCTCACCCCGTATCTGGTCTTGTTTGGCGTGTATGCCTACTACCGCCGCCACGGCATTCCGCCCCTGGGGTTTATCCTGATGACCTTGCCCGTACTGGTAGCCCTCAACATCCTGGTTTTTCACCCCGAAACCTTCACCATTGCCGGCTTTCTGAGCCACGAACGGGGCGTGAATACCACCTCCGCCTTTCTGCTGGTACTGCCGGCCGTGTACTTTCTGAACCGCTATTTGGTCGGAAAGTCGCTGTTCTTTCTGTTTTACTTCTTCGTTGACTTGGGCATCATCATTTTTTTGCAACACCGAACCGTGTGGTTGAGCACCGGCTTGGCCCTGTTTCTCAACCTGATCCTGGTGGCCCGGGCCAGCACCACCCGCCTGAGCCTGCTGCGCTTCCTGCCGGTGGTGCTCATACCGCTGTTTTTTGGCCTGCTCGGGGGCCTGACGGTGGTGCTGAACAACCCCGACGTGCTCAAGAAGCTCAACAGCAACATCGAGGATATCTCCAACAGCGACAGTCAGGGCACGGGCAGCTGGCGCCTGCAGCAGTTTCAGGCCTACGAGCCGTTCCTGTGGGAATACCCCGTGGCCGGCATGCGCCTGAAGGGCTTTGAGCTGCCCATGCAGTTTTTCCACCAGGAATCCGGGGAGCCGGTGTGGCCCGACTACACGGGCCACCACTTCCACAGCTTCTACGTCGACCGGATGTTTTACTTCGGCCTGATCGGCGTATTGCTGGCCATTATGCCGGTGCTGCTGCTGGTCGTGCGGAGTTTGTCGCCGCCCCGGCCGCTGCCCCTGGAAACCATTGCTTTGGTGGCCTACGCCGGCAGTGGCTTGCTCTACGGCGTGTCCTACGACTGGCCTCTGTACTTTTTCGGCCTGCTGGGCCTGGCCTTTGCCGCCGCCGAGCTGGCCGTTCTGGAGCCGGCTCCATCCGCTACGGTGCCTGAAACGGCACAGCTTCCCGTTCTTCTTTCCCACCCGGAGGCGGCCATTCTTCCCCAATTTTCGCCCGCCACGTTGCCAACCGCTCCCGCCCATGTCTCCCTCTGATAGTGCTTCCGGCCTGTCTACGCCGGTGCTGTTCATTATTTTCAACCGGCCCGAGTCGACCCGGCAGGTACTGCTGGCTATTCGGGCGGCGCGCCCGGCCCGGCTCTACGTGGCCGCCGATGGTCCGCGCCCCGGCCGCCCGGCGGAAGCCGCGCTGTGCGCCCAGGTGCGGGCCCTGGTTACCGACCACATCGACTGGCCCTGCGAGGTATATACCCGGTTTCGGGAAACTAACCTGGGCTGCGGCCTCAACCCGGCTGAGGCCATCGACTGGTTTTTTGAGCGCGAGCCCGAGGGTATCATTCTGGAAGATGACTGCCTGCCCAGCCCGCATTTTTTCCAATTTTGCCAGGAGCTGCTGGTCCGCTACCGCCTCGACGCCCGCGTAATGCACATTGGCGGCTGTAACTTTTCCCGCGAAGCCCTGCGCCCCCAGGATCCTGCCGCCGACTCTTACTACTTCTCGGGGCAGGTGCAAAGCTGGGGCTGGGCCTCGTGGCGCCGGGCCTGGCAGCACTTCGATTTTAAGCTGCAGCTGCTGCCCGAACTGCGCCGCCGCCGCCTGCTCGGCAGCCTCTACCCCAGCCTGCTGGAGCGCCAGTACTGGCTGCCGCGCTTTCAGGCCATTTATAAGGCCCGGCAGGCGCCCAGCATCTGGGACTACCAGTGGCATTTTGCGGTAGCCGCCAACTCGGGCCTGACTATTCTGCCGGCGGTAAACCTGGTTTGCAACATTGGCTTCGGGCAGGACGCCACCCACACCACAGCCGCCGACGAGCAGTTTGCCCGCCCCGCGGCCGAGCAGTTTGCCTTTCCGCTCCGGCACCCGCCCGCGGTGCTGCGCGACCTGCGCCGCGACCAGCAGTACTTCCGCGAATTCCTGAGCGGCCGGGTAGCAGCCAAAACCCGCCGCCTGCTGCAACGTGTGCCCCGGTGGTTTCGGGAGCAGGGCACCGTGCCCCTGGACCCGCCCTACGCTCCTGAGCCCGAAGAAGCTGCCACGCACACTGCCCCGGCGGCTCCTCTCACCTATTCCTGACCTCGCCCGGTCGCCCTTCTACTCCTTTTACTATGCTGTTCATCGTAATTCCCGTTTTCAACCGCTGGTCCTTTACCCAGGCCTGCCTGCTTTCCTTGCGCCAGCAAACCCAGTCCAGCTTCTGCGTTATTGTGGTCGATGATGGCTCGACGGACGGCACCGGGGAGCGGCTGCGCCACGAGTTTCCGGAAGTGGAAGTCGTGGACGGCACGGGCCAGCTATTCTGGACGGCAGGCGTGAATGCTGGCATCCGGCGGGCCCTGACGCAGGGTGCCGACCGAATCCTGACTCTCAACAATGACGTGGTGGCCGCCCCCGATTTTGTGGAACGCATGCTGCTCTGGTCGCGCCGGCAGCCCCGGGCGCTGCTGGGTCCGCTGGAGCTGGATGCCCACACCAAGGAGCCGGTCTACGGCGGGGAGGTCTTCAACTGGCTGACCCACTCCCGCCGCGACCTGCTACAGACCCTGCCCGCCGACCAGCGCCACGGCCTGCACCCGGTTACCTACCTGCCCGGCCGCGGCCTGCTAATACCGGTGGCCGTATTCGAAGCCATTGGCCTGTTCGACGAAAAGCGCCTGCCTCACTACCTGGCCGACTTCGACTTTACCAGTGTAGCACGCCGGCATGGCTTTCCGGTCTTCGTCAACTACGACGCTCACCTGCTGACCTACCCCGAGGAAAGCGGGCAGGAACAGACGCGCCGCCACCGCAGCCTGCAGGGCTATTACCAGCATCTGTTCGGCATCCGGGGCGGCGGCAATCTGCGCAACTTCACGCACTTCGCGCTCAAAAACTGCCCTGTGCCGCTCGTACCGCTGTTTTTGCTTAACGGCTACGCCCGCCGCCTTACCGGCTATTTCCTGCACGGCTGAGGGGCCGCCCCGCTGAATTCATCTTTCCCCTTCTTTTTCTCCGCCCCGTGGTTATTCTCGTCAAACGTACCGGACAGCTGGGCAACCGGCTGTTTCTGTTTGCCCACTTTCTGGCCAATGCGGCCGAGTACGGCTACGAGCTGGCCAACCCCAGCTTCGGCGGGTACGCCCCGTTCTTTGAAGCCACGGCCACCGGCAACTTTGGCGGCCTGCCGGTGCGCCTGCATGCCTTCCGCCAGCCCCGCCTCGACCGCTTGCTCGACCTGGTGCAGCACCCGCGGGCCTTCGAGCTGCTGCGGCAGGCCAGCCGCCTGCTGCCCCGCCGCCCCGCCCTGCTCACCGACCTGCCCGACCAGGACTACGACCTCAACCAACCCGATTATCTGGCCGCGGCCCGTGGTGGCCTGGTGCTGGCTCACGGCTGGCAGTTTCGGGATAAGCGCAACTTCTCCCGCCACGGCGCGCTATTGCGCCAGCTTTTTGCTCCCATAGAGCCCCACCGCCGGGCCGTAACTGCGCTGCTGGCCGGCCTGCGTGAGTCGGCCGACGTAGTGGTGGGCGTCCACATTCGCCGCGGCGACTATGCTACGTATAATAACGGGGCTTATTTCTACGACAATGCCACCTATGCCCGGGCCATGCGGGCTGTGCAGGAACAATTGCCGGCCGGGCAACGGGTAGCATTTCTGCTGTGCTCGAATGAAGAGCTAACCCTTGCCGACTTTGCGGGCCTGCGGGTGCATCTGGCTACCAATCATTTTGTGGAAGACCTCTACGCCCTGGCCGCCTGCAACTACGTGCTGGGCCCACCCAGCTCCTACTCCATGTGGGCTTCGTTTTACGGTCAGGTGCCGCTGCTGCACCTGGCGCGGGCCAATCAGCCCGTGCAGCTGGCCGACTTTCAGGTTTTTCTGGATCAATAATGCTTACCTCCACCATGCTGTCCTATGTATCCGTGCGCCTGGCCTGGCTGTGCAGCGGCACTTGTCTGCTAGTGCCGGGCTCCCAGCTGACGGCCCCGGCTCAGGCAGGTGCCATCATTATTCGCAAGGGCGGCGTGTATACTGGCGACTACCGCAGCACCGACTCTACTGTGCCCTGCATCCGCATTATCACCACCGAGCCCGTCACGCTGCGCGGCTGCCGGCTTAGTGGGGCCGGCAATCTGATTGAGGCCACTACCGGCGGGGCCGACCTGACGGTGGAAAACTGCACCGGCGTGGGCCTGCGTCCCAGCCGCGACCAAACGCGCCGGGGCCGGTTTCTGGAAATCAACTCGGCCCGCAACCTGCGCTTACTCAACAATGCCTTTACCCAGACCACCGGCATTGCCGTGTACCAGTGGAGCGGCGACGGCTCGGCCTCCCAGACCCTGAAAATCCTGCGCAACTCGGCTAAGAATATAGACGGGCGCTACCGCGACGGGGGTAGCACCACCGTGTCGTGCATTTCTTTAAACCAGGTGCATGGCCTGGCCAACGTGGAAATAGCCTGGAACCAGGTTATCAACGAGCCCGACCAATCTTTGGTCGAGGACAACATCAACCTGTATAACTCATCTGGCACGGCCAGCAGCCCGATTCGGGTGCATAATAACTACGTGCAGGGCGCCTATCCGTATCCAGCCACCGCGGCCAAGTTTAGCGGCACCGGCATAATTACCGACGGCGACAACGCCTCGGCCCTGACCATGACCGCCTACGTGGACGCCACGCAGAATCAGTTTGTGTCGACGTGCAACTCGGCCATGAACATCGCCGGCGGCCACCACGTGCGCTACACCCAGAACCGCATGGTCACCAGCGGGCTGCTGCCCAACGGCACCAAGCTCAACGCCACCTACTGCGGCATCGCCGTCTTCAACTTCTACCAGCAGGCCCTGTTCGGCAACCATCTGGTCGACAACAACACCATGGGCATGGTCAAGTGGGGAGCCAACAACCCCTTTCCCAACCGCAACGACAACGGCGACTACGGCTTTCCCATCCACACCAACACCCAGCACCTGCCCAACCCCATCACCCTGCAGACCGAGCAGGACGAGTGGACCCGCTGGATCAACAAACTCAAAGCCAATGGCGTGCAGGTAGGCCCCACAGCCGCCCCTTCGCTCCCGACTGCCCGCTCCGACAAACGGTAAAACCCGTAAAGCCCCCGGCGCCCCGGAGAATTTTTTATTTGTTGCTGACTAAAGCACCCATCATGGGTGCTTTTTTGGCTTTAGTAGGACCAACCCACCTTTACAGTAGACGAACATCCTATATACACAAAACGGCATACGATAAACAAAGTCTTTTATAAAATTAATACAATACATATTATTTTGTCATGCGTCTTGCATAACAAATCAATTTTATACATTTGCACTGAACCTCGATATCAGTTTTAGGACTTTAACAAGTCACCTACTGATTAACTTTTTCATAAGTGCTCTAATTAGACGTAGACACTACGATTCTAATTGCACCCAAAAAAGAGTTGTAAAGCGGGACGCCAGTTTTGTGCCGCTGGATGATGTTGGTCTTGAGTAGCTACTAAAGCACTCAACTTGGTGATTAAAGGCTTTTAATACTTTATTTTGGGAACGGCGATACGCGTGGTCAACCCCAAAAAGAACGTAGCAAAAGCAGGCACGAATTGCATAGCGACTGCCGTTGCCAAAAGAGCCGCCAGTGTAGCAGCCACAGACCAATTGTAAAAAAACAAGTACGGCAGCTGAAACGATTTGTTCATATGCCGGGTTTTTCACAACATCCCTCTATAGGGTTTACTTTTCTAAAAACACACAGAATGCAAAACACCTCTGGACTCCAGTTCCGTTCTAACCGGAACGCCTCCTCTGGTACACACTTTCTGCCCCTGTTGGCGCTCGTGCTGTTGGTCTCATCTTTTTTCCCCGTGTCACTCCGGGCTCAGGGCCAAGCGCCCAATGTGACGTACTCCGGTCCCCTCACTATCACCCAGGGTGGTACTTATACGGGCAATTTCAAGAGTACCAATTCCCGGGTACCCTGCATCCTTATCCAAACTACCCAGCCAGTAATCATTGAGAACTGCATTCTGGCGGGTGCCGGCGACCTGATTCTGGCCAATGCCGGCGGCTACAACCTGACCGTGCGCAACAACCGCGGCTATGGCTTGCAGCAAAGCCTCGACAACGAGCGCCATGGCCGCTTCCTGGAAGTAAACGGGGCCCGCTCGGTAACTATCGAGAACAATTACTTTGAACATACGACCGGTATCGCCATCTACCAGTGGAGCGGCGACGGCTCGGCCTCGCAGACGCTGAAGGTACGGCGCAACGTGGCTAAGAATATGGATGGCCGCTACCGCAACGGCGGTGGCACGTTCTGTAATTTTTTGGGTCTCAATCAGGTGAAAGCCCTCAGCAATGTAGAGGTAGCCTGGAACCAGGTTATCAATGAGCCCAACAACTCGCTGGTAGAAGACAACATCAACTTCTACAACTCGGGCGGCACAGCCAGCAGCCCCATGAGCATCCACGACAACTACGTGCAGGGTGCTTACCCCTTCCCCGCCACTGATACCAAGTTTACCGGTACGGGCATGATCGTCGACGGCGACGGCAGCTCCCAGCAGGGCTACCTCGATGCCACGCAGAATCAGTTTGTGTCGACGTGCAACTCGGCCATGAACATCGCCGGCGGCCACCACGTGCGCTACACCCAGAACCGCATGGTCACCAGCGGGCTGCTGCCCAACGGCACCAAGCTCAACGCCACCTACTGCGGCATCGCCGTCTTCAACTTCTACCAGCAGGCCCTGTTCGGCAACCACCTGGTCGACAACAACACCATGGGCATGGTCAAGTGGGGAGCCAACAACCCCTTTCCCAACCGCAACGACAACGGCGACTACGGCTTTCCCATCCACACCAACACCCAGCACCTGCCCAACCCCATCACCCTGCAGACCGAGCAGGACGAGTGGACCCGCTGGATCAACAAACTCAAAGCAAACGGCATCACCATCGGCACCGGCACCAACACCAACGGTGGAGGCAGCGGCACTCCAACCAACGCAGCACCCACGGTTAGCCTGACTTCGCCCGCTACGTCGAGCGTACCTGTAGGCACGGTGCTGAACCTTACGGCCACAGCCGCCGACGCTGATGGCTCGGTCGCCAAGGTGGAGTTCTTCAACGGCGCCACCAAGCTCGGCGAAGACACCTCGGCTCCGTACCAGCTCAGCTACACGGCCGCTACCGTTGGCACCCTGACGCTCTCGGCCCGCGCTACCGATAACGCCGGCGCTACTGCCAACTCCGGCACGGCTACGGTTACGGTTACCTCCTCGACGGTCATCATCACCCCGCCCACGGCCGGCGCCTTCTACCGGGCCATCAACATCAACGGTCCGGCCATCACGCTCGACGGCAACGCCTGGCAGGCCAGCAACGGGGCCAGCGGCGTGCAGATCATCGGTACGCCCTTCGCCAATCAGGGCGTGACGCTCAACCCGGCTACCGACGCCACCCGCGCTAGCATGATTCGCTCCTCGGTGTACGGCACCACGACCGGCGCCGCTATTACGGTGCCCAATGGAGCCTACCAAGTGTACTTCTATGTGTGGGAAGACAATAACGCCGAGACGTTCAACCTGCTGGTAGAAGGCCAGACGGTCCGCTCGGGCTACAACAGCGGCTCGACCGGTAAGTGGGAGAAAGTAGGCCCATTTACGGCTAACGTAACCGACGGTACATTGAACATGTCGACTTCGGGCGGCACGGCCAACCTCTCCGGCGTAGAAATTTGGGCAGGCTCGGCAACGGCTCCGACCAACGCAGCACCCACGGTTAGCCTGACTTCGCCCGCTACGTCGAGCGTACCTGTAGGCACGGTGCTGAACCTTACGGCCACAGCCGCCGACGCTGATGGCTCGGTCGCCAAGGTGGAGTTCTTCAACGGCGCTACCAAGCTCGGCGAAGACACCTCGGCTCCGTACCAGCTCAGCTACACGGCCGCTACCGTTGGCACCCTGACGCTCTCGGCCCGCGCTACCGATAATGCTGGCGCTGCCGCTAGCTCGGCTTCCGCAACCGTTACGGTAACCACCGCAACTACTCCGACCGCAGCCTCTTTCTACCGGGCCATCAACATCAACGGTCCGGCCATCACGCTCGACGGCAACGCCTGGCAGGCCAGCAACGGGGCCAGCGGCGTGCAGATCATCGGTACACCCTTCGCCAACCAGGGCGTGACGCTCAACCCGGCTACCGACGCCACCCGCGCTAGCATGATTCGCTCCTCGGTCTATGGCAACACGACGGGGGTTAACATCAGCAGCGTACCCAACGGCACGTACCAGGTGTACCTCTATGTGTGGGAAGACAATAACGCTGAGACCTTCAACATCCTGGTAGAAGGCCAGACAGTCCGCTCGGGCTACAACAGCGGCTCGGCCGGTAAGTGGGAGAAAGTAGGCCCGTTCACGACCAACGTGACGGACGGTACATTGAACGTATCGACCTCCGGCGGCCATGCCAACCTCTCCGGCGTGGAAGTCTGGAAGGCAGCCACCGGCACGGCCACCACGACTCAGGCCCGCACGAGCGTTGGTTCGTCCACGGCCATGGTGGGCAGCGTTTCGGCCTACCCCTCGCCTATGACCAATGAGCTGAGCATCGAGCTGAATCAGGCTCAGACCGAAACCATGCGCGTGGCCATTCTCAATCAGAGCGGCGCGGTAGTGCAGAACTCGGAGGTGGCTTTCAAGCAAGGCCTGTCGACCGATAAGCTTAACGTCAGCAACCTGCCTGCCGGTAACTACTTCCTGCGCTTCACCAGCGGCTCCCTGACTGGCAAAAGCATCCAGATCAGCAAATAGCTCGACCCTAGCTTCGTTTCATTTTTTGGCAAAAGCCTGGTCCTCGGCAGAGGGTCAGGCTTTTAGCTTTTACCCCTGTTTCATCAACCACGGCTATGGCCACCTTGCCAAGTGGAGCTGCAACCCATTATTTTTAACTTTACTTATATTTAAAATAAATATTTTTATCATCGCTCTTGCTATTCACGTTTTAAATACAATAATTTGATACAATAGTTCTATAAAGTACGCTTTGGGCGGCTGCGGGCTATTCTGCTCCTTTTGATCCACTTTGTCTTTTTCTACATCTGTATGAAGCGCGCACTGATTACCGGAATTACCGGCCAGGATGGTTCGTATCTGGCCGAGCTGCTACTGAGCAAGGGCTACGAGGTTCACGGCATCAAACGACGGTCCTCCCTGTTCAACACCGACCGGATTGACCACCTCTACCAAGACCCGCACGAAGCCAACGTCCGCTTCAAGCTGCACTACGGTGACCTAGCCGACTCCACCAACCTGATCCGCATTGTGCAGGAAGTGCAGCCCGACGAGATTTATAACTTGGGCGCCATGTCGCACGTGAAAGTGTCGTTCGACACGCCCGAGTACACGGCCGACGTCGACGGGCTGGGCACGCTGCGGCTGCTCGAAGCCGTGCGCATTCTGGGTTTGGCCCGGAAAACCCGGATTTATCAGGCTTCCACCTCCGAGCTTTACGGCCTGGTGCAGCAGGTGCCGCAGTCGGAAGCCACGCCCTTCTACCCCCGCTCGCCCTACGCCGTGGCCAAGTTGTACGGCTACTGGATTACGGTAAACTACCGGGAAGCCTACGGCATGTATGCCTGCAACGGCATTCTGTTCAACCACGAGTCGCCGCTGCGGGGTGAAACCTTTGTGACGCGCAAAATCACCCGCGGCGTGGCCCGCATTGCTATGGGGCTGCAGCAGAAAATCTTCCTGGGCAACCTGGATGCCCGCCGCGACTGGGGCCACGCCCGCGACTACGTGGAAGCCATGTGGCGCATGCTGCAGCAGGAGGAGGCCCGCGACTACGTCATTGCCACCGGCGTCACGACCACCGTGCGCGACTTTATTCTGCTGGCCTTTGCTGAACTGGGCATTGAGCTCAACTTCGTGGGTGAAGGCGTGAGCGAAGTGGGCTACGTGGTGTCCTGCTCCAATCCCGACTACCAGGTGCCCGAAGGTCAGGTGGTGGTTGCCGTCGACCCAGCCTACTTCCGCCCCACCGAAGTCGAGCTGCTGATTGGGGACCCGACGCGCGCCAAAACCGAGCTGGGTTGGGAGCCGCAGTATGATTTGCAGGCCCTGGTAGCCGACATGGTGCAGGCCGACGTGAAGCTGTTCCGCCGCGACACGGTGCTGCTCGAAGCCGGGCACCAGGTAATGTACCACGATGAATAAGGTGAGATGATGAAGTGGTGAACTGGTGAGTTGATGTACGACTTGCGCTATCTGTGCGGCCGGACTATAAAACCCACCAAATCACCAGCCTGCTGACTCACAATTTCACTATCTCACCATTTTACTTCCCTAATGGACAAACACGCGAAAATCTACGTAGCCGGGCACCGGGGTATGGTTGGGGCGGCTATTATGCGCCGCCTGCACGGCGCTGGCTACGACAACCTGGTGGTACGCACCTCGGCCGAGCTGGACCTGCGCGACCAGGCCGCCGTGGCCGACTTCTTTGCCCAGGAAAAACCCGAATATGTCTTTCTGGCCGCCGCCAAAGTGGGCGGTATTCACGCTAACAATACCTACCGCGCAGATTTTCTCTACGACAACTTGATGATACAGGCCAACGTGCTGGGCCAGAGCCACGAGCACGGCGTACGGAAGCTGCTGTTTCTGGGCTCGTCCTGCATCTATCCCAAAATGGCCCCCCAGCCCATTAAGGAGGAATACCTGCTGACTGGCGCTCTGGAGCCGACCAACGAGCCCTACGCCATTGCCAAAATTGCGGGCCTTAAGCTTTGTGAGGCCTACCGGGCGCAGTACGGTAGCAACTTCATTTCGGTGATGCCGACCAACCTCTACGGCCCCGGCGACAACTACGACCTGGCTAACTCCCACGTGCTGCCGGCCATGCTGCGCAAGTTTGGCGAAGCCGTGGAGCGCGGCCTGCCCCGCGTCACCATCTGGGGCACGGGCACGCCACGACGCGAGTTTCTGCACGTCGACGACCTGGCCGATGCCTGCCTGCACCTGATGCTGCACTATCAGGAAGCCGCGCCCGTGAACGTGGGCACCGGCCGCGACATCTCCATTCAGGAGCTTGCCGAGCTTATTGCCGAGCTGACGGGCTACGTCGGCGAAATTATCTATGACTTCTCGCGCCCCGATGGCACGCCCCGTAAGCTTCTCGATGTCAGCAGACTCCACTCCCTGGGCTGGCGGCATCAGATTGGGCTTACCGAAGGCCTGCAATCTGTAATTGCCGCGGCCGACTGGCGGCAGGCAGTTCGCTTATCTCCACTCCAGGCTTTGGCCTAACCACGCTCAAACAACCACACATTCCCCCCATGTTTTATGCACGATATGCTACTCCGAGCCCGCCGGCGTGCCGGTCGGCTGCTGCGCGAAATCGTTCCTTACAACGGGCACTTCCGCCCAACCGGTATTCATCCGACCAGTAAAGAACTAGCCCACCAGATAGGAAGTGGCGTTTTTTACCAGGAAATATATCCGGCTTATACCTCCACGCTGGACATTCCGCCGGCCCTGTACGAGGCCGGTCCCAGCTATAACAAGTTTCCGCACTGGGAGGAGGTACCGCCGGCTTTCACGCTGGAGGTGCTCAACGGCCGTCTCTACGCCGACAACTTCAACAGTGAGGCCGTGATATCGGCCGATAATAAGCTGATTGGGGATGTGTCGTTTCAGTATGCCCGCGGCAAGTGGCAGCTGACCCAGCCCGCCGACAACAACATCTTCCAGCAGCGCTTTTTTCTGCCGCCCATCCGCGTCAGGGGCACCGTGTGCAGCCTGCTCTCGGGCGGCGGGGCCGCGCTGGGCAACTACTACCATTGGCTGGTTGACTCGCTGCCGCGGCTGCACCTGATACGGGAAGCCGGCCTGCTCGACTCCATTGACTACTTTCTGGTGTACAACCGCAACCTGCGCTTTATGCTGGAAACGCTGGCGCCACTGGGTATCGGGCCTGAGCGGATTATCGACGTAACCACCCACCGCCACCTGCAGGCCGACCGGCTGCTGCTAAGCTCACCGGTGCGCGGCAAGGGCGTGCACACGCCCGACTGGGTTTTCCGGTTTCTGCGCGACACGTATCTGCCCGCCACCTGCACCCGCCAATTCAACCCCTACATCTACATCAGCCGACGCGACGCACCGGGGCGGCGAGTGCAGCCCGCAGCCGAGGTAGAGGCCATGCTGGCCCAGGAGTTTGGCTTTGCAACGTATGTGCTGTCGGAGCTTTCCTTTGCCGAGAAAGTCGCCCTGTTCAGCCAGGCCAAAGCCATTATCTCGCCCATCGGGGCCGGCCTGTGCAACATCATCTTCTCGCCCCGGGCCGCTCCCCTATTGGAGCTGCTGCCCAGCAGCTTTGCCCTGGGCGACTACTGCGAAGTGTGCGCCCGCCTGGGCAAGCATTATGACTGGCTAGTGTGCGACAGTCCGGAGGAGGCCACCAACCACAACGACGCCAGCCGAGAAGACCTGAAGGTAGATTTGGCGACGCTCCGGGAGCGGGTGAGCCTGCTGCTGAGCCACGCCAAAAGCTCCTCGCAGCAGCGCGAACTTGAACTAGAAGCCTAAGCTGACTTCTCGGTCCTGCTCCTGCTTACTCGCACAAACACCGGACACACCCGATTCCACAGCTTCACCACCAGTTGCTACTTACCCAAGGGCAGGGTGGTTCATGTTTCAGGTGTTTCTGTCCGCTTTGCAAGCGTATTCCTTTAGTCCGCTGGTAGTACGTGAGCCGCCGCGACACGAGCTTCCGCCACGTGCGCAACGTGGCGGAAGTCGAAAAGATGCTCAACACGTTTGGCTTCCGGAGCTACGAACTCAGCCCATTGAGTCTGCGGGAAAAAGTAGCCTTGTTGGCCGGCGCTTACCGGCCCCGGCCATGGTGGGGCCGGTAAGCGCCGGCCGGGCAAACATGCTGCTCTGCGCGCCGGGTACCTAGCCATCTCCCGTTTCACCTCTTTTTTCCTCCTATGCCTTCCGTTTTGCTTTCGCTCGTCACCTGGAACAGCGCCGACTCGGTGGAGGCCTGCCTGCGCTCAGCCTTGGCCCAAACTTACTCAGACTTTGAGTTCTGGGTAGTCGATAACGCCTCCGCCGACGATACCTGTGCCCGGGTTGAAGCACTGTCGGCCGCCGATAAGAGGCTGAAGCTGCATCGCCTGCCGCAAAACACCGGCTTCTGCGGCGGCCACAACTACGCCCTGGACCGCACCCAGTCGGACTACGTGCTGCTGGTAAACCCCGACGTAGAAATGCAGCCCGACTACCTGGCAAAGGCTGTGGCAGCCATGCAGCGCGACGAGCAAATCGGGACGGTGTGTGGACTGCTGGTGCAAAGTCAGGAAGCCGACCCCTACATCGACAGCGCCGGTATGACGGCCCTACCTGATGGGCGCTACAGACTACGCCTGCACCGGCAGCGCGTCAGTGAGGCCGCGCTGGAGCCCGGCTACGTGGACGGGGCCGATGGCGCGCTGCCGCTGTTCCGTCGCCGCTTTATTAATGATTTGCGGATAGAAGGTCACTTTTTCGACCCGCGCTTTTTTGCCCACAAAGAGGACTGGGATGTGGCCTGGCGCGGGCGGCTCTACGGCTGGCGGACCTGGTTTGAGCCTTCCTGCCGCGCGTTGCACCCCCGACAGTTTTTGCCCGCCAACTTACGCCTGCGCAACCGCCTGGCCAGCGCCATCAAAACCGACGCGGTGAAAAACCAGTGGCTGCTGCTCATCAAAAACACGACCCCTGCGCAGGCCCCGCGGCTGCTGCTACAGGCCATTCCGCGGCAGCTGGCCATTATGGCTTACTCGGTACTGTTTGAGCGCAGCTCCTTGCCGGCGTATCGGTATATATGGCAGCATTGGCGGGAGGCAGTGGAAAGCCGGAAGATTATCCAGGCCCGGGCGCGGCGCGGCTGGCAGCCAGCTTCCGGCCCGACCACACCTACCCAACTTTCTGCCCGGCCCGAACCTGCTGCGGTAGTCGTGTAAGGTAACACCGCTTACCAATCTTAAAAGCCCAGACTCAGCAGCAGTTTGCTGCTGAGTCTGGGCTTTTTTGGTTCGGCCCACTTCCCTTCCATCACACTCCGGCCAAGATTTTGCCCACAAAAAAGCAGCACCACCCTTCCCGGACGGCGCTGCTTTTTACCACTGAAATACCGTTGCCGGCCTTGTCTTATGCTTATTCCCCGGCCACTGCCGCGGCCTCCGTCGGAGCTGCTACTTTGGCCGGTTGGGCCTGGCCGAAATACGCGGCCTGCTCCTGGCGCAACTGGTCGATGAGGCGGCCTTCGGGCAGCAGCACGTCGTCGTAGGTCAGCACCTGGTCTTTGGGCACGTCGTGGCGCAGGATGCAGCCCTCGGCCACGCCGATGGGCAAAAGCCGCTCCTGGTCGGCTACCGAGGCGTTTTCGGCCAGGCCGTAGGTGTGGTAGTGCCCGATGCCGTCCAGGGTCTGGCCGGCAAACAACGGAATCTTGGCCGCCGTTACCACCTCGACCTGCATAACGCCAGCCGGGGCCAGGGCCGCGTCGCCAAAGAGCACGGCGCGGGCCACGGTAGTCGGCGTTTCGAAATGGCAGAGGTGATAAGGCGTGTAGAAGCAGTACAGCGGCCCGGGCCCGAGCTTATAGAGCTTCAGATAGTGCTGCTGCACCGGGTCATCGATGGTGCCCAGCACGAAGACGCCGGGGCCAGGCTCGGCGCCCACCACGTAGTCCACGATGCCGGGGCCGCCGCTGAGCAGCAGCTCCTGCGGGTACCACTCGGCGGCCTTGCTGATGGGCGTGCCGGGCGCCACAGTCGGGCCCAGCATGCCGCGCTGCGCCACCTGCATGCCCAGGGCGTTGGCAATGACAGCCTGCTCGAAGCTAATTTTGCTGCCGTCGGCGAAGCTGGTAACCATGCTCGGGTTCTGGCCCCACTGCCGGGCAAAGCCCTCCTGGGTGGTCGGGTTGCGGTACGGGTCGTGCAGGCCCTTGATGTTGCCGCACAGCACCGGCTTCACTCCAATGCCCTTTACGAAGCGGGCCAGATTGAGCGTCACGCCGGGCTGGTCGCCGTCGGCCACGGTATAGATTACCCCGGCCCGGTCGGCATACACTTTCAGAATCGGGCCCACGGTGCCGTCCAGCTCGGCGTTGAGCAGCACGATATGCTTGCCGTGCCGAATGGCCTCCAGCACCACCCGGGCGCCGTGCTCCACGGCCCCGGTCACCTCGATGATGGCGTCGATGCCCTCGGCCCGGCTCAGCAGCAGCGCGTCGTCGGTAATGGCGGGCAGGCCCTGGGCAATGCAGGCTTCGAGCTGACTCACCGAGGCTACCTCTCGCGGGGCCAGGGTGCCGGCTTCCTCGTAGCACTGCCGGGCTTTGTCGAGGGTGCGGTTGGCAATGGCCACCAGCTCCATGCCGGGCACGTAGCGGCAAATCTGCCGGGCCACGCCCTTAGCCATAAAGCCCGCGCCCACCATGCCCACGCGGATGGGCTGGCCCAGGCGCTGCCGTTCGGCCAGGGCTTTGTCTACTAGTATCATGCGTGTTCTAAAATGAGAGTGAGAAATGCAGCCCGCGTGAAAAGCACGCGCCGGGCCCAGGTTTTCCCGGGCCCGGCGCCTACCTATTCTACCAGTCGGGCTTCGGTTTGAATTTCGGGCACCAGCAGCTGGAAATCCGGGTGCCTGCTGTCCTTCTCCGACACCAGCTTGGGCTCGAAAGGCCACTGAATGTTGATGGCCGGGTCGTTCCAGCGCAGGCCCCGCTCGGCCCCTGGGGCGTACTTGGCCGACACCTGATAGCACACGTCGGTATTGTCGGTGAGCGTTAGGAAGCCATGGGCAAAGCGGCCCGGCACGAACAGCATCCGGAAGCTGGAAGCCGTCAGCTCCACGCCCAGCCACTGCCCATACGTCGGCGACTCTTCCCGTAAATCCACGATGACGTCGTAGATGGCGCCCTGGGTGCAGCGTACCAGCTTGGTTTCCTCGTGGGGCGGCAGCTGGAAGTGCATGCCGCGCAGAGTGCCTTTTCGCGGGTTCGACGACACGTTGGCCTGCAATGGGGGCATGAGAATGCCGTGGGCGGCAAACTCGTCTTCGCACCAGGAACGGGCAAAAAAGCCGCGTTCATCCGATAGCCGGTCGACGTCAATGATAAAAGCGCCAGATAGTTCGGTTTCCGTGAAAATCATAGAAAGGAGGTGTAGCGGTGGCAGAAAAGGGGAAATACTAAGCGCAGTAGAGGGTCAGGACAAAGCCAACTCGGCGGGCTCGGCAGCCTTGACAGGCGCAGGTGCTTTTTCCGCGGTCCAGCTCAGCCCTTCGTCCAGCTGCCCGGTTTCACCCAGGGCCGTGAGCACGCGCAGCCGCATCAGCTGCGACGAGCGGAATTCCGGGTCACGGAAGCCCATGCCGAGCAGGCCGTCGCGCAGCTCGGTGATGGTATCGGCCAGGGTGCGCTGGGGCTGGTGGTTGGGGGCGAGTTGGCGGAACAGGCTGAAATCCACGCGGTATGAGCGTTTGTCGGGCGGGGCAGCGGGGTTGAGCTCCACTTCAGTGCCGGGAATAATGGCGGCAATGGCCGCGGCCAAATCCCGCACCTGGTAGTTCCACTCTTCCGAACCGGCATTGATGGCCAGAAAGCTACCGCCGACGTCGGCGGGCCGGCCAATGGCCCACTCAATGGCCCGGGCCATGTCCTGCACGTGAATGAGCGGCCGCCAAGGCGAGCCGTCGCTCAGGATGCTGATGCGGCCCGTAGCCACGGCTCCCGCTACAAAGTCATTGACCACTAAGTCTAGACGCAACCGGTCACTCCAGCCGCAGGCCGTGGCAAAGCGCAGGCAGGTCACGCAGAAACTTTCATCGGCCAGCGGAGCCAGCTCCTGCTCGCTCAGCACCTTGCTGCGGGCGTAGGCTGTCAGCGGGTTCAGTGCCGAATTCTCGGTTTTGGCCCCGTCGCCGCCCGCGCCGTACATGCTACAGGAGCTGGCAAACACGAAGGACGATACGCCCGCGGCCTTGGCCCGCCGCGCCAGCCAGATGCCAGCCCGGTAGTTTATTTCCAGAGTCACATCCTCGTAGGTCTGCCCCATGGGGTCGTTGGAAATAGCGGCCAGATGCACTACCGCATCGACTTCCTGCAGCAATGAATCGGGCAGGTGGCGCACGTCGCCGAAGAGCTGCCGGTCGAGGCGGGATTCGGGCAGACGCCCGGTCCCGGTCAGGCAGTGGGCAAAGTAGCCCATGTCGTAGCCGATAAGCTCAGCCTTGGGAAATACACGCCGCAGGTGGCGCACCACGCCAGGCCCGACGTAGCCCATATTACCAGTTATTAGGATGCGTTGCATACTAGAAGAAGGAATTGAATTGTGAAATACAAGGCAAGAGGAGCCCAGCCGCGCCAGGGCGGAAAGGTGTAGGAGCCAGTCGGAAAGGATGTTAGGCGTTGGGTAGCAGCGTGGGAGCTGCGACGCGCTGCCCGGCCGGGGCAGCCACTGCCGAGGTCATAATATCGGTCAGCACGGGGTCTGGGGCGGGTACGCTGGTAGTATTGCCCCATATTTTCCACTGGGCCTTGCCAGTGCTCCACATTTCCTCCAGCATGTTCCGGTCGCGCAGCGTGTCCATGGGCTGCCAGAAACCGGTATGACGGTAGGCCGCCAGGGCGCCATTGGCCGCCAGACGC
Source organism: Hymenobacter cellulosivorans (assembly GCF_022919135.1). Lineage (NCBI taxonomy): Bacteria > Pseudomonadati > Bacteroidota > Cytophagia > Cytophagales > Hymenobacteraceae > Hymenobacter > Hymenobacter cellulosivorans. The sequence goes on along the minus strand of NZ_CP095049.1, from coordinate 3,203,465 downwards.
TCCAACGGGCCTTTTTCCCAGACCGTGTCGTCATCATCGATGTAGTCGAACACGGCGGGCTCCAGCACGAAGAAGCCCCCGTTAATCCAGGGCGTTTCGCCGCCTTCGGGCTTTTCCATAAAGTTGGAAATGCGGCTCGATTCCTCGCCGAGCGAGAAAACCCCAAAGCGGCCCGGCTGGCGCACAGCCGTGAGCGTGGCCAGCGCGCCCTGCTCCTGGTGGTGGCGGATAGCAGCCTGAATATCTACGTTGCCCACCCCGTCGCCGTAGGTCAGGCAGAAGGTTTCGTTGTCGAGATGCTCGCGCACCCGGCGCAAACGCCCGCCAGTCATGGTTTCCTGCCCGGTATCCACCAGCGTCACGGTCCAGGGCTCGGCGTTGCTGCGGTGAATCTGCATTTCGTTGCGGTCCATCCGAAACGTCACATCGGCATTATGCAGGAAATAATCCGAGAAGTACTGCTTTATCATGTGACCTTTGTAGCCGCAGCACACTACGAAGTCCCGGATACCGTGGTGGGAATAAATCTTCATAATGTGCCACAGAATGGGCTTGCCGCCAATTTCCACCATGGGTTTGGGCCGGACGCCGCTTTCTTCGCTGATTCGGGTGCCATAGCCGCCCGCGAGTATTACTGCTTTCATGCTGTGTGGGTACTGGTTGAAAAAGAATCGGGGAAAGAAGACAATATCAGAAGTAAGGCTTGGCTTACTGGGTGCTTCTTGGATAGTGAAATATACTATTTATTATAATAATGTCAATAAATTTTATGATTATAATTTAACAAAAATCAATTACCAATAAATTTTATCCAGTAACAGTTTGGGCCTACACGCCTCGCCTACCTGCTAGCTAGGGGCGCTGTGGGCCGCCTAACCAGGTAGGCCGCAGTCCGGCGCCCCAATAGAAGCAGGAACTTGGTATTTGTGTGCAAGTAGCGCTTCCATAGCCGTTTAGGCTCCAAGTAGAGCCGGTAGGCCCATTCGAGCCACAAGCGCCGGGCCCAGGCGGGAAGACGGGGCTCCAAACCGGCGTACACCGGAAAAGCCTGGCCTACTCCCAGCATGCAGCTGCGAATCTGGCCCTGGTGGGCCGCCATCCAGCGCTCCTGCCGCGGGCAACCCAGCGCCACAAACAGCAAATCGGGGTCGGCGGCGTTGATGGCAGCTACTTCGGCGGCGTCTTCCTCGGGCGTGAGCGGCCGAAACGGCGGCGAGTGGGTGCCGGCAATTTTCAGGTTGGGCAGTTCGCGCCGGGCCCGGGCCACCATGGCGGCCAGCACTTCGTCGGTAGTGCCGTAGAAATACACCGACTGCCCGCGCCGGGCCGCTTCCTCTAACAACATGGGCAGCAGATCCATGCCGGCAATGCGAGCTTGGGGTTGATTATGAAACCAGCCAACCGCCGCCGCTACTGGACTACCATCCGGCGTTACAATGGCAGCTTCATCCAGAATGCGGCGAAAATCGGGATACTGATGGGCTTCCACCACCATGTGCACATTGGCGCAGCACACGTAAGCCGACGACCGGGCCGCTCCCAACGCCAAGATGGCCGTCACGAAGTCAGCCGGAGAGCCGGTAGAAATCCACGAATCCAGCACTAAGCGTTTGGGCAGCATCGGCGAATGAGTGAGATGGTGAATGAGTGAAGTAGGAAGGACAAAGCCAATGAGCAGAGCAATAGGCTGATATTGAGAACTTTTAGCTTGCGCCAGCAAAGCAAAACCTCACTCATTCACCATCTCACTCATTCGCCGCTAGTAGGCATTTTTCTCGCCGCGAATCATGTTCCAGACAGTTTTGCCGATGATTTTCATATCGAGGCCGAACGTCCAGGTTTCCATATACTTAAGGTCATATTCCACCCGCTTGCGCATGGCCTGGGGGGCGCGGGTTTCGCCGCGGTAGCCGTTCACCTGGGCATAGCCGGTGATGCCGGGCGTCACGGCGTGGCGCATCTGGTAGGTGCGGATGTGCTTGGAGTATTCTTCCAGCTGCGACACCATGTTGGGCCGGGGCCCCACCACCGACATATGCCCCAGCAGCACGTTGAAAAACTGGGGCAACTCGTCCAGGTTGTATTTGCGCAGGTACTTGCCCACCCGGGTTACGCGCGGGTCGCCCAGGGTGGCTTGCAGCTCGGCCTGGCGGTGGTCGGCGCGCATGGTGCGCAGCTTGTAGCAGGGAAACAGGTGGTTGCGCTTGCCCGGCCGCATTTGCTTGAAGAATACCGGTCCCGGCGAGTCGAGCTTGATGAGCAGGGCCAGAATAGGCAGAATAAAAGGAAATACCAGCGTAATAACGCCCAGGGAAAAGCCGATATCGAACAGGCGCTTGAGTACCTGATTGGTGCGAATGCCCAGGGGCTGGTGCCGGATGGTGAGAATGGGCAAATGGTCGTAGAAGTACACATTGACTTCGCGGCGCACGGTGCCGCGGAAGTCGGGCACAATGCGGAACGAGAGGAAATGGTCGTCGGCAAACTGCGACAAGTCCTCAATGAGTTCGTGCCGGTCGAGGGGCAGGGTGAAGTAGATTTCGTCGATAGTAGTGCGCAGACAGTAGCTTTTCAGCTCGGCTAACGGGCCGCGCACGTAAGGCCGCAGGCCCTCGGCCACGGGCTCATCGGCGAAGAAACCCTGAAACTGATTACCGACCGGGTCGTGGGAGGCCAGAAAGCGGTACAGCTCCTGCCCACTCTCGCCGGCCCCAACGATGATAAAGCGGGTGTGGGGCCGGGCCACGTGCTGGTGGTAGGCCCGGTAACAGAACGTCATCAGGAACCTGGCCACTACTACCCCGGCCACCGAAAAGCTATAGACGGCAAAGATGAAGCGCAACGACAGCCAGTTAAGCTCCATGACCCACACCACGGCTAGCACAAGGCAGGCGTGCAATAGGAAGGTGCGCATCAGGTAGAGCAGCTTCTCGGGGTAGGTAATCAGCTTATCGACCCGGTAGATGTTGGCAAATTGCCCGGAAAGCAGCCACCAGAGCAGGCAGAAAATCACAAAACAGAAGGGCGAGTAGCCGGTAAATTGCCAGGTTCCCCAGACCATGCGGCCCGCCAGGCGGAAAGCCCAGAAAATCAGGAGCACATCTACCACGGGCAAAACCAGGCGCGACGCGTCGGAGTAGTGTCGATATCGTTCCATAGACTACTGTTGGTGAGGAAGCTAAAAAAGGGGGAATCTCTACAGTAGGTGGGATGTAGAAGAGTAGCATGAACAAGTAACGCATATTTTATAACTAAGTCAATAATTAATATAACTTTTGTTCTAACAAGAAACTTAGGCCTTCATTCTTTGGTATTTACACAATAAAAAATTTACTTAATAGGCGACTTCCGTACCCGCTTACAGCTAAGCTTTGCCCATAAGAAACGCGGCTCGGCGCCAGGAGACACTCCTAGTACCGAGCCGCGCTCATGCCCTGCTGCCGGGCAGGCTTGGTAGCAAACCTACACTATCCGGAGCTGGAAGTTACTGTGGCAGTTGCCGTTGCAGCAGCAGTCTGGGCGTACTGCCGGGCCTTGCCGGGCAGAGTTTTATGCTTCTCCTTATCCAGGGCTGCGGCGGGCTCCGGTACCCAGTGGTGGCGGCCCCCGGCGCGCTCATCGTTGAATTCCGTCGGGATGGTACCGGCCTCGGTGCGCTCCTTCCAGGTCAGGTGCTCGGTGCCATCGTCGCGGCGTTCCATCGTAATGCATTGCTCTACGGGGCACACCAGGGAACACAGGTTACAGCCCACGCAGTTTTCCTGGATGATTTCGGGTACGCGGGTGCCTTCCTGCAGCCGGATGGCCTGGTGGGCACCGTCTTCGCAGGCCGTATAGCAGAGCTGGCAGCCGATGCACTTGTCCTCGTTGATCTGGGCTGTGACTTTGTACTTGAGGTTGAGGTCTTCCCAGTGCTTCACGTTGGGCAGGGCCTTGCCCACCATGTCGTATATCGTGTGGAAGCCTTTTTCACTCATGTATTGCTCCAGGCCGCTGGTCATTTCCCGGATGATGCCAAAGCCGAAGTGCATGGCCGCCGTGCACACTTGCACGCTGCTGGCCCCGAGCAGGATGTGTTCCACCGCGTCGCGCCAGTTTTCGATGCCCCCGATGCCGGAAATTGGCAGCTGCACCTTGGGGTGTTGGGCGCAGTTCTTCACCATATTCAGGGCAATGGGCTTCACGGCCGGGCCGCAGTAGCCTCCGTTCGAACCTTTGCCGTCCACTATCGGGTAGGGCGCAAACAAGTCCAGATCCACCCCCACGATACTCTGAATGGTGTTGATGAGCGAAATGGCGTCGGCCCCGCCGCGACGGGCAGCCATGGCCGGCTCGGTAATGTCGCTGATGTTGGGCGTGAGCTTGACGATAACCGGAATCTTGGCCACTTCCATTACCCACTCCACAATGGTTTGGAGCACCTCCGGCTCCTGCCCTACTGCTGAGCCCATGCCCCGCTCGCACATGCCGTGGGGACAACCGAAGTTGAGCTCGATGCCGTCGGAGCCGGCGTTCTGCACGTCGCGCACGATGTCGTGCCACTCCTGCCGGCTCTGCACCATCAGGGAGGCAATGACGGCGTGGTTAGGGAAACGCTTTTTCACTTCCTCGATTTCACGCAGGTTATCCGAGAGCGGACGGTCCGAAATCAGCTCGATGTTGTTGAAGCCAACCAAGCGCTTGTCCCGGTAATTGACGCCCCCGTAGCGGCTCGACACGTTGACGACGGGCACGCCCAGGGTTTTCCACACGGCCCCACCCCAGCCCGCATCGAAGGCTTTCATGACCTGGTAGCCCGAATTGGTGGGCGGCGCCGAAGCCAGCCAGAACGGATTAGGCGACTTGATACCGGCAAAGTTTATGGACAGATCTGGCATTGGTTCGTTGTTCGTTGTTGGTTGCTAGTTGTTAGTAGTCTGAAAGTTGGCGCAGCCAACAACTAATACTTACCCGCCAAAAACTTGTGGATGCCGCGGGCCGTGGCTTTGGCTTCGGCGGCGGCATTGACTACTTCAGCCCCGCCGTTGCGGGCGTCGCCGGAGGTGAAATACTTGGGGTTAGTGGTCTGGCCGGTGCGCGCATCGGCCACGATGCGGCCTCTGTTGTCGACTTCCAACCCCGGAATCAGACTCAAGAGCTGGGTTTGCTTGGCCTGCCCGGTAGCCTTAATCACCATGTCGCAGGGCTCAACAAACTCACTGCCGGGCACCACCTGCACCTGCCCGTGGAGGGTAGCCGTGCGAATAAACTTGACGCCTTCGACCTTGCCGTTGCCTACAATCTCGACCGGAGCCACGTTAAACAAGCCTTTTACGCCCACGCCCTTAGCCAGGTCGTACTCAAACTCGTAGGCCCCCATTTCCTCCTTGCCGCGGCGGTAGGCCAGAATCACGTCCTCGGCCCCCATCCGGGCCGACTCCGAAGCTGCGTCCATGGCCGTATTGCCGCCGCCGAGCACAATCACCTTGCGGCCCACGGCCGTCTGGTGGTGGCGCATACGCAGCTGCTCGATGAATTCTACGGCGCCCACGCAGTTGTGGCGCTCCTCGCCGGGTAGCAGCAGCGGGTTGGTGGCACCCAGCCCAATGCCCAGAAAAATAGCGTCGTAAGACTCTTCCAGGGCTTCCAGTTCCCGGCGCGAGGCGATGGGCTGGTTGTACTGCACCCGGAAGCCAAACTGGTTTTCCAGGTAGGTCATTTCGGCCAGCACTTCCTCATTGGTGATTTTATAGGGTGCCACGCCGTACACCGTCAGGCCCGAGGGCTGGGACTTGGCCTCAAACACGTCGACTTCGTAGCCCAGACTGCGCAGCTCGCAGGCGGCCGAAATACCGGCCGGCCCCGCTCCTATTATGGCCACCTTACGGCCGTTGGGCGCGCCGGGTCCGAAGAGCGCTTTATTGTGCTCAATGGCCTCGCGGGTGGCGAAGCTCTGCAGCCGCCCAATTTCGATGGGCTTTACGTCCTGTAGGTTATACACGCAGGCGCCTTCGCAGAGCACTTCCGTGGGGCACACTTTGCCGCAGGCGTTGCCGAAGTAGTTGGCCTCGTAAATCGTGCGGGCCGCGCCGGTGGTATTGCCGGTATTAATCTGACGAATGAACTGGGGGATGTCGATGCCGGAGGGGCAGGCTTTGATGCAAGGGGCGTCGAAGCAGAACAGGCAGCGCGAGCTTTCGAACAGGGCCTCGGTGTTGTTCATCCGGGGCTTGATCTGGGCGAAGTTGGCGTGAAATTCCGGCTCGGAAGTAGGGGTTTTGTACTCGGCCATGGTACTGAAGGGAGAGGGTAACGGTGGGGCAATAGCAAAAGGAAAATGGGACAGGCAACACGTGGGCAGGAGGCTACCCACCAGGCACTACAAGCGCAGGCAAGGATTGGCGTTTGACCACCAACCCTTGCTATTCAAACACTTAGAAGAATGAAAGCTTACAGTTCGACGAGCTTCTCGTAGGTTTCGGGGCGCCGGTCGCGGAAGAACTGCCAGGTGGCACGCACCTCGTCAATCTCGTCGAGGTCGAACTCGGCCACTAGCAGCTCGTCGTTGTCTTCCGAGGCCTGGGCGAAAATCTGCCCGCGCGGGTCTACGAAGTAGGACGTGCCGTAGAATTTGCCCAGGTTCCAGGGCTTCTCGGTGCCGACGCGGTTGATGCAGCCCATGAAGTAGCCGTTGGCCGCCGCGTGGGCCGGCTGCTCCAGCTTCCACAGATACTGCGAAAGGCCCGCCACGGTGGCTGAGGGGTTATACACGATTTCGGCCCCGTTGAGGCCCAGCACCCGGGCCCCGTCGGGAAAGTGCCGGTCGTAGCAGATATAGACGCCCACCTTGGCGTACTTGGTCTGGAACACGGGGTAGCCCAGGTTGCCGGGCTTGAAAAAGAACTTCTCCCAGAATCCGGACGTGTGGGGAATGTGGTTCTTGCGGTACTTGCCCAGGTAGGTGCCGTCGGCGTCAATCACGGCGGCCGTGTTGTAGAGGAAGCCTGCGGCCTCCCGCTCGTAAATCGGCACAATCATTACCATGTTGTACTTCTTGGCGTACTCGGCCATGCGGTCCGTGGTGGGGCCGGGCACCGCCTCGGCCGAGGCGTACCAGGCTTTGTCCTGGCCGGGGCAGAAATAGGGCGTGTTGAAGATTTCCTGCAAGCACAGAATCTGCACGCCCTGGCGACCGGCTTCTTCGATGAGCGGAATGTGCTTCTGCACCATGGCTTCCATGATTTCGGCAATGGTGCCTTCGCCTTCACTGAGGGGCAGACTCATCTGGATCAGGCCCGATTTAACAATTCTTGGCATTGGGAAAGAGAGGAGAAAAGGGTTGGGAAGTAGGTTGATTTGCAGTGTCAACACGAAGCATCCCTTCTTCAAAGAGGGGTGGCCCGAAGGACCGGGATGGTTGCGCGTTGAACGACTTCGCAGCATTCGTTTTAGGACTCGTTCTGGTGTTTCAACCACCCTTAACCCCTCCTAATCGAAAGAGGGAACCAGCTTTCTAGCTTTAGAAAGCCGTTTTGCCGCGCTTGATAAACTGCCCGTAGCCGCGGCCGACTTTGGTTTCGCCGTTTTGCACGGCCACTTGCCCGCGCAGGATTACGGTGTCGACTTTGCCGGTCAGCTCCCAGCCTTCATAGGCTGAGTAGTCGCAGTTCATGTGGTGGGTGTCGGCCGAAATCGTGTGCTTTTTCTCGGGGTTGAAGAGCACCAGGTCGGCGTCGGCGCCAATGCTGATGGTGCCTTTGCGCGGAAACATACCGAAGATCTTGGCCGCGTTGGTGCTGGTTACTTCCACAAACTTCTGCAAGCTTATTTTGCCGGTCGTTACGCCTTCCGAAAACAGCAGCTCCATGCGGTGCTCAATGGCGGGATGGCCGTTGGGAATCTTGCTGAAGTCGTCCTTACCCAGCATCTTCTGCTCCCACATAAAGGGGCAGTGGTCGGTGCCCACCACCTGCACCAGGCCCTGGTTGATGCCGGCCCAGAGTGTGGTCTGGTCCTTTTTCTCGCGCAGTGGCGGCGACATTACCACTTTGGCCCCGTGCACCTCATCCTCGTACAGCGACGCATCGAGCACCAGGTACTGAATGCAGGTTTCCACAAACACCCGTTGGTTGCGCTCGGTGGCCCGCCGCACCTGATTCAGGGCGCCCTCGCACGTGAGGTGCACGATGTAGGAATTGACGCCGGTGTAGTTGGCAATGTCACAGAAGCGGCCCGAAGCTTCGGCTTCCGTGACTTCGGGCTGGGACAAATAATGGTAGAGCGGGGTGAGTTTGCCCGCGGCCCGGTGCTGGGCAATGAGCGTGTCAATCATGTCGCCGTTGGTGGCGTGGGCCGTCACCAGCCCGCCGTGCCGGCTCACCTCCTGCATCAGCCCCACCATCTGGGCGTCGTCTATCATGAGGGCGCCTTTGTAGGCCATGAAGGTTTTAAACGAGGTAATTCCCTCGGCTATCATGTCCTGGATTTCGGCCTTGGTATTGGGATTGAAATCCGTCACGGCCATGTGAAACGAATAGTCGCCAACGGCCGTGCCGGTAGCCCGCCCCTGCCACTCGGTCAGGGCCTCGCGCAGGCTGTGCCCCTGTTTCTGCAGCACGAAGTCAATGACGGTGGTAGTGCCCCCGTGCAGGGCGGCGCGGGTGCCGGTTTCGTGGGTATCGGAACTGAAGGTGCCCATAAATGGCATATCCAGATGCACGTGCGGATCGATGCCGCCGGGTACAATGATTTTGCCCGTGGCGTCAATGGTTTGGTCAGCTTGTACCGGCAGGTTTCGGCCGATGGCCACTATCGTCTCCCCTTCCACCAGCACGTCGCACACGGAATCGGAATCGGCCGTTACGACGCGGCCATTTTTAAGTAGCAAAGACGCCATGCAGATGGAAAAAGTGAAAGAAGTTCAGTTAGAAAAAGTAGGCTTTTTCCGGCCTAAAAGCAAGCTATAGCACCGGCTTATTTTTCAGAAAGGAAAACAGTGTCCCAAAGCTATTTAAGCCGATGGTCAAGCATCCCAGAAAGTTATTTGCGCACGGCCAATTAGCCGTTGTATTCACAGCAGCTACCGGCGCTGTTTAGTCCTGTTTTTAGACAGGTGTAAATAGGCGGGCCCGCCATTCCTTTCAAAAGGAGGAATGCTGCGAGTAGCTGGTATTGAAAACAGCTCGTCCCGTCATGTCATGTCAACCATTCTGCCCTTCAAGCAGAGAGGAGACATGACCATTTTTTCAGAAGTTTTTGTGCCGATGGCTACCCCGTCACATACTCGTCGGCAAGGCTGATGGCCTGGGAAAGGATGTCCAGTCCTTCGTCGAGTTCATCCTTGGTAATGCTCAGCGGTGGGGCCACGAAAATGTAGTTCCAGCGCACGAAGGTGTACATGCCCAGCTCTTTGATTTTAGCGGCCACCTTATTCATAATTTCCATCTGACTCGGAGCCGCATTCCAGGGAGCCATGGGCTCTTTGGTAGCACGGTTTTTCACTAGCTCAATGCAGCCGAACAAGCCCGTATTGCGCCAGTCGCCGATGCTGGGGTGCTGCTTTATCAGCTGGGCCATCCGCTCGTCGAGGTAATGGCCCAAGGCCACGGTGTTTTCAAGCAGGTTGTCTTCCTCGTAGATGTTCAGCACGGCCACGGCTGCAGCGCACGACACGGGGTGGGCCGAGTAGGTCAAACCTAGCGGCAAAGGCTTGTCGTCGAAGGATTTGGCAATAACTTCGTCGACCATCACCGCGCCCAGGGGCAGGTAGCCGGCCGTAATGCCCTTGGCCATACACATCAGGTCTACTTTCACGCCGTGGTGGTCGGAGCCAAACCACTTACCGGTCCGCCCGAAGCCGCTCATCACCTCATCGGCCACCAGCAGGATGCCGTACTTATCACAGATGGCACGCACTCGTTGCCAGTACGTGGGCGGATACTTGATGCAACCCGAGGTGCCCGACTCGCCTTCCAGGATAATGGCCGCCACGCTGCCCGGGTTTTCGTACTGAATGATGCGCTCCATGGCCGCTGCGGCGCGCTCGGCGCATTCTTCCGGCGTGGAGCTGTACCAGGGGCAACGGTAGAAGTACGGATTCTCCACGTGCACCACGCCCGGCATAGCCTGGCTGTCGACGGCAAACTTGCGTGGGTCGCCGCCGGCGCTGATGGCCCCGTAGGAAGCTCCGTGAAACGACTGGTACAGGGTCACGATTTTGTGCCGGCCGGTATAGACACGGGCCAGCTTGATGGCGTTTTCAATGGCCTCGGCCCCACCAAGCGTAAAAAAGGCCTTGGTCAGGTTGGGAGGCGTAATTTCCGCGAGCTTCTTGCCCAACTCGCCACGGGCCTTGGTAATCATGCCGGGGTACACATAGCTAAGCTCCCGCATCTGAGCGGCCACAGCTTCGGTCACGCGCTGGTCGCCGTGCCCAATGTTGACGTTCATAAGCTGGGAACTGAAGTCGATGTAGCGCTTGCCGTCCCGGTCCCAGAGGTACACGCCTTCGGCGCGTTCGGCATTGATAGGGTTCAGTCCAGCCTGCTTCGACCAGGAAAACAGCGTGTGCTCCAGGTTATCGTGAAGAATCTGGTCTTTATCGGTGTCGGTGTAGGTTTCCATTGGGAGAGTAATGGTATTGGCAAGCAAAAGAACGAGGTTTGGCGTCTTAAAAGGTAGCAAAAAGCTACCACTCCAGCGCCGACAAGCGCTGATTACCAGGTAAATGAAAAAGCATGGAGCTTTCCGCTCAGATAGCTTTAACCGGGACTAACTCATCCAGTTCACCCGCGACTCGGGGTTCCACTTGGTGGTGGTTTTCTTGAGCTGGGTCCAGAACTCGATGGAGCTTTTGCCGGTGATGTCGCAGGCCCCGAACTTCGACTCGTTCCAGCCGCCAAAGGAGAACGGCTCCCGAGGCACCGGCACGCCGATATTGACGCCAATCATGCCGGCCGAGGCGTGGTCCATGACGTAGCGGGCCGAGCTGCCGCTGCTGGTGAATACCGCCGCGGCATTGCCGTAGGGGTTGGCGTTTTCGATGGCCAGGGCCTCATCCAGCGTGTTGGTGCGCAGGATGGCTAGCACCGGTCCGAATACTTCTTCCTGGGCAATGCGCATGTCGGGCGTGACATAATCCACGACGGTGGCACCCACGTAGTAACCATCTTCGTGGCCGGGCACCACGGCACCTCGGCCGTCGAGCAGGACTTTAGCGCCGGCCGCTTCAGCTTCGGTGATGTAGGCTTCGATACGGGCCTTGGCTTCCTTGCTGATAACCGAGCCCAGATTCTGGCCGGGCACAATCTTGCGGGCTTCCTCGACGAGCTTGCTCACGATATGGTCCACGGCCCCGACGCCGACCATAGTAGAGCCGGCCATGCAGCGCTGCCCCGCACAGCCCGACATGGAGGCCGCTACGTTGGAGGCCGTCATGTCGGGGTGGGCGTCGGGCAATACCATCAGGTGGTTTTTGGCCCCGCCCAGCGCCACGCACCGCTTCAGGTTGCTAGTAGCTCGGACGTAAACGACTTTGGCAATCTTGGTGGAGCCCACGAACGACACGGCCTCGATGCCAGGATGGTCGCAGATAGCCTCCACGATTTCCCGGTCGCCGTGCACAATGTTGAGCACGCCGTCGGGCAGGCCGGCTTCCTGGAGCAGCTCGGCAATACGGCCCGCGCTCAGCGGCACCACTTCCGAGGGCTTCAGAATCATCGTATTGCCCAGCACCAGCGCGTTCGGGATGGTCCAGTGGGGCACCATATTGGGAAAGTTGAAGGGCGCAATGCTGGCCACCACACCCAGGGGCTTACGCTCTACCCGAGCTTCTACCCCCTTGCTGACTTCCAGAAACTCGCCCTGAATAAGCTGGGGCATGGAACAGGCAAACTCGGTCAGTTCAATGGCCTTTTCGACTTCGGCGCGGGCCTCGTCGTAGGTCTTGCCGTTTTCTTCGCGCACAAGGTCGGCCAGGGCCTGCATATTGCGCTCCAACAGCGTCTTATACCGGTAGAAAATCTGCACCCGCTCCTTGATGGGCGTGGCCGACCAAGCAGGAAAGGCGGCTTTGGCAGCATCCACGGCTTGGTCAAGGGCTTCCATTCCGCTCAAGGGCACTGTAGAAATGACGGCCCCGCTCAGCGGACTAAACACCTCTAAGCTACGCGGCCCGCTACTGTCCACAAACTGCCCGGCCACGTAGTTCCGTACCGCGGGATACTTCAATGTTTCCACTTCCATGTTACCGAATTGTTAAGCAGATGCAAGTAATGAGTTTACTGCACTTATGCAAATACTTAGCTTGGTTTCAAATGCGGAATTGTCCGCTAAAAAAGGCCTATTTAGCAATATTCATGCTTTCCTATTCCTGTAAATAATGCAACTGAATGGGTTTCCGCAAACGTTTGGGGTCAATTTATCTGGTAGCAGCGTCTTTTGCGGGGTCTTCTAACAGGAAAAAATAAAGCCCCGGCGGCCGGATAAACTCACCTTGTTGTGGGTGACTTCATCCGGCCGCCGGGGCCTGACAAATGAGCAAAGAAGGCGGACCTAGCTTTTCTTTTCGAGTTCCATTTCACAAACCGGGCACTTGCCGGGTTTGTCGCTCTGGCTGCCTTCGCAACCCATGGGGCACTCATAGAGAGCCGCCTTCACCGGAGTAGTGGCAGCTTCGGTGGTTGCGGCGGAGTCGGGCTGCTCGGTGGCCTTGGTATCGGCGGCTTGCTGATTGCAGCTGCTTAGCAGGGTGCTCCCCATAAGCAGGGCACCAACAAAAAACGGGGTAATCTTCATAGGAGCAAGGGAAAAGCTACGGGCTACAGAGCCGGCACCGGCACCGACGCCGTGAAATTACGAAGGAGGCCCGAACCATTCTAGTTTTCACCACCAGAGTGGCTGCTGACTGGCAACCCGCATGAATGCGGCGTTGCCGTACTTCACGCCGCATTCATGTGGGTTGGCATACTATTGAGCCTTTTCCAACCTAACCACGCTCTTATGGCAACTCTGGTTTTGGTCCGGCACGGGCAGTCGGTGGCTAATCTGGCTAACGTATTTACGGGCTGGCTCGACGTGGCCCTCACGCCCCAGGGCGAGGCCGAAGCCCGGGCCGCCGGGGCCAAGCTGCGCGACTTTCACTTCGACCAAGCTTATTGCTCCACGCTGGTCCGTTCCCGGCACACCCTGGAGCTGATTCTGGAGCAGCTGCACCAAGCTACGGTGCCGGTACATGCCGCCGATGCGCTGCGGGAACGGATGTACGGGGCGCTGCAGGGGTTGAACAAAGCTGAAACCGTCCGCAAATACGGCTTAACGCAGGTCAATACCTGGCGGCGCAGCTACGAGGACGCCCCGCCCGAGGGCGAAACCCTGCACCACACCCAGGAACGGGCCGTAGCCTACTACGAGCAGGAAATTGCGCCCCAGCTGCAACGCGGCCAGCACGTGCTGGTCGTGTCGCACGGCAACACGCTGCGGGCCCTGCGCATGCAGCTCGAAAGCCTGACCGTGGCCCAGGTGGAAGCCCTGGAAATTCCGACCGGCGGCGTACGGGTATACGAGCTGACAGCCGACCTGCACATCGGGCGTATGTGGGACTTATAAGCGCGGCTACATCAACGCGGCCGGCCATTGCTGCGTTAAGCAAACCGGCCTTTTTCTATCCAACCTCACTGTAGAGTACCGCTATGGCACCTTCTGTTTTATCCCATTTGCTCCAGCACCAGCTGGTTTCGATTATCCGCGGGGCCAACCCCGACGATTTGGTGAGCATTGTGCGGGCCCTGCACGCGGGTGGCATCCGGTCGGTGGAAATTACCATCAACTCGCCTAAAGCCTTGGAAGGCATCGAGAAAGTGGCCACGGAGCTGGGCGAGGAAATGATGGTGGGCGCGGGCACCGTGCTGGACCCCGAAACGGCCCGCCTGGCCCTCAACGCCGGGGCCCGGTTTATCATCTCGCCTACGCTGAATGTGAAGACCATCAAAATGACCAAGCGCTACGGGGCCATCAGCATTCCCGGGGCCTTCACGCCCACCGAAATCCTGACCGCCTACGAGCACGGCGCCGACATCATCAAGGTGTTTCCGGCTTCGTTGGGCGCCACGTATTTCAAGGATATCAAAGGGCCGCTGCCCTTTATTCCGCTTATGCCCACGGGCGGGGTGAAGCTGGACAACATCCGCGAGTTTAAGCAGGCCGGCGCGGCAGCCTATGGACTGGGCAGCTCCTTGGTCGATACCAGCCAGCCCGTGTCGGACGAGTACCTGCGGCAGCTTACCCATAAGGCCCAGCAATTTGTAGAGGCTATTTCGGCCCAGTAGCCTGCTCCTCATTTCTCAATTCACTACCTATGAAAATCACCGGTTTTAAGCTGTATCAGGTGCCGCCACGCTGGCTGTTTCTCAAAATCGAAACCGATGAAGGCCTCGTGGGCTGGGGCGAACCGGTGATTGAGGGCAAGGCCGCCACCGTGGCCACGGCCGTGCAGGAGCTGATGGGCAACCTGCTGGGCAAAAGTCCGCTGCCCATCGAGGACCACTGGAACGTGCTCTACCGGGGTGGCTTTTACCGGGGTGGCCCGATTCTGATGAGCGCCCTGGCCGGCATCGACCAGGCCCTGTGGGACATCAAGGGCAAGTTTTTCAACGCCCCTATCTACCAGCTGCTCGGCGGTCTGGCCCGCGACACGATGCGGGTTTACTCCTGGATTGGCGGCGACCGGCCCCACGACGTGGGTTTGGCGGCCCAGGGCATGGTCGACAAGGGCTTCACGGCCATCAAGATGAATGCCACCGACGAGATGGGCTACCTGGATAGCTACGCCAAGATTGACGCCGCCGTGGCCCGCATTGCCGCCGTACGTGCCGTGGATCCGTATTTGGGCATCGGGGTGGATTTTCACGGGCGGGTGCACAAGCCCATGGCCAAGATTCTGGCCAAGGAGCTGGAGCCGTTCCGGCCGATGTTTATTGAAGAGCCGGTGCTGGCCGAAAACAACGAGGCCCTGCGCGACATTGCCCGCCACACGTCCATTCCCATTGCCACCGGCGAAAGGATGTTTTCCCGCTGGGACTTCAAGCAGCTGCTCATCGACGGCTACGCCGACATTATTCAGCCCGACCTCTCGCACGCCGGCGGCATCACCGAGTGCAAGAAAATCATCAGCATGGCCGAGGCTTTCGACGTGGCCGCGGCCCCCCACTGCCCGCTCGGGCCCATTGCCCTGGCCGCCTGCCTGCAAGTGGATGCCACCTGCCACAACGCTTTTATTCAGGAACAGAGTCTGGGTATTCACTACAACGTGGGCAATGACCTGCTCGATTACCTCGTGGACCCGACCGTGTTTGAGTACCACAACGGCTACGCCAACATCCCGACCGGGCCGGGGCTGGGCATCGAAATCAACGAGGAATATGTGAAGCAACGCGCCCAAATCGGGCACAACTGGAAGAACCCGGTGTGGCGCAACACCGACGGCAGCGTGGCCGAATGGTAGTCAGTTTGCGTAGAGACCAGAATACGAACTGGGTTTAAACCTGCGCTATGGACGAATTAACGCACTTTCTGAGCTGTGACTGGGGCACGTCGTCGTTTCGGCTGAAGCTGGTGGAGCTGCCCGGTTTGCGGGTGGTAGCCACCTCGAAATCGGACGAGGGCAACGCGGCCACCTTTGCCAAGTGGCAGGAAACTAAGCAGCCAGATGACCGGCGCCTGGGCTTCTACCTCCAGATTCTGGCTGGGCATGCGCAGAAAATCGAGCAGGAGTTTGGCCGCCCGCTGAGCGGCGTGCCGGTCGTCATTTCGGGTATGGCCTCCTCCACGGTGGGCATGCTGGAATTGCCCTACAAAGCCCTGCCCTTCGCCGTGGACGGCTCCGACCTCGACACCAAGCTGCTGCCCGCCTCGGCTGATTTTGCCCACCCGGTGCTGCTCATTTCGGGGGTTAAGAGTGAGGACGACGTGATGCGGGGCGAGGAAGTGCAGCTCGTGGGCTGCGGCTTTGCCGCTACCGAGCAGGAGCAGTTGTTTCTGCACCCGGGCACTCACGCCAAGCACGTTACCATTCGCCAGGGCCAGGCTACGGAGCTGAAAACCTACATGACCGGGGAGTTTTTCGCCCTGCTTTCCAAGCAAAGCATTCTGGCCTCGGCCGTGGAAAAAGCCGACGACTTCCAGCGGCCCGAACACCGGCAGGCTTTCGAACAAGGCGTGCAGGCCAGCCAGGCCGAAAACCTGCTGCACAACGCCTTTCTGGTGCGTACCAACCAACTGTTTGACAAGCGCAGCAAGCCCGAGAACTTCTTTTTTCTCAGCGGCCTGCTTATTGGCTCTGAGCTAAGTACGTTTCCCCCTGGCTTCCGCGGCCCGGTGGTGCTGGCCGGCGAAGAAGCCCTGGTGCAGCACTACAAAGCGGCTCTGCAACTGCTGGGCATTACCGAGCGGCTAACTTCCCTGACCATCAAAGGTGCCGAGGAAGTTACTTTGCAAGGTCAGGCCGCGGTGCTGCAGCGCCTGCGCAAGTCGGGCCAGCTTACCAACTCAAAACCCGCTGAATGATGACGCCAGTCCCAACCTCCGCTCCGGCCGTGCGCGTGGCCGTGCCGGCCCAGGCCCAGCTGGGTGAAGGCGCGCTCTGGAACCCGCTCGACCAACGCCTGTACTGGGTTGATATCGAAGGACAGGCTCTCCACATTTTTGATCCAGTCACTGGCCACGACCGGCAGCTGCCGACTGGCTCCAAAGTGGGTACCGTGGTGCCGGCTGGCCCCGATTCTGTGCTGGTGGCCCTGCAAAGCGGTTTGCACCGGCTCCACACCGGTACCGGCGAACTGACTTGTTTGGTCAACCCGCTGGAAACTCCCAGTCTGCGCTTCAACGACGGGAAGTGCGACCCGGCCGGGCGGTTTTGGGTCGGTACGCTCGACATGGACGGCGCCGAGCACCAGGCTGCGCTGTACCGGCTCGATGCCGACGGCAGCCTGCACACCATGTTGGCCGGGGTTTCAATTTCCAATGGCTTGGTCTGGACCCAGGACCAACGCACGATGTACTACGTCGACACGCCCACCCAGTCGGTGCAGGCCTTCGACTACGACCACGCCAGCGGGGCTATTACCAACGGCCGCGTGATTATCCGGATTCCGGAAAAAGACGGCTCCCCCGACGGCATGACCATCGACGCCGACAACCACCTCTGGATTGCGCTCTGGGGTGGAGCCCAAGTGGTGTGCTACGACCCCGCCTCAGGTGAAAAGCTGGCTTCGGTGCCGGTACCCGCGCCGCATACCACTTCCTGTGCCTTTGGCGGTCCGGGCCTTACAACGCTGTTTATTACCACAGCCCGCCAGGATCTGACACCCGAGCAACTGGCCCAGTACCCGCTCAGCGGTAACGTCTTTGCCACTGAGCCCGGCGCCGTGGGCGTGCCCGCCAACGAGTACCGGGGCGCGTAAAAAGCAGAAAAAAACCTTACTCCTCCCGGCTCAGCAGCTCGATATGAGCCAGGTGGTGACGGCCGTGCCAGCTGTATTGTACCAGGGCCTGCTCCAGGGTGTAGGCGCGCTGGTAGCTGGGGTGGTAAAAGGTGCGCTGCCACTGCTCGTCGGTCAGGTGCCAGAGCAGCGTGACCCAGCGCGAGTGAACGGCCTCCAGCAGGGTCAGCGACACGGTGACGGGGGAGGCGGCCACGTCAGGCAGCTCATTCCAGGCATTCATGTCGAAGGGGCGGATGGTGGGATTCTCCTCGGTCAGCGCCAGGCGAAACCGCATGTCGAAGTTCTGGTGTACGTCGGCCACGTGGTGCAGCACCTGCCGGCCGCTCCAGCCGCCGGGGCGGTAGGAGTTTTCCAGGCGCACACCCCCAGCCTTGCGGGCCGCAGCGGTGAGCAGGGCCGGCAAGGCGGCTAGCTGGTTGATATATTCCGTCCGCTCGGTGGGCGTTAGGGGTCCGTCGGGCAGTGTGGGCTTGCCAATGGGATATTGCAGGTCGGTCAGGCTCGTTTCCATGCTGCCAAACATACGCATTAGCACCAGGCAGTTACTAGTGTTGTGCTCCACAAGCTGCTTTATATATCGAATCAGGTATAAACAGCCGGCATCGATGTTGTAGCTTTGCCCAGCTTTTGTTGGACCACGGCTATTTCTCTCCAATTTTGGCTGAAAGCCGCCTGATGCGCGGGTCCCGTTATCCTTTTATAGGTATTGGTTTGTCTTCTCTACTTCCCTCCTACCGGACTTTACTAACCTTGGTTCTTGTGTTTGGCAGCCTGCTGATGCTACCGCTGGCGGCCCGGGCCCAGGCTCCTGAGTTCGAAATGGCCGTACCCGTGGGTACTGGTCCTAATGCCTTTTCCTTCATCTACGATATGGTCGTAGACGCGGCCGGCAATAGCTATATCGTTGGCGAGTATGAAGGTACCGCCCTCTATGGCTCGGCCACGATTACATCGGCCAAAACCGACATTCTGGTCGTTAAGGTTAACCCGGCCGGCGGCGTGGTCTGGGTTGCCCAGGCCGGGGGAAATTATATTGATTCTGGTCATGCCATTGCGCGGGATGCGGCCGGCAACCTCTACATCACTGGTACGTTTCTGAGTCCAACAATTTCGTTCGGGGCCATTTCGCTCGTTAATTCCGTCGATGGCCTTGATTTCAACAGCGCCGAAGTATTTGTAGCGAAGCTGGACCCGAATGGCAACTGGCTCTGGGCAACCAAGGGCGGCGGTGTGGGCGCGGATGACAGCAGGGACATTGCGGTGGATGCCGGGGGCAACGCTTACATCACCGGTGAATATGCCTCCGCGGCGGTCTTTGGCAACGTTTTACTCCCGGCCGTAATTGCCAGCGGCAAACCAGCTTCGGATGTATTTGTAGCCAAAATCAATTCCCAGGGAGCCTGGCAGTGGGCTAAGTCAGGCGGTAGCCGGGGCGGCTACATGGGCAGCGGCATTACCCTTGATGCTGGGGGAAATCTACTGCTGGCCGGCCAGGCTTATTTCAACGCCAATACTAATGGCCCCTTCAATTTAACTACACCTGGCGGCTTTGTCGCTAAACTCACGGACCAAGGTACTTTACGCTGGGCTACTAGCATTACCGGAAGTCTTGGAGGGAGAGGCTACGGCTCCTTTGACCACCATGGAGCCCCAAAAATAGCTACTGATGCGGCGGGCAACGCGTATATTTCCGGGGGCTTTTCGGGCTCTATCACCCTGGGCTCAATCAAGTTGACTGCCTCTTCCGCCACTGATGCCTTCGTAGCGAAGCTCAACCCGGCCGGCACGTACCAATGGGGCGTACGGGCCGGAGGAGCCGGCGACGACTGTGCAAACAACCTGGCCGTGGACGCCAGCGGCAACTGCTTCGTAACGGGCTCTTTTGAACGCACGGCCCAGTTTGGCCCTCTACCCTCGCTTACTAGCCTAGGTGACCACGACGGGTTCACGGCCATGCTCACCTCCAGCGGTGTCTGGCGCTGGGCGACGCCGGCCGCGGGTCGCCGGACCGACAATGGTATCTGCGTTGCTGTAGGTCCGGGCCACACTACTTACATGAGCGGAGAAGCCTTTGAATATCCCGTCAAGCTCGGCACCAGCCCGGGCCTGAGCATCAACGGCCCCGTTTTTGGAAAACCGAGCTTCGTGGCCCGGATGGGGGCCTACAACAGCTTGACTCTCAACGGCGATTCAGTGGTATGCCGCGGCGGGCAGGTGCAGCTCACGGCCACCACTACCGGCACCGTAACGGGCTACCGCTGGAGCACTGGTGCTACTACGGCCAGCATCAGCGTCAGTCAGGCCGGCACGTATTCCGTTACGGCCACTTTTGCCGGGGGACATACCTTCACCGAAACGCACCGGGTGCAGAGCATTACGCCCACCGTCCAAATAACCGGCGGTACGGCACCGCTGTGCCCGGGCAGTTCGGCCACGCTGGCCGCCACGGCCACGGGCGCCCGCAGCCTGCGCTGGAGCACCGGGGCCACTACGCCCAGCATCAGCGTGAGCCAGCCGGGCACGTATTCGGTTACGGCCCAGTTCAGCTCCGGCTGCGCGGCTACAACTCAGGTGACCGTGGTGGGCAACGGGCTTAGCATCAGCGGGCGGCAGCAGCTGTGCCCGGGCCAAAGCACCACGCTTACCGCAACCGGCAGCGGCGCAGCCGTGGTGGGCTACCGCTGGAGAAGCGGCGAAACCACCCCGACGTTGCGCGTGGGCCAGGCAGGCACCTACGCCGTGACGGCCACTTTTGCCGATGGCTGCAGCATCACCCAAGAACACACGGTGGGCCCGCCGGTAGCGAAGGTAGCTTCCGTGAGCGGCGATACGTTGCTGTGCCCCAACACCACGCTTCGCCTCACAGCCCTAAACCCCGACGCGCTGACCTACCAGTGGAGTACCGGCGCCACCACGCCCGATATCATCGTCACGGGGCCGGGGTACTACAAAGTGCTGCTCACCTACTCGGGCGGCTGCACCAGCCGCGACTCCCTGCTGGTACAAACCGCCCCGCTGGCCCCCACTTTCACGCTCGGCCCCGATACGACGCTGTGCCTGGAAAAAACCCTGACCCTGCATGCCCCTGCCCTCAGCGGCCCCGGCGTCACGTTTCGCTGGTCGGATGGCTCTACCGGCTCCACGCTGCGGGTCACGCAGCCGGGCTTGTATTCGCTGCGCATTACCACGCCTTGTGATACGCGCACGGCCAGCCGCAACGTGGCCTACGAATCCTGCTTTTTTGCGCCCAACGTTATTACGCCCAATGGTGACAACCGTAACGACACCTTCGTTATCAACGAGTTGAGCCGCGGCCCCTGGAGCCTAGAAATCTATTCGCGCTGGGGCAAAAAGGTCTACCAGACCAACGCTTACCAGAACGACTGGGGTCGGGACGCGGCCCCGGGCGTTTATTATTACCTGCTCCGCCCGGCCGGTTCCGGCCCGGCCACCAAGGGCTGGCTGGAGGTAGTGCGGTAAGCAACCGCGCAGCCAATTGTACGCCTGCTTACGGTTGTAGCCCTCGTTTACCATAGTTAAGAGAAACGGCCTTTTGCCGATTGTTAATTTGGACTAATCCGAACTAACAATCGACAAAAGGCCGTTTCGCACAAGCTGGCTACGAAGGCTATTTGGCTATATATTCTGCCATGTCCTTCAGGAGATTCGCAATGTCCTGCTTCGAGAAATGGCCCCTCTGAATGCTCTGGTGAATCATAAGCTTGAAATCCTCCCACGGTACCTCACTTGAGCCACTTCTATTGAATTTGCCATCCTCCGTGTTGTAGCGGTTTCTAATAGAGAAGTCGTCCTCATCCCAAGTGGCTTCTCCCCACTCAATAGAATGATGAGCGGTGTTAGGGTTAGGGTACTTGTCTTGTACGTTCATGGTATGAGAAAGTAAGGTGTATAGTATGCAAAGCTGCAAGCTCCTATTGCCTGCTTAGACAAGGTAAAATATAGCACGTATTGAATCTGAGTTGCTTACTTCGTCTTACTATTTTAGCACTCAGCATCCTCTGTTTACGCTGGCAGAAAAATCCGGAACGTTGTGCCTTCGTTTACCGCACTGTCGACTTCCAGCCGGCCGTGGGCCTGCCGCACCAGCCGGTTGACTAGGTACAGGCCCACGCCCGAGCCCGGTACCTGGGTATGAAAGCGGCGGAACAGTTGGAATAACTCCTGGCCGTGGCGCTGCAAATCGATGCCCAAACCATTGTCGCGCACACTTAGCATCAGGCCCTCGGCGACCCGGCCGGAGCTGACCCACACGTGCGGGCGCCGCTCGGGATGGGCATACTTCACGGCATTGCTGAGCAAGTTGTAGAGCAGGCTGTGCAGGGCCGGGCGCGACATCTGCAGGCGCGGAGCGGCCTCGAAGTCGAGAGTAAAATCGACGGTACCGGTTTGCAGGGGCTGTAGGTTGCGCATGATTTCCTCGGTGATTTCCTGCAAATCAATGTTTTCCCGGGGCACCTGATCGAGCTGACGCTGCAGCTGCACCACTTCGGTCATGCCCTCGATGGTGCCCAGAATCTGGCGCAGGGCATCGTCGAACATGGTAAGCATGTGGGCCGCTTCGGGGTCGTGAAACGAGGCCGTGCGCTTGAGCTCATCAAACAAGCCCTGCATGTTGCTGGCCGGCTGCTTGAGGTCGTGGGAGGCGGTGTATACGAAGTTGTCGAGCTCTCCATTGATGCGGGTCAGCTGCTCGTTCTTGACCGTGAGCTGCATGCGCTGACTTTCCGCCTCGGCCCGGGCCCGCAGCAGCTCCTGCTCGTACTTGCGCCGCTCGGTGATGTCGAACAGCGTGGCCCGGATTACCAAGGGTTGCCCTTCGGTGTCGCGAAGCAGCGTGGCACTCAGCAGCACCGGTAGCAAGGAGCCATCGGCGCGGCGGAGCTGGTAGCTGATTTCCCGCACCTGCCCCTGCATGAGCAGCAGCGGCGCGCAAAACGACTCGTAGTGCAGGCGGGCTCCCACCGTGAGTAAATCCTGCAGGCAATGGCGGGCCACCAGCTCTTCCCGAGCGTAGCCCAGCCAGCTTAGCAGCGTCTGATTGATTTTAACCAGCGTGCCATCGGGCAGGCAAGAGCAGTAGCCGCAGGGGGCCTGCTCGTAGAGGTCTTCCACGTTTTCCTCCGTGAGCCGCAGGTCGAGGGCGGGTAACTCCTCTTCTTCAGCGGGGCTCATCTGGCTGCGAGGCCCCAAGGCCTAGAAAGTGAAACATGGCCGCTATGGTAGCCTGGGGCGCGCTCAAATGCGGGCAGTGGCCCGACGTGTCGAGAATAACCAGCTCGGCGGCGGGCAGGTGCTGCTGCAGGTAATAGCCCACGGCCAGCGGCGCCAGGGCATCGTGGGCGCACTGCAAAATCAGGGCTGGGGTGCGCACCAGGGGCAAATCGGCGCGGTTGTCGGACAGAAACGTGACGCGGGCAAAGTGGCGGGCAATGGTGGGGTCGGTGCGGCAGAAGCTGTTGTTGAGCTCAGCACTGAGCTCGGGCCGCTCGGGGTGGCCCATGATGACGGGCGTAATGGCCCCCGACCACCCCAGGTAGTTGCTGTCCATGGCGTGCAGCAGCTCGTCGATGTCGGTTGGCTCGAAGCCGCCGGTGTAGCCCGCGTCGTTGAGGTAGCGGGGTGAGGGCGCCACCAGCACCAGCTGGGCAAAGCGGGCGGGCTCCCGAATAGCGGCCAGCACCCCAATCATGGCACTCACCGAATGCCCGACGAATACCACGCCGCGCAGGTCGAGGGCAGCCAGTACTTCGAGGATGTCGGCGGCGTGGGCGGCCAGTGTGTTGTAGCGCGCGGGCTCGTAGGCGGCCAGCTCCGACTGCCCCGCCCCTACCAGATCGAGCAGCACCACGCGGTAGTGGGTCTCGAAGGCCGGAGCCACCAGGCGCCACATGTGCTGGTCGCAGCCGAAGCCGTGAACCAGCACCATGGTCTGCGTACCCGACCCGGAAACAGTGACATTATTGCGCCTTAGAACATCCATAACTGGCAACTCAGGTAATAAGTAAAAGCCGGACAACCTGCGACGGTCAGGGCTATACTGAACTTTAAAGCTAGCAGTTTCAGGCCGGGCTGCCAATTTCCTGGGTGAGCAGCCCACGCTCATCTTTCTTGGCGGGCTGCTACCGGCCCGGTTGGGCCGCGGCAATTTAAGGCACCCCGGCCAAGGCAAAACCGGCGCGGGCGGTTACATTTACGCGGTTTGTGTTTTGCCTAAGCTCCCGTGCCGTGTCTACTTCTGCTGCTCCCGCGTCCCATATCCTGCTGATTCGCTGCTCCGATGAGCCCGGTTTGGTGTACAAAATCACCGGGGTGCTGTTTGCCCGCGGCCTGAATATTATCCGCAACGGGGAGTTTGTGGAGCGGGCCGACAACACGTTTTTCATGCGCACCGAGTTTGCCGGAGCCTTCGACGCCGAAGCCTTGGTTCAGGAGCTGCGCCAGGCCCTGCCCGCCGCGGCCGACATCCGCCTGTCGGACAACCGGGCCAAGAACATCGTGCTGATGGCGACCAAGGAGCACCACTGCCTGAGCGAACTGCTGGTGCGCCACGCCTTCGGGGAACTCAACGCCCGGGTGCTGGCCGTCATCAGCAACTACCCCAAGCTCGGCGACATCACCCGGCAGTTTGGCCTGCCGTTTCACCACATCAGCCACGAGGGCAAAACCCGTGAGGCCCACGAGCAGGAAGTGCTGGACGTGCTGGCTGGCTACCAGCCCGAATTTGTAGTGCTGGCCAAGTACATGCGGATTCTGTCGTCGGAATTTGTGGCCCATTACGCCAACCGGCTCATCAACATTCACCACTCGTTTCTGCCCGCTTTTGTGGGCGCCAGCCCCTACGCCCAGGCGTATGCGCGGGGCGTGAAAATCATTGGAGCCACGGCCCACTTCGTAAACGAGCAGCTCGACCAGGGCCCCATCATTGCCCAGAGCGTCATCCCGATTGACCATACCCAGAGCGCCAGCGAAATGGCCCAGGCCGGGCGCGACGTGGAGAAAATCGTACTAGCCCGCTCCCTGCAACTGGTCTTTGCCGAGCAGGTATTCGTGCACCACAACAAGACAATTATCTTCGACTGAGCCGCGCTTAGCCAGCCACTATACCCAGGCTTTTTTCAGTCCGGAAATAAAATTACTACCCTGCGCAACGCCAGGACCGGGAGAATAGTCATGCGGCAGTGGGCGGACGGAAAGCCGGCCCTTATCTGCTTGTCCTTATCCATTTTATCATGAAGTATTATCTACCCGCAGCGCTGCTTCTGGGGGCCCTGCTGACTGGCTTAACGGCCACTGCCCAAACGGGACCTATTACGCTCACGCAAGCCAACTTCCCGGCCAACGCCACGGCCGTAGACCGGTATCTGCCCATGCACGGCGCGCTGCACCCGGGCTTCGTGCTGCCCCAGCCGGGCCCCGGGCAGGTGTGGGATTACAGCACGCTTACGGCCGACTCCTCAGCACTGGAGCAGACGTATCTGCCGCCACCCGCTACCGGTCCTTTTGCCGCTGCCACGCGCAGCTATGTTTTACCCGCCCCAAGCACTCAGAACTATGCCTTGCCCCACCTCGGGCTCTGGACCAGCTTTACCGGACAAGGGTTTGATGTCTTTACTCCCAGCGTCCTGCCAGGTATAGGTAATCCTCCAGTTACGATTGGTTCTTACCCTCAGCAACAGTGGGCTATTGAACGTGCTGACAGAACCCCGGGTGATTTTCTGCAGTTGCCGGCCCAGAATGGTTGGTACGAAAGTCGTATTTACCCGCCCCTGCCACTTACCGCTACCTCCTCGGAACGAGGCATTTATCACACTATACACCGAATGGAAGTAACCGTGCGGGATTTAGGTCTGAACGCGGCTAAAGTGCGGGTGGCGCATCACGTAACCACTCAGACCGACGTGGTTGGCTACGGCACGCTGAAGCTTCCCAAGCCGGCGGGAGGCAGCGTCTCCGTGCCGGTTCTGATGGTGCGCACTCATATTCTGACGCTCGATACTGCCTACATCAACCGTCAGCTGGCGCCGGCCGTGGTATTGCAGGCCCTGCGCATGGAGCAGGCCGTGCAGCGCCGCGACATTTACCAGACGGCTTTCTACCGCGAAAATTCTTCCCAGCCGGCCCTGCTGCTCTACCATACCAACGCCAGTTTCAGCACGCTGCGCAACTATTTCAGCATCTGGTTTTCGGGCGAAGACAACCTGCGCGTAATTACTGGGGTGCGCCCGGTCCAGGCCAGGGCCGGCACCCTGCAAGTATACCCGAATCCCGTAACGGATGGCCGCCTGACGCTGGAGCTGCCCGGGGAGCAGCAAGCCGTGCAGCTCATAGTGCGCGACGCCCTGGGCCGGCAGGTGGCTACCGGAGCAACCCTTACCGGCCAGCCGAGCACCGTGCTGCGAGAGTTGCGCGCGGGTCTGTACGTAGTGGAGGCTACCACCCCGGTCGGGCAGCGCAGCACCGTGCGGGTACGGGTTGAATAAGGCCCGTCGTTACCGAATCCTGCGTTTTGAGCTGTTCCCGGCTGGTGTTGCCTCCCATGAGCAATACCAGCCGGGGCCTTTGTTTGCAGCTCTTATCAGGTTTGGCGAAGTAGGCGCCCAGGCGCGGCCTACTGCCCAGAATTCCTCTTCCGGCCGGCGCTTTGTGCCAGGCTGCGTACTTTTGCACGGACGTATGCCTTGTTGCTCCGCTCCTATTTTCAAGCTCACCCCACCCTGAGGACTGGCCTGCTTGCCCCGCGCCGCCGCTTTCCGTTGAAAGCAGGCGGCTTTTCTTTTGCCCAATTCGAGCCCGTACTCAGTTTCGTATGCTTTCTTCTTTTCAACTCCGGCCCTACCTGGCCCAGTATACCATCAACCCCCAAAACGAAATCCTGGCCGGCCTGACCACGGCCCTGGCCCTGGTGCCCGAGGTAGTGGCCTTTGCCCTGTTGGCCCATATCAGCCCGTTGGTTGGCATTGGGTCGGCGTTCGTTATTTGCCTTATCACCAGTATCTTCGGTGGCCGGCCCGGCATGATTTCGGGCGCGGCGGGCTCGGTGGCCGTGGTTATCGTAAGCCTGGTGGTGCAGCACGGCCCCGAATACCTGTTTGCCGCCGTGCTGCTGATGGGCCTGCTGCAGGTAGCCGTGGGCGTACTGCGCTTCGGCAAGTTTATCCGCCTCGTGCCCCAGCCCGTGGTGTATGGCTTCGTCAATGGCCTGGCCCTCATCATTTTCATGGCTCAGCTGGAGCAGTTCAAAACCCGGGATGCGGCCGGCACTGAGCAGTGGCTCACCGGCCCCGCGCTGGGGCTGATGCTGGGGCTGGTGGCCCTGACGATGGCCATTGTGTATGTGCTGCCCAAGCTGACCAAGGCCGTACCGGCGTCACTCACGGCCATTGTGGTGGTATCGGCCCTGGTTATTGGGGGCGGGCTCGAAACCAAGTCTGTCGGCGACATTGCCTCCATTGCGGGCGGGCTGCCGGCGCTGCACCTGCCCCAGGTGCCGCTTACCTGGGCCACGCTGATCCTGCTGTTTCCCTACGCCCTGATTATGGCCCTGGTGGGCCTTACCGAAAGCCTGCTCACGCTCACCGTGGTAGATGAAATGACCGATACCCGGGGCCGCGGCAATCAGGACTGCGTGGCTCAGGGCCTGGCCAATATTGCCTCGGGCCTGACTGGGGGCATGGGCGGTTGCGCCATGATAGGGCAGACCATGGTAAACCTCGAATCCCGGGGGCGGGGGCGGCTCTCGGGCGTGGTGGCGGCCGTGGCGCTGGCGTTGTTCGTGGTAGCAGGCTCCTCCCTGATTGAGCAACTGCCGCTGGCCGCGCTGGTGGGCGTCATGTTCATGGTCGTTATCGGCACCTTCGAATGGGCCAGCCTGCGGATTCTGCGCCGCATGCCCCTGACCGACGTGCTAGTAATGCTGCTGGTAACGCTGGTAACGGCCATTTCCCAGAACCTGGCCCTGGCCGTACTGCTGGGCGTGGTCGTGTCGGCCCTGGCTTTTGCCTGGGAAAACGCCAAGCGCATCCGGGCCCGCAAGTTCGTGGACGCGGCCGGCACGAAGCACTATGAAATCTACGGGCCGCTTTTCTTTGGCTCGGTCCAGGCCTTTACTGATAAGTTCGACGTGGCCCAGGACCCGGCCGAGGTAGTCATCGACTTCCGCGACAGCCGGGTGGCCGATATGTCGGGCATTGAGGCGCTCAACAAGCTCACGGAGCGCTACCAGCGCGTGGGCAAAATCCTGCACCTGCGCCACCTCAGCCCCGACTGCCGCCAGTTGCTTCACAAAGCCGGGGCCCTGATTGAGGTTAACATCCTGGAAGACCCGGAGTACCGCGTGGCCACCGAGGCCGGCTAGGCGGCGGATTCCGGCTTCGGCTCATAGACCAGTACGTAGGCCGGGGGCAGGTTGAGCAGGACATGTTCTTGGTGGCGCAAGCTGAAAAAACGCTCGAACAGACGCGTGTTCTGCAGCGAGTACTGGAACAAAATTAGCTTGCCATCGGGCTGGAGCACGTGCTGGGTGTGCTCCAGAATGCGCCAGCCCAGGCGGCGCGACAACGACGAAAACGGCAGGCCGCACACCACGTAGTCGGCGCGGGTAAGGCCGAGGGGACGCAGGTAATCCGCCGTTTTATCGGCCGAGCCGAGAATGACATGCACGTTGGGCTGGCCGGCGTAACGCTCCCGCAGCAGCTTACAAAACCGCTCACTGACTTCGACCAGCACCACCACGGTTTCGGCGCGCCGGCGGGCCAGGAGCATATCCGTGAAAACACCCGTGCCCGGCCCATACTCCACGATGCAAGTGGCCGTGGCAAAGTCGATGGGCTCCATGACCTTGTCGGTCAGATCCCGGGAGCTGGGCACCAGGGAGCCGACGGTAGCGGGGTTGCGAAAAAACTCTTCAACAAAAGGCGGCAGCATGGCTCAGCGGTGGTTACGTAAAATGGGCTAATAAGCCAACAGCCTATGTACGGCAGCCGGTGGCGCAGGTCTGTAGTTGAGCTAGCGGCCACTCAAACTTAGCCATTGAACAGCGGATGGCGCCGGATAGGCTGCCC
This sequence comes from Hymenobacter cellulosivorans, assembly GCF_022919135.1. NCBI lineage: Bacteria > Pseudomonadati > Bacteroidota > Cytophagia > Cytophagales > Hymenobacteraceae > Hymenobacter > Hymenobacter cellulosivorans. The sequence continues at coordinate 3,174,907 of NZ_CP095049.1, read as the reverse complement.
CCGGCGCAGTTGCAGGGCGTGATACAGCGTAGGAATGTCGGCAGCCCAGCTGCGCAGGATGCACACGATGCCCAGAATCTCTAGCCGGCTCACAATGCCAAGCGCCACGCAAGCCCCAAATAGCCAACCAGTTTGCCCGGTTAGCAGCAACTGTAGCAGCATGGCTGTGAGCAGCAGGGTCCAGAGCTTGGCCCCGAGCGTGTGCAAGGCAATTTCCTTGCGGAAGCGGGCGTAGCTTACCCCGTACGTCAGCGCCTCCAGGCCCAGCACCACGCCAATCCAGCCGGCATTGTTGGGCAAAAAGCGTGGGCAGAACCGCACCACGCCCGCCACCACGCACAGCCAGAAAATAGTGTCGACGCTCGAATCGAGGCGGCGCAGCTTGGCAGTAGCCACGCCCAGGCGCCGGGCAATGATGCCGTCAAAAATGTCGGAAAGCAGGCCCAGCACGACCAGCCCTGCCAGCAACTGCCGCAGCGGCGGTGTGGGCGGCGCCCAGCACAGTCCGAACACGGCAAAGCCCAGCAGCAGGCGGAAGCAAACGAGGGCAAGTGGTACTTGGCGCAACATGAAAAGAGCAGTAAGCGTGGAGAAGGCCCCAAAGTAGCGGCCGTGGCTACTTGCCCCACCCCACTTTTGCCCTCGCCCCGACTTTAGCCCTACGCTATTTGAGCCCTAAGCACTTGACTGCAAGAAGCCTGCTCACGCAGATCCTGGACTTTTGAGCCCGCCCAAACCTGCTACTCAGTCCCGCAGCTACCGGCCCTGAAACCGTTTCAGGTACGGAGCCGTGCGGCTTTCTTTTATCTTGGCTACGGCAGCGGGCGGACCGGCCGCCACAATGTGGCCGCCTTCGTCGCCGGCGCCGGGCCCTACGTCCATCACCCAGTCGGAGCCGGCTACCACGCGCATGTCGTGCTCCACGACGATGACCGTGTTGCCGGCTTCTACCAGGCCGTCGAGCTGGGTGAGCAGCTTTTCCACGTCGGAGGGGTGCAGGCCGGTGGTGGGCTCGTCGAGGATGTAGAGGGAATTGCCCCGCTGGGCCCGCTGCAGCTCGGTAGCCAGCTTGATGCGCTGGGCCTCGCCCCCGCTGAGCTCGGTGGCGGGCTGCCCCAGGCGCAGATAGCCCAGGCCCACTTCGCGCAGCACCGTCAGGGCCCGATGCACGACAGGCTCATCGGTGAAAAAGGCCCAGGCATCGTCTACCGTCAGGCCCAGCACCTGGGCAATGTTCTTGTCACGGTAGGTTATTTCCAGGGTTTTGGCGTTGTAGCGGGCTCCGTGGCACACCGGGCAGGGCGCGTACACGCTGGGCAAAAACAGCAATTCCACCATCACAGAGCCTTCACCCTGACAATTCTCGCAGCGCCCCTTAGCTACGTTGAAAGAAAACCGCCCAGCGTCGTAGCGGCGCTTTTTGGCGGCGGGCGTGGCGGCAAACAGCTTGCGCACGTGGTCAAACAGGCCAGTATAAGTAGCCATGTTGGAGCGGGGCGTGCGGCCGATGGGCTTCTGATCCACGCGCACCAGGCGCTTGATCTGCTCCATACCGCTCACAATTCGGCCGCCGGTAGTCGTGGGGGCGGACTGCTCCAGCGGGTCGGTTTCCTCTTCCTCGGCTTCCACCTGCTGGCCTAAGCTTTCGGCTACCAACTCTACTAGCACCTGGCTTACCAGACTCGACTTGCCCGAGCCCGACACGCCCGTGACGGTGGTAAACACTCCCAGCGGAAACTCCACGGCGAGGTTACTAAGGTTGTTACGCGTGACGCCCTGCAGCTTGAGCCAGCCGCTGGGCAGGCGCGGGGTGCGGGCTTGAGCGGCGGTTTCGTTGAATAAATAACGCCGGGTTTGGGAGGCAGCCACGTTCGCCAAACCCGCCGGCGCGCCGCTGTAGAGAATTTCTCCGCCCTGTTCCCCGGCGGCCGGCCCCACGTCCACGAGCCAGTCGGCCTGGCGCACTACGTCCAGGTTGTGCTCCACCACAAACAGCGAGTTGCCGGCCTTTTTCAGGGTGTGCAGGGCATTGAGCAAGGCTTCGGTATCGGAAGGATGCAAGCCAGCCGAGGGCTCATCCAACACGTACACGACGCCGAACAGATTGGAATACAACTGCGTAGCCAGGCGCAGGCGCTGCAATTCGCCGGGCGACAAGGTGGGCGTACTTCGCTCCAAGGCCAGGTAGCCCAGCCCTAAATCCAACAACACGCTAAGGCGGGCACAAAGGTCTTCGGCAATGCGCTGGGCCACGATGGCTTGCTCAGGATGAGCGGCGTCCTGCTTTTTACGGCCCGCGGCGGTACCGTCGGCGTAGGGCTGGAGCAGGCCTGCCACCCGCTTGAGCGGTAGGCGGGCCATGTCGGCAATGTCGAGGCCGGCGAATTGTACCGCCAACGACTCGGGCCGTAGGCGCTTGCCCTGGCAGGTGGGGCACTCGGTGCTGAGCATGTACTGCAGGGCCCGCTTTTTCATCAGGGGGCTTTGGGTCGTAGCAAAGGTGTGCAGCACGTGGCGCTTCACCCCAGTGAAGGTGCCCATGTAGTTCGGCGGCTCCTTGCGCCTGAGGGCCCGCTGGGTTTCCTGGGGCGAGTAGCCGGGGTACACCGGCACCACGGGCTGCTCGTCGGTAAACAGAATCCAGTCCCGGTCTTTCTGGGGCAGGTCTTGCCAGGGCGTGTCCACGTCGTAGCCCAGGGTCACGAGGATGTCGCGCTGATTTTGTCCGCCCCAGGCCTGGGGCCAGGCCGCAATGGCCCGCTCCCGGATGGTGAGCGTGGGGTCGGGCACCATGGTTTGCTCCGTTACTTCGAAGATGCGGCCCAGGCCGTGGCACTGCGGGCAGGCACCCTCGGGCGTGTTGGGCGAAAACCCTTCGGCATACACGATGCCCTGGCCCGCGGGGTAGTCGCCGGCCCGGGAATAGAGCATGCGCAGCAGGTTCGAGAGCGTCGTCACCGAGCCTACCGACGAGCGGGTGGTGGGCGTGCCGCGCTGCTGCTGCAAGGCTACGGCCGGCGGCAGCCCGTCGATGCTGTCGACTTCGGGCACGGCCATCTGGTGAAACAGGCGCCGGGCATAGGGCGAAACGGATTCGAGGTAGCGGCGCTGGGCCTCGGCGTAGAGCGTGCCAAAGGCCAAACTCGACTTGCCCGAGCCCGACACGCCCGTGAATACGACCAGGGCGTCGCGGGGAATGTCGACGTCGACGTTTTTGAGGTTGTGTTCCCGGGCCCCGCGCACGCGCACGAAGCCGGTGAAGTCAGAGGAGGAAGCAGATGCAGAAGGAGGTGTCGCCATGAAGCCGCGGGCAGGTCCGGAAAGGTGTTGGGGGCTATACTGCGCAAACCGCGGACGGGTTAGCCACGGAGGCGAGCGGCTCCTGGTTCGGCTGGGCACTAGGCCGGGTGCATAGTGCCCGGCTTGTCCACCCCAAATCGTCTGCAAAGCCAGGAGTTCAGGAAGCTCGTCGCAAAATCGGAGTTTCGTGAACGTTGAAAGGTGAACCTGTTTATTTGCCTCGGCCGAGACTGCACCATAGCATCCCTGAACTGTGGAGAGACTATTGGGGAAGCAGTCCAGGGAAAGGAGCGTTTATGTTAGGCCGCCTCTGGTCCTTGCTCTTTTTTGTCGAATAGGGAGCGCCGTTTAACCCAACTTTTTAGCCAAGGCCGGCACCCGGGGCCAGCAGTTGCGCGCGGCCAGCCTTACCTTACCTTACCTTACCTAGAAGCCCTACCTTTGGATTTCGCAATGCTCAACCGATGCAAACCACTTCGCTTAACGCTTTTTACCAGCAGCTGGCTACGGCGGCCGGCGCGGAACTGCACACCCTGCTACCACCCGATATTCAGCAGGAAATCGGCCACTTCAACGTCTTTAACGTAGCCGACCTCTTTCGGCACCACCGCGAGAAGCCGACTATGCCGTACGACCGGCGGGCGTATTACAAGATTAGCCTCATCCGGGGCCGCAGCCGGGCCGAGTACGCGGATAAAGTGGTGGAAATAGAGCAGCACGCGCTGTTGTTTGCCACGCCCAAGGTACCCTACCACTGGCTGCCCGAAGACCAGGAGCAGGACGGCTATTTCTGCGTGTTCACCGACGCGTTTTTGCTGCCCGCCAAGAGCGGCGTGCGGCTGGAGGAATTGCCCCTCTTTCAGCCGGGCGGCTACCCAGTCTTTGCCCTTACGGACGGGGAATACGCTGAAATCCACGACCTTTTCCGCAAGATGGCCCGCGAAATTACCTCGACCTACGCCTACAAGTACGACCTGCTGCGCACCTACGTGCTGGAGCTGATTCACTGGGGGCAAAAGCTGCAGCCGGCTACGGCGCTCTACCCGGCGCACACGGCCGCAACGCGGGTAAGCTCGCTGTTTGCAGAGCTGCTGGAGCGACAGTTTCCCATCGAAACGCCGCAGCAGAAGCTGCGGCTGCGCACGGCCAAGGACTACGCCGACCAACTGGCCGTGCACGTCAACCACCTGAACAAGGTGCTGAAGGAAAATACCGGCCGCACCACTACCGAGCTGATTGCGGGCCGCGTCATCCAGGAAGCCAAGCTGCTGCTCAGGCAAACCAACTGGAACATCTCGGAAATCTCCGACAGCCTCGGTTTTGCGGAAGTCGCGCACTTTTCCAACTTCTTCAAGCGGCAGACTTCCTTTTCGCCCGGTGCCTTTCGGCTGTAGGCCCAGGTGTGAATTTTGCAAAAGATGGATTGCTGGACGCAAACACCCCGTTGGTTTCCGGGCAGACCTTTGCCCGGTCATTATTCCCCTACCAACCTATGGACTTACGTCACAACACCATCCTCATTACCGGCGGTACCAGCGGCTTTGGCTACGAATTTGCGGCCCGGCTACTAGAGCTGGGCAACACCGTGCTTATCACGGGCCGCAACCAAGCCAAGCTCGACGACACCAAGCGCCGCTTGCCCCGCGTGCACACCTTTCAAAGTGATGTAAGCGACCCGCAGGCTATCCAGCACCTCTACCAACAGGTTGTCAGCCAATTTCCGGCGCTTAACATTCTGATTAACAACGCCGGGGAAATGCGCAAGCTAAACCTGCAAGACCCAACGCTGGACTTGCTCGACCTCACCCGGGAAGTCGAAATCAACTTGTCGGGTCCCATTCGCATGGTACAGCAATTCTTGCCCCACCTCAAAACCCAAAAGACAGCCGCCATCCTGAACGTTACCTCGGGCCTGGCCCTGACGCCATTTCCGCTGGCTCCTATCTACGGGGGTACCAAGGCGGGGCTGCGCGCCTACACCAAAGCCCTGCGGGTGCAACTGCAGCACACCCAAGTGAAGGTGTTTGAACTGGTCGCGCCCGCCGCCAAAACGCCCTTGGCGGACCCGTTTGCCGGCGTGATGGACGAGAGCATGCTAATGGATCCGGGCAAGCTCATCGCCCAAGCCATTGAAGGGCTCCAGCACGATAGACTGGAAATCTACCCCGGCCTGTCGCGCGTCATGCGCTACATGAGTCGCCTGGCCCCCGGCTTGCTGCTCAAGCAAATGAGCAAGGGTGTAACGGAGGCTTTTGCCCAGCCCCAGGGGAAGGTCTCGACGCGGTAAGTTGCCCGCTTGCCTTCCCCTACATAGCGATAAAAATTGTCAGCCGCCGGCTGCTTACGTCTCTCTAGCTCAGATTACGACAGGGCGGGACGGGCCTCACCCAACACTTCAAGCCAGCAGAAGCTCAACTGCTTGCCGGCCTAGGCATGGAAAAACTAGTGCTGTACGTGGTCAGTGTGACCCGGAAGAAACAACCGGCCTGTTTGCTTATGATTCTAGTCCATCTAAACGGTGGTTTACATTTTCTGAGCGGACGCCAATACGATTAAAAAAGTATTCCGTTTTCTTCCACCCGCACCAGACTCTCCGAGTTGATGCAATAGCGCAGCCCGGCCGGGGCGGGGCCGTCGGGAAAGACGTGGCCCAGGTGGCCCCCGCACACGTTGCAGCGCACTTCCACCCGCTGCATATTATGGCTGTCGTCGAAGTGGTAGCGAATAGCGCTCTTGGCCGCTGGTTGGGTAAAGCTGGGCCAGCCCGATATGGCGTGGTACTTCGTGGCCGAGTCGAACAACAGGCTGCGGCAGCCCACGCACTCGTAGCGGCCGGGCTCGTAGCTGCGGCAGTAGGCATTGCGGTAGGGCGGCTCGGTGGCCTGCTCACGCAGCACCCGAAACTGGGCGGGCGTGAGCTCAGCGGCCCATTCGGCCGCAGTTTTCTCTACCCGCCGGGGCGGCTCGGGGTTGCTGTATTTAGCGAAAGTCAGAACATCGAGCCAGCGAAGCATGGGCCTATAACCGCCACGGCCGGCTTACGGGTTCATCAGCAGAAACAGCAGGTTGTGGTACACGATGCCCACCTCCCCGTCGTGGCGGCCAAAGAGGCCCGCGTCTTCGAGCAGGTCTTCTACCTCCTGGTAGTCCTGCACAAAATCCAGCTCCACCTCATCCGAGGAATCGTCCACGAAGGTGTAAGTCACGTAGCGGCGGCGTTTTTCCAGGGTTACAAACAAGCGTTGCTGGTGCGTCTGGGCAATCAGCAGCGCGTCGTGGGATTCCAGGTCACCGTCGGGGGTCTGGGTGTAGACGGTGGTTTTCTCCTCGTCGGCGGCGTGGTGAAAGTAAGTGGTGGGGTCGAGGCTCATGGGGCAAGTATACGGGTCCGGGGCCGGTTTGCCCGGACCAGCCGCCATTAGTTGCTATCTTTTACTTTTCAATCGGATCTTATATTCTACCCAACATTGCTGACGGCATTCGCTAAAACTGCTGGCTTCGGGCCTGGCGTGTGGCCCACAGCCCCAACGCCGGGCCCGGAGCCAGCAGCAAAAACAGGTAGCGCCCATCGACCAGGCTTTGCAATGCCCCAAAAGCCTGTAAGCTTACGATGGTCAGCGCGAAGCCCAGGCAAGTAACCAGCGTGAGGGCCGTGCCCTTGATGGCCGCCGGGGCCTGCTGAGCCACCAGGGCCGAAAACTGCGGCGAGTCGGCCACGACGGCCATGCCCCAAACTAGCAAGCCCGCCCCAAACAGGGGCAGCGGCAACTGCAGCAGCAGAGGGCTCAGCACGCAGCCCGCCCCCGATACCCACAGCGCCAGCCGGGCCGGCCGCAGTGAGCCCCAGCGCTGGGCCAGGTAGCCGCTGCCCACGCAGGCCAAAGCCCCGCTGGCAATGGCTCCAAAAGCCAGCCCGGCCGGCAGCTCCCGCAGTTCAGGATGAAGCTGCCGGTAAATGGTCAGCAGCAGCGGCACAAAGGCCCAGAACGTGTAGAGCTCCCACATGTGCCCAAAGTACCCCAGGGCCGCAGCCCGAAACGGTGGATGCTGCCAGACACCGCGCACGGCGCTCAGCGCCAACCGCGCACCGGGCCGCCGAAACGGACCGTTGGGCACCAGTAGCCAGAGCAGTAGTCCGCCGCCGGCTGCCAGGCCCGAGGTGGCCAGCACCACCGCCGGCCAGGGCAAACCGGCCCCGAGCCAGCGCAGGCCGTGGGGCAAGGCCGTACCCAACACCAGTGCCCCCACCAGAAAGCCCAGCGCTTTGCCCAAGCCCCCGGCGTAGTAGTCGGCCGCTATTTTCATGCCCACCGGGTAGATGCCGGCCAGGCACAGGCCCGTGCCGAACCGCATCGCCAGCAGTCCGGCGGCTGATAATTCGGGCAGCAGCAAGCCCAGGTTGGTCAGACTGCCGGCCAGGGCACTGAGCAAAAACAGGCGGGCCGGCGGCACCCGGTCGGCCAGGGAGAGCAGGGCAAATACCAGCGTACCCACGATAAAGCCCAGCTGCACAGCCGACACCACTCCGCCCAGGCTAGCCCCTCGCAGGCCGGGGTTTCGGAGCAACTCGGGCAGCACGCTGTTGCCGGCAAACCAGAGCGAGGTGCCGGCAAATTGGGCGAATACTATAACGGGCAGAATCCAGGGGCGGGGTTTGCAGGCGGCGGGTTCCAAGAAGCGGGTGGGAAACGGCAGTACAAGCGGGGGCTTGCACCAAGGGCGGATGGGAACCCAAAGGTAGCCAACTATGCCGCCTGCCGTACCTGCTGCTCTAGCTGGCTGTCATGTCTTTCTTTCTATTGGTCATCCTTTATCTGACGTCCGCTTTGTGAAGGACCTTCCTCCCCTACCCCACTGCAGCTTTTACCAATGCACAAAAACACTTTACAGCTGCGGTATAGGGCTTTAGTACGTTGAATAACGGTTATCAGAACATAGAGGAAAGTCTTTCGCTCTACTACACGCCGCTCAGGATGACCAATAAAACAACATCAGCACGCCAGAGTCTTCGCGCTGCTCGGCATAACGGTTGAAAGGATTCTACTTTACTAACTCACCAACTCACTATTTCACCATCTCACCTCACACCCGGCGCTTGCGGAAAGCCAGGTAATCGAGGTAGTAGAGCACTTTTACCGACAGGGAGTTATTGTGGGGCGTGTTGATGGTGTTGGTCAGGTTGCGGAAATAGAGCGGCGTAAACTCGTTGGCCTGGATGTTGGGGCTGTTGGCGTTTTTCCAGACCACGCTGATTTGGGAACCGGGCGCAAACCACCAGGAGTACACCGCGTCCACGTTGAAGGCGTTGTAGGTATTGTCGCGGCGGCGCTGGTAATCGGCCCGGGTTTCCTGGCCGTCGGGCTGCAGAGTCGTAAAGTCCAGGTAGTGCACATTGCTGGTGTAGTGCCGGGTGCGCAGCGTGAACGACATCCGGTTGGTGAACGTGTAGGCCACCGACAGCACGTTCGACACGGTGCTTACATTACGGCGACCCAGCAGAATCTGGTCCTGAAAGGGCTGGTCCAGGGGCTCGTCGTCGCTCAGCCCGCCGTTGACGTAGCCAATCTGGTTATTGCTCTGGCTCCAGTCGAGACTGTAGCGGAAGGTCAGGTGGTTGTTGACGCGGTAGCGCGGGTAAGCCCCGAAGCTGTAGCGGGTGCGCCGGGGCCGACCGGGCGGCGTGCCATCCTGGGCGTAGTACTGAATGCCGGCATTGAGCCCGTAGGAAAACTGCTTGCGCGTATCGGAGTTGAGAAAAGCCACGAAATCCGTACAGGCCGGCACCCGCACAAAGTATTCGCCTAGCCGCGAGGTGCGGGGCTCGAAGAAATCGTGGGTTTTGGCGCCGTACTGCAGGTCGTAGCCGATTTGCAGGAAGCTCTTGGTGAAGGTCGTGTTGAAGCCGTTGTAGAAATACAAGCTCTGGTAGCGGGTGGGCTTATACAGCAGGGCATGGCCGATTTGTCCGAAAAAGGCCATGTTGTTCACCTTCCAAAACGGCTGGTACTTGCGGTACGCTACCGTGGCCGACTGGGTAATGTTGTTGTTGCCGAACAGGATGCCCAGGTCGTTGGGGTTGTAGGTGTCGGACTCGATGCGGTGGTTCAGGTCCCAGGTGAAGTTGCCGCTGATTTTGCTCAGGCCCACCGTGTACTTATAGCCATCCTGGTCGTTGATCTGCTCGTCTTTGCCGAACACCTGCCCCCGCCGCCGCGAGTACACCACGCTGCCATCCAGGGCATAGGCGTTCTTTTTGTCGTTGAAGCGAAACAGTCCGCCGGTTACGTTGGCGTCGTAGGTGCTACCGGCCCGGGTCACGTTAGTGTTGATGAGCGAAACATAGGAGTTGTTTTTCAGGCTCTGGTCGAGCACGGCAATACTGTAATTGCTCAGCGGCTGGGTCAGTACTTGCCGCTCCTGCCCTGTTTCGTCGTTGCGGATGGTGGCCTGCATTTCCCGCGACACGGCGTTGAACACGCCTACGCCCAGCCCTTTACTCGTGCGGCCCGACACCTTCGTGGCGTTCAGCAGCTGACTTTCGGCGGGGTTGCGCACGATTTTCTCGCCCTCCCCGGCCTTCACGTCATAAAAACCGATGGGTGTGGCCCCCACCCGGCGGGAGTAAAACAGGTTGCCTTTGCTAAACAGCTCGGTGCCTTCGGTAAAGAACTGCCGGTTTTCGGCAAACTGCACCTCAAACGGCGACAAGTTCAGCACTTGGTTGTCGCTCTGCACCTGCCCGAAGTCGGGCACCAGCGTGGCATCCAGGGTGAAACTCTCATTGATACCCCACTTCACGTCGGCCCCGCCGTTGAAGCTGGTCGTGGTACGGCGCGTGCCCTCGGCGCTCAGCGGGTTGTGATTCACGTAGCTGCTCACGTAGGGCGTCAGCGAAAGGCGCAGCGGAGGCTGCACGTCGCGGATGCCGCGCAGCTCGCCCCACTGGTTTACGAAGCCGTTCACGGCGGGCTTCACCTCGTTCCAGAAGTACTGGGCGTTGTCGCGCTTGCGCTGCCTCGCGAAGTTAAGGCCCCAGAGCTGCTCGGCATTTTTACTGAAGCGGATGGCCGAGTACGGAATGCGCATTTCGGCCACCCAGTCGGAGCCGCGCTGGGTGGTGCGGGCATCCCAAACGGCGTTCCAGTTGAAGTCTTCGCCACCGGCCGGCGAGTAGCGGGCGTCGAGCTGCACGCCCGAGGGGGTCACGGTGAAGTTGTAGCCATTGAGCTGGTCGTGGTAGGTGTCGAGGAAGATGCTGAACAGGTCGGAGTTGCCAAACTGGTCCCGGGCCGTCATTTCCCGTAGAATCGAGTCGGGTGAAATATCGTGCATGATGGCGCCCACGTAAAGGTTGGCATCGTCGTAGAGCACCCGCACTTCGGTTTTGTGGCGTTCGGGCACGCCGGGGTTGGGCCGCTGCTGCACAAAGTCGGTGGCCAGGGGCGCCTGCTGCCAGACGGCCTCATCCAGCACCCCATCGAGCTTAATAGCATCGGTGATGCGCACGGCCTGGAGCTGCTTCTTCGGCGCGGCCGTAGCCTTAGTAGCTGCCGCCGGACCGGGAGCAGTTTGGCCCATAGCCGGACTCATCAGGAGGAAAAAGCAGCCGAGCAGCAGGCCGCGCAGCGTAGCGGTAAAAGTCATGGCAGGAGCGTTTTGGCAGAGTAGAAGCGCGGAACAGCAAGGGCAAAGCGAAGCCCGGCAGCCGAAAAACGGCGCTTGAGCAAGAGGAAAGAATCAGAAAAATTCAAAGCCCCGCGGTGGCTCACGGTGGCCACGGCACAAGCCGTCCGGAATTAGTATGCGTGGACACTGCCCTACCGAAGCAAGGTTACAGCCCGACTGAAAAATATTTTGCGCCGGCTTTTTCGTGCATTAAAGCCATCCGACTCGGCAGGCATCTTCTTACTTTTTTTTGGCCGCAGCCAAATCGTGTAAGGCCAAGCCTTGTCTTACATTTTCTTACTTAGGCCAAAATCGTGTAAGACAACCACCGCTTGGTTCGTTTTCAAACAAAAAAGGTCGGGCGACTCTGCGGAGTCGCCCGACCTTTCGCCCCGCGGTACACACGGGCCAACCGGCGAAACCGGAAGGCTTGGCCGTTGCACTATACTCTAAAGCGGGCGGCTTACTTGCCGTCCATCAGGTTGTAAATAATCCAGGCAATAGAGAGGACGGCCATGGCGTACCAACCCCATTTGCTGTAGTTATCGTCGGGAGAGCCGTCCCGCTGGGGACGCATTTTCAAGCCGGGAATCTTCATACAATTAGCCGCTGGGTTTGCTGGGCGGGCATATTCTATACGCAAACCAGCGGCCCGATTGTTCCCACGGCCGGGCTTCTCGTTGGGCTTACCCGCCGGCCGCGGGCCGGGAGCTACGCGGTTACTTCCTCGGCCATGAGTTCGGCCAGATCCAGCTCTTCGACGGGCGGTACGGCGGCAAAGCGGCTCTCGTGGAAGTTGGCTTCTGGAAAGCCCGGCGCCACGCCCGCATTGTTGATTTCCTCCAGCGTGATGCCAAACCCGCGGTGGGTGTCAAACAGGCTGCGCACAGTATAAATAGGCCCGCGCTTGGGCGTCTGGATGGCCGGGTTCTGCACCAGCAGCAAAGTAAAGTCGTCGTTGGTACAGACCACGGGCTGGCCTACGTGAAACAGGGGAGCATTCATAGTCACAAAGATAAGGCAAGCCGGCGGTTCAAAGTCAAGGCCCGGCCGCCGGATTTTACCAGCCGCCACCTCCCGCCTGGCTACAAACCAGCCAGTTCCCGTTCAACTTCGGCAAACAACGGCCGCACCTCGCCCGGCGAACTTACGCACCGCTGCTGCAGCTCCTGCAACTTCTGGAAGGCCTCGGCATCGGCTTCCCCAGCTTCGCAATGAGCCAGCAGTTCTTCCAGCAGGCAGCCGAAAGCTCGCACTTCCAGGCGTTGCAGCCCGGGGGCCAAAGCCGAACTAGGCGCGAAGAAGCTGGCGGCCCCAAAGTCGCTGAGCCGGGCCGCGCCGGCCGGGGTCGTCAGGATGTTGTGGGCGTACAGGTCGCCGTGCAGGATGCCGCGCTGGTGCAGGTGGGCCGCCGCCGAAGCCACACCGCGCGCGATGCGCAGGGCCGTGCCCAAGCTGAAGCTAGTACCAGGTGCGTACACGTCGCGGGTGCAAGTTTCGAAGCTGGGCGGCCCGGCCAGAATTCGGAACTCGGGCGGAATCAATTCCAGCACCAGGCCTTCGGCTTTCAGCGGATGGGCGTGTATTTTGCCGTCCACCGTCGTCAGGTTGGGGTGGGCTCCGGCGCTGATGCAGGCCACCATTTCGCTGTGCGGCAGTCCGTCGCTGGTTACGGCGCCTTTGAAGACCTTGACGGCTACTTCCTGAGCCGGGGCGTTTCCGGGCTGCCAGCGAGCCTGGGAAATTACGCCCGAAGCACCTTCGCCCAGCCGCCGCCCCAGTTCCAGTTCCGCCCAGTCGATTTCCCGGATGGGGTGCTGAGTTTCGGCCTGGGTTTGGGCGGCCTCACTGAACGGGTTGCCGGCGTAAGCCAGCCAGGTCAGGCGGGGCAGCGCCAGCAGCCAGGCAGGCAGCTCAGGCAGGCGGTTGGCGGCCAGGCGCAGCAACTCCAGGCGGTGGCAGTGGCGCAGGGCTTCGGGCAAGGCGGTGAGCTGGTTGCCAGCCAGCATCAGCTTTTGCAGCTCGGGGCAGTTGCCAATTTCGGCCGGCAGCTCCTGAAGTTGGTTGTCGGTCAGAATCAGCCAGCGCAGCTTGGGCGGCAGGGCCGCGCCGGGCAGGGTCTGAATCTGGTTCGCCTTAAAGCCCACCATGCTCAGTTCCGGGCACTGGCCCAGCACGGCAGGCACTTCCGTAAAGCGGTTCTCGGAGCAGAACAGGATGCGCAGCTTCCGCAGGCGGCTTAGGTCGGTGGGCAGGGCCGAGAGCTGGTTGCCGGTCAGGTTCAGGACTTCCAGCGTATCGGCCAGGTCGAGGATTTCGCGCGGAAATTCGGTCAGGCCGCCGGAAAGGTCGAGGCGGGTGGTACCGGCCAAAGCGCCGCTACGCAGCTGTTCGAGGGTGTGCATGCGGGCAAAGGTCGGGAAGCCGGGCCGGACTGGCACGATTTATACGTGTGCCGGGTTGTTTTGCCCGACACGCTAACCCGCCCGCCACGCAACCCCAGCGGTTTTTCCGTGTTATCTTCCGACTTCCTTTCACCCTCCGACCGGCTTTTTGCTTATGTCCAAAATGTCCCCATCCAGCAAGTTTCTGCTGGCCAATACCTTTCTCACTCTCAGCTTGGCTGCCTTCGTGTATCCTACTTCCAGTGTTGCCCAAACCCCGGCGGCCAGCTCGGCCGCCGTCGCCAACCCGTTGCTCATGGCCTGGGAAGGCCCCTACGGCGGCGTGCCGCCCTTCGATAAAGTTCAGGTTTCGCAGTTCAAGCCCGCCATTGAAGCTGGCATGGCCCAGAACCTGGCCGAAATTCAGGCCATTGCTACCAACAAGCAGGCCCCAACGTTCGACAATACCATTGCCGCCATGGAGCGGGCCGGACAGCGCCTCGACGAGGTACAGACCATCTATGGCATCTGGTCGGGCTCGTTGAGCACGCCTGATATCCAGGCCATTCAGCGCGAAATGGCCCCGCGCATGGCCGCTTTCGGCGACCAGATCAACCAGAACGAAGCCCTGTTCAAGCGCATCGAGGCCGTCTACAACTCGCCCGATAAGAAGAAGCTCACCCCCGAGCAGCAGCGCCTGACCTGGATTTACTATAACAACTTCGTGCGCTCGGGCGCCAAGCTCGACGCCAAGGCCAAAACCCGCTTGTCGGCCATCAACCAGCAGCTGGCGGGCCTGTTTACCCGCTTCAGCCAGAACGTGCTGGCCGATGAAACCGACTCGGTGCTGGTGCTCAAAACGCCCGCTGACCTGGGCGGCCTCTCGGCTTCGCTGCAGGCCGATGCCGCCGCTGCCGCCACCAGCCGCAAGATTGCAGGCGCGGCCGGGGTCATCACCAACACTCGTTCCAGCGTGGAGCCCTTCCTGACGTATTCCGACCAGCGCAAGCTGCGCGAGAAGGCCTGGCGCATGTTCTACAACCGCGGCGACAACGGCGGAGCGCACGACAACAACGCCATTATCAGTGAGATTCTGCAGCTGCGGGCCGAGCGGGCCAAGCTGCTGGGCTACGCTACCCACGCCCACTGGCGCCTCGACAACACCATGGCCAAGACGCCCGAAGCCGCCATGCAGCTCATGGAGCAGGTTTGGACGCCGGCCGTAGCCCGGGCCAAGGAAGAAGTGGCCGACATGCAGGCCCTGGCCAAGAAAGAAGGTGCCGGCGCCGACTTCAAGATCGAGCCCTGGGACTACCGCTACTACGCTGAGAAAGTGCGCAAACAGCGCTACGACCTCGACCAGAACGAGGTAAAGCAGTACCTGCAGCTGGATAAAATGCGGGAAGGCATGTTCTGGGTGGCCGGGGAGCTGTTCAACTTCTCGTTCTCGCCCGTGACCAACGTACCCGTTTACCACCCCGACGTGAAGGTGTGGGAAGTGAAAGACAAGACTTCGGGCAAGCACATCGGCCTGTGGTACTTCGACCCCTACGCCCGGCCCGGCAAACGCTCGGGAGCCTGGATGAACGCCTACCGCAACCAGCAGCGCCTCGACGGCAACGTGACGACCATCGTGTCGAACAACTCCAACTTCGTGAAGGGCAAGGACGGGGAGCCCACGCTCATTTCCTGGACCGACGCCACCACCCTGTTCCACGAGTTCGGCCACGCCCTGCACGGCTTGTCGTCGAACGTGACCTACCCTACCCTCTCGGGTACCAGCGTGGTGCGCGACTACGTCGAATTCCCCTCCCAGCTGCTCGAAAACTGGCTGCCCACGCCCCAGGTACTCAACCGCTTTGCCCTGCACTACCAGACAGGCAAGCCGATTCCGCAGGCTCTGGTCGACCGGATTGAGAAGGCCTCGACCTTCAACCAGGGCTTCGAAACCACCGAGTTCCTGGCCAGCGCCCTGATTGACATGAAGCTGCATTTGGCTGGCTCCCAGAAGATTGACGCCGACAAGTTTGAGCGCGAAACCCTGACCCAGATGGGCATGCCCCGCGAAATCGTGATGCGCCACCGCACGCCGCAGTTTTCGCACGTCTTCTCCTCGGATGGCTACTCAGCGGGCTACTACAGCTATTTGTGGTCGGTGGTGCTGGCCTCGGATGCTTACTCGGCCTTTACCGAAGCCGGCGGACCCTACGACAAACCCGTAGCCAAACGCCTGACCAACAACGTCTTCTCCGTGGGCAACACCATCGACCCGGCCGACGGCTACCGCAAGTTCCGTGGCCGCGACCCGAAAATCGATGCCCTGATGAAGGAGCGCGGCTTCCCGCTGAAAACGGCGACGACCAAGCCCGCCCCGGCCAAAAAAGCGCCGGCCAAGAAAAGCTAGCTTCTACTGAAGCCTCGGCTGGTCTACAAACACCCGCTCCTGTATTGTGCCGCTTCTCACGGAAGGCACAATACAGGAGCGGGTGTTTGCTTTCTAGGCCAGGGGGCCAGTGCCCGGAAACTATTTCACCAAAGACCAACTACTATTACCCCACTGATAAACAATCTATTACTTCATGAATCCAGGTAGAAATACGTGGTTAGGTAGAAACACCTGATTTAGCTTTTCGAGGTTTTTATGGCTGCGCTTTCGTCTACCTTGCCACCACTACTCGCCCACCTGCCCGGCCAGTTTTGTTCAGAGCCCTTCTTTCGCAGGTTACCACTCATCCGGTTTAGGAGCTGGTCATTCACCGGCCAGCAGCTCAGCTATTTCACTATCGGTTTGCCTTTACCAAGTATTTCCACCCTCTCACTATTTTCCTGAACCGATGTCCGTGAACACCCCTCCCCTCGAAGCTTCCCAAGTGGCTTCCGAAACCCTGACGGGGCCGGCCCGCGTGCCCGGTGAACAGCCCGATGCCAGCACCACTACCCTAATCAGTGACCTGGCCAACCAACCCTGGCAGGATGGCTACACGCTGGGCAAGGGCATCAATGCGGTAACGGGCGTGCTGTGCGGCTCGGCCCTGGCCCCCTACACGGTGGTGCCGGCCCAGTATTCGGATTCGCGCGACGAGTTTTCCTCCGTGACCAGCACCAGCGAGGTAGAACGCCTGATCAGCGGATCGGCCAGCGGCAGCTACAACATCGGGGGGCTCAACCTTACGGCTTCTACCGAGTACCTGAACCAGGTGAAGCAGTCGAAGCTGGATATGACCATTCTGGCCACCTCCCTGGTTTCCTTCCGGGATTACGACACCATTGAGCACAATGGCCTCCAGTTTTCGGCCGAGGCCAAGCAGTTGCTCGACGAAGGCAAGCTGCAGGAGTTCCGCAATTTATACGGGGATTATTACCTGGGCGGGCACAAGCGCATGGCTACTTTCCGGGCGGTATATACCATAAGCTCCGACACGGAAGAAGCCTTGCAGGAGGTGAAAGTCGCCATCGGGGCCAAGGTGCCGGATATGTTTACGGCCGAGGGCGTGGCGGCCTTTAAGCAGGCTACTTCCAACAGTCACATTTCCATCAGCTTCTCGCTCGATATGCAGGGCATGCCGCCCAACGCGCCGGGTCGCCCACCCGTACCGGCCGGCGTCGAGACCATGCAGCAGTACCAGCAGTGGTTTCTCAACAACTGCGTGCCCGTACCCGACCGGGGCGAGCTGTTTCACTACAGTCAGATTGACCACCGCATCCCAACGACGCTGCCCATCAGTCCGGATATCTTCGTTGCCGTAGGCCAGCTCTATTCCGAAACCTACCTGCTCCGCATTACGCTGCATTCCCTGCCCTCGACCTGGCAGAGTACCTACGCGTCGCAGGTGCAGAAGCAGGTGGCCCAGGTGAACGCCAACGCCCAGAATCTGGTAGACGACGAGCCGGTGCTGCAGGTGCTTTCGGCCCAGACCACCGCCCTGCTTACCGACGTCGACAATCTGAATCACCGTTACATCTTCTTACAAAACATCCGCAAAATGCAGGCGACCGAGCCGCCCGTGAGCGTGGCGCAGGGCTCTACGGTGCGCTACGGCACGTCTGTCTACCCGAACGAGGCTCAAGATCCGCTCTTCGTGATTAAATCGGCCACTGTGAGCCATGCCGAGAGCTGGGAAATGGGCCATATGGAACACGATTTTTCCCTACCCGCCGGCGGCCCGATTGTGCAGTGGGAACTCAAACAAAACCGCTCAGATAACGGCGTGTGGTGGAAGAATCACCAGCACAACAATGTTGATTTCGTGCTGCTCAACAACAGCGCGGAGATTCGCTGCCGCTCGGACTACGACCGGGGCTACGACAATACTCTGACGGTGTGGTACGTCGATAAGTCGCTGATTCCGAATTATACTCCCGGCAAGGTAACCGCCAGCGCCCCGGAGGCAGAGTAGCCAGTTGCGCAAGTGAGCTTACAAAAAGCCCCTGGCAGTTGCTGGGGGCTTTCTGATGTAAATAGCACTATTCTGTGCCGGGAAAGCGCTAGGTTTGAAAAAATCTATCGTACATGTTTTTATCCCAGTACTACGCGCAATTCCTTCTGCTTCTCACTTTCCTGCTGCTCGGCTGTAAGAAAGAGCCTGCGCCGCTTGCTACCGCCGGCATTTCCTCAAGTGGGACGATTCTAGAGGTGAATGAATCCTTTTGGCTGAGTAACATGAGCACTCATGCTGCTCATTATGAGTGGAAACTGCCTGATGGTACCGTATCAACGCAACGGGACTTAGCTGTTACATTCCCGAAGCCAGGAATCTATTCAGTAGAGTTGACGGCCTACAACCTAGATGATATCCCAGTCAGTACCTCTATCACCTTACGAGTTGGAATCCGGGCCGTAAAAGAGGTACGAGTAACAAAAATGAATTTTACCGCCGATACAGGAGAGCCGTGGGACAAAGCAGATGGGACTGGACCAGATGTCTCTTTTCTACTGATTAATGGAGCCACAAAGGCTGATGTCACATCGGCTCAGCTCCCGTTGGTGTGGAATATGAGTAGCATCTCCCACCAAATAGTGCCGGCCCGGGATGATAAGTCGTGGCGAATAGTGTTTTGGGAAGAAAGTGAGCCCCCTTTTGGTCTCGATCTATGTGGGGAAAGGAAATTACCATTGGGGTCAACCATGTTGACCGAGATGCGCTGGGCAACAGCACAGCGACCTACACGAACTGGGATAGAAGCTGCAGTGTGACCATCGCATTCGAAACACGCCTATAAACGTTAGGTGCTTGGCAGGGCAGGCCCCGGCTGTTCTGCAGAACCTGTCCTGGTACTACGCCGCTGGCCTAGCTGGGCAGCAGGCCGTGCTGGGCAGCGTACACGACTAGGCCGGCTGAGTTAGGGGCGCCGGTTTTTTCCAGCAGCTTCTGGCGGTGCCCCTCCACCGTACGCCGGCTCAGAAAGAGCTCATCGGCAATTTCGGCGGCTTTGCGTCCCTGGCAGATGCGGTGTAGTACTTCTAGCTCCCGCGGCGTCAGCTGCACCAAGTTAGGCAGCATAGTGGGTACCTGCCGGATGGGCTGCTGCACGGCCCGTACCAGGGCCCGCGAAATGCTGGGCGTAAAGTGGTGGCCGGTTAGCAGTACGGCTTCGATGGCCTCGCGCAGCTGCTCCTGGTCGGCGTCCTTGGGCAGGTAGCTACGCACGCCTAGCTTCATCATTTGGGTGATAAACTTATCGGCTGAAAACATCGACAGCACAATAATTTTCAGGTCGGGAAACTCGGCCAGCAGCTGCCGGGCGGCTTCCGCCCCATCTACTTCGGGCATTTGCAGATCGAGCAACAGCACATCGGGCTGGCGCAGGCGGCACTGAACCAGCAGCTCGGCGAAAGTAGCCGCTTCCACCACGGTTTCCACGTAGGGCCAGGACTGCAGGATATAGCGCATCCCCTGGCGAAACAGGGCGTGGTCGTCGAGCAGGGCAATGTGTACGGGCGTGGGGATAGTGGTCATAAAATAACGGATAGGAGTAAGCTAAAATAAGCCGAACGGCCCCGTAATACTAACACAAATTGCCACCATCTACGCCATCGTAGTGTCGAGCTCGACGACCATACGGGTGCCCTGGCCGAGAACTGAATGCTGACGCAGGTGCCCCTGCAGCATCTGCACGCGCACGTCGATGCTGCGCAAGCCGGCCCCGCGGGTTGGGGGCGCACTACCGGCGGCGTTGGCGGCTTCAAACCCGCAGCCGTTATCTTCCACGGTCAGCGTGAGCAGTGGTCCTTGCTGCAGCAGGCTTACCACGAGGCGGGTAGCTCCATGGGCGTGCTTTAGGGCATTATGCACCAGCTCCTGGCAGATCCGGTACAAGGCCAGCTCCTGGGCCAGAGCCAATGGCCGAGCGTAATCAACCTCCAGTAGAATGGGCAGTTTGCCTGTTTCGTTGGCTACGTCCACCAGGTGCTGCAGGGCCTCGGCCAGACCAAATCGGGCCAGCACGGCCGGGTACAGACTGTGAGAAATGCTGCGCACATCCTGCACGGCTCCACTCATGATTTCGCGGATGAGCTTGAGCAACCCCTGGGCATCTTCGGCGTGGGCGGGCAGGCTTTCCAGCCGGTTGAGCAGCAGCTTGGCCGTCGAGATGGTGGAGCCGATACCGTCGTGCAGGTCCCGCCCGATTCGCTCCCGCTCTCCTTCCTGGGCCTCAATGATGGCCGTCAGCAACTGCTGCTGGTGTTCGGCTTCGGCCAGGCGCAGGCGTAGCTGCTGGTGCAGCAGGCGCTTCTGGTAGGTTATCAGAAACACCACCAGGCTGCCCGCGGCCAGTAGCATAAAGGCAATGCCGCTGAAGAGCAGCTGGGCAAAGGTTACTTCCGGGGGTGCAACCATAGAGCGTAGCCAAAGCAGCCGTGCAGCACGACGTAGAGCAGCGAGTGCACGGCCCAGATGTTATGGTTCAGCTGCTGGGAGTAGTGCAGCAGGTAGTTGCTGAACAGGGCAATCTGCAGGTAGCCCAGAAAGTAGATAAACAGGCCCGTAGACACCCAGAACAGAGGTTCCCGCGTGGGATGCAGCACCTGCAGCTCATTGAGCAGCTTGCGGAAATACCAGCCCACGAATACCAACACCAGCACGGCCTGCAGCACCTGCTGGCCCGGCCGAAACTGGGTTAGCTTGCCCGCCCAAATAGTGTCGGCTAGGGCGTAGAGGGCAAAGCCGCCCACCACCCAGGGCATAAGACGGTTGAAAAACCGGGACTGCAGCGTATGCCGGTACACTAGGCCCAGCAGCACCGTTTCGCCGACCATGTAGATGGGCATTAGAAACAGGTTGTTGCGGTGCAGAATCAGCAAGACCAGCCCCAGGATTTCGATGGGCAGCACAAACCACACCAGCCCGGCCAGCAAACGTAGGTTTAGGGGCAGATGACGGTAACGGATGAAACCAATGATGCCCGCCACCAGGACGGGCACCAGGGTCAGCCTCATTAAAAGTTGCTGCAGTGTGAGAGGCATACGAGGAAAGAGCGCGACAAGGAGCGCGACGTAAAGAACAGCTTTTACACGAAACGAAATCAGGTGCCGGGCGGGCAGGGTGTCGACAAATCGAAGAAGGGTGCACTCGATATAGCAGCAGCCGACTCTTCGGTAGGTGGTGTGTAAAGCCGCAGGACCAGGCCAAAGGTGTAAGCCCGCTCCGCGCCAACGGGCAGCGCCGGGTAGTACTCGTGCAGCCCGAAACCCACCCGCAGCTCCTGATTGGTAAAAGGCTGGGCTTCGAACAGCGGCCGCATAAAGTCTTCCACGCTGAAGCTATAGCCCAGCAAGGGACCGTAGCTGTTGGCAAACAAAGCCGAGGTTATTTCCGGAGCGGTGGCCCAGTTGTTGAGCCAGGCTTTCACCAGGTCGTGCGGCGCCTGTTCGGTGGGCAGCTCGCTGGGCTTGGGCTCGCCCGCGTACGTGCTGGGCAGGTAGAAAGCTGAAACCCGGGCTCCCAGCGCATCGGTGGCGTACAGGGCCAGCGTGAAATACGGGTGGCGCTGTCCGTCAACCTTTTTGGTGGCAATCAGGAAACGGGCCTGAATGTGACGCACGCCCACCGTCGACATAAGCCACACGATATGCTGAATTGGGAAGCTTACGTAGGCCAGGCGCTCTTGCCCGGCAGGGGTAGCCACCAGGAAGCTCTGCTGCAGAGCGTCGCTTTTGATTTTACTTAGAATAGTGGCCCATTTGGCAGCGCGGCGCTCATAGGCACCAGGGCTCAGGATGTTGGCGGTAGTAGTGGTGGTCATAAAGCGGAGAAGAATGAAATAGCGGGGCACCTGGAGTAAGCACCACAGGTCGGGCCAAAGTACCGCATTAAGCACAACGCGCCAGTGAGTAGAAACACGGGAGCTGCAAAAACAGGTATTTATACCTGGTTGTGGCTCCACTCCCAACCGGTAGCAAAGGGTTACGCAGGACCTATCCCTGGCAGAGTTACACGGCATCAGGTAAAAATACCCGTTTTGTCAGGCTGGGTATTTTTTCGCGCAAACCGCCGCTCCTCAACTTCTTCCTTTGCCTTACTCTTCCGAGTGAAGGTCAGCTAGCTGCCTACCCCGGCCCGCCTTGCCACCACGCCTTGCTCTGCCCTCCAGCCGTCGCGACCTGGGAGGGCCCCGCAGCCCGCGCTACCGGGCTGGTCTACCCTACTGCTTGTACCGATTCGTGCCAGCCGCTTCCGACCTGGCTGCCCCGATGACGCTCTGTTCACTCTTCACTTCTTACTTCTTACTTACTCCATCATCATGATTGACCCAATCATTTCTGAAGGCACCTTTGAGCTGAAGTTCAAAGCGGAAAAGCCCTTTCAGGTATTCGGCCAGCAATACCTGAAGTGCTACGCCAACCTAGCTGTAAAAGGCAGTATGAGCGCCCCAACCCCCACTGGCCCCCTGGGCTACACCGTCAATTTCAAGCTCGACTGCGGCTGTGAAAGCGTTATGGGCCAGTTTCAGAAAGCCTATGACAAGACTTTCTCGGGCGCGACCACCGTACAGGACCGCGACTGGACCGGCCAGGTGGTGCTCTGCAAGCTAGTTGGAACTCCTGCTCCTGCTCCTGCCCGCCGCGGCTTTAGGGCCCGCATTCCCAGCCTGCAGGCCACCAACAGTACCACGACGACGCTGGTGAGTGACCTGAGCGGGCAGCCCTGGCTGGATGGCTATGCCCTGGGCAAGGGCGTCAACGCGGTGACGGGCGTGCTGAGCGCCCAGGCCCTCAACCCGTTCACGGTGAAGCAGGCCCAGTCCCAGAACTCGCACACCACCTACGCCAACATCTTTTCTACCAGTGACGTTGACCAGCTCATCAACGTGTCGGCCAGCGGCAGCTACAACATGGACGGCATCACCGTTAACGCGTCCACGTCTTACCTGAGCCAGATCAAGCAGTCGACGCTGGACCTGACGATTCTGGCTACCTACCAGGTAGAGTACAACGACTATGACACCATCAACAGCAGCACCGTCTCGTTTGCCCCGCAGGCCCAGCAGCTGATTGATGCCGGACAGTTTGACAAGTTTCGCGCCCTGTACGGCGACTATTACCTGGCGGGCAGCCGGCGGCAGGCTACATTTCGGGCCGTGTATACCGTTAGTGCCAATTCGTCGGAAACGCTTACGCAGGTAAAAGCTTCGCTGGGCGCATCGGCCCCGGATATGTTTACGGCCCAGGGCGAGGCCGAATTTAAAAGCGCCATTGCCAATAAGAATGTTTCGGTGAGCTTTTTCCTGGACATGCAGGGCATGCCCACCAACGCGCCGAACCGCCCCACGGCCCCCATCGGCATGGATACGGTGCAAGAGTACCTGCAGTGGTTTCAGCAGTACAACGAGCCTGTGCCTGGCCATGCCGAAATGATTCACTACAGCCAGATCAGCGCCAAAATTCCGACTACGCTGCCAATTGACCCCAACATCTTCAGCGCCGTCGGCGACATCTACTTCAACACGTACCTGCTCCAGATTACGCTCAACTCCTTGCCTTCCAGCTGGCAGGGCTCTTATCCGACGCAGGTCAACAGCGTGGTCAAGAAGGTAATGGCCAACGCCCAGACCCTGGTCGAAGACGACGCGACCCGCACCAGCCTGAGCGGCCAGGTCAGCGCCCTGCTGAATGATTTGAACAACCTGAGCCAGCGCTACCTCTTCATTCAGACGATTCAGAAGCTGCAGTCGTCCGAGCCGGCCATCGGCGCTAGTCAGTCGGAATCCGGCAAGTTTGGCTCGACCAACTATACCAACGCCGCCAACGACCCGGCCTTTGTAATTCAATACACCTCCCAGAACTACGAGCAAGGCTACAAGATCGGGCACCGCAGCCACGACTTCGATATTGCCGTCGACGGGACCATCGTGCAGTGGGAACTGCATCAGGTCTGGGACGACGGCTCCGACGGCACCTGGCACAAGAACAACCAGAACAACAACTCGGACTACATCCTGCTCAACAACAGCGCCCGGATCCACTGCGAATCGGAATACGACCGGGGATTCAACAACACGCTGAGCGTCTGGTACGTGGCCAACTCCCTGATTCCGGGCTCGGTCACGGTTCCGGCCCAGGAGGCAGTTTCGCAGAGTGAGCCGGTTTCGGCCTAAGCGGAATTCCAAGTGAATACGAAAAAGGCTCCCGCCGTTGGTGGGAGCTTTTTTCGTGTTGCCCACGGCCGACGAGCAACACCAGAAAACCAGGGTACCAAACGCGGGCCACAAAGCCGGGGCCGACAACGTTCCGGCCGTATCTTCGCGGTTGGGAGCTGCAGGTCTGCGGGCCCCAGCCTGCTCACCATACCCATTGCTTTTGTATGCCCAGCTCCCCGGAAACAACGTCTGCTGCCGAGCCGGGCCGGCACCACTACCGCCTGGCAGGCACGAGCGTAGCGGCCCTGACCAGCGCCGACGTCGAGCGGCACGGGACGCATCTGCCGCCGGTTGACTACCGCGCTATGGCGGCCATTCAGCCCCACACCCTGACGCTGAACTTCGGCACGTTTACCGGCGCGCCAACCCTGGGTGCCCAGCCATTTCCGCCCGTGACTGTAGAGCAGCAAACCCAGGGCGTGCTGCTAACGTGTACCTGCCCGGCCCCGGCGGGCGCCCTGTGCGAGCATGAGGCCCTGGTGCTGCTCAGTATTGTGCAGCGCAAGGAGCTGCGCGTATTTTTCGACGCTGGGCAGCGCCATACGCTGCTCCAGGCCGCCGCCCGCGACTATGGCCTGGAACACGCCACCGACCTCGACGCCTACTTCGAGCTGACTTACAACCGGACTCAGGTACAGGTCTTGCCCCGGCAGGCGGGCCTGTTTCCGGTGACGGCCACCACCACGCAGGAGCTGGTGAGCCAATTGCTGCCGGAGGAGCGCGGGCCACTGGCCGCTGCGGGTAGTCGGCGCATCGTGGTATTTGGGCGGCACAAGTACTACGGCCACCTCACCGTGCAGCTAGCCGAGGCCGTGCTAACGAGTGCCGGCAAGGTTAAGAACCCGGTAACGGTACTCAACCCGCTCGACCGGCTGGGAACCAGTGGTAATCTGGCGGAGCTCAAGTTCTACTCCGGCCTGGCCCGCTTTCAGCACAACTACGACGAGAAACGCTCGGTGGCCACGCTGCAGGCCTTGCGGGCCATTGTCGACAACCCGGAAGAGCTGCCCGTTTTTGCCCACAACCCCAGTGTGTCGGACAAGCTCACCGGCCCGGCCCTGACCCCGCTCACGCTGCGCTGGGTGCCCACCGATTTGCATTTGCACGTGAGTGAGCAACAGGAGTTTTACGAAGTGACGGGCCGCCTGCTGCTCCACGACCAGCCCGTGGACCTGAGCACCGCGCCCATCCGGTTCGACTATTTCGTGGCCTTCAACCAGGCGCTCTACCTGCTCGAAGACCTGGCCGTATGGCGGGTAATCGACTTTTTCCAGCGCCGCAACAACACCCTGCTGATTCACCAAAGCAAGTTCCGGGAATTTCAGCAGCAGGTACTGGCCAACCTGGAAGACAAGTTGCGGGTCAGCTACTCCTTCGTGCGGCCCGCCCCACCCGAGCTGCGCGTGAGCAACGGCTTCGACCAGGCCCCAGAAAAGCTGCTTTACCTCTCCGACCACGGGGCCGGGGGCGTGGAAGTGCTGCCCGTGATGCGCTACGGGACCCGGGAAGTACCGGTGCTCTCGAAGCGGCAGCTGCTGGCCCACGACGAACTGGGCCGCCCCTTCGCCCTGAACCGCGACACGGCCGCCGAGGCGGGCTTTACCACCGCCTTACTGCGCCAGTACCCAGCCTGGCAGGAGCAGCTGCACCAGGGCTCCTTCGACGCGCCCCGGGCGTTGTTTCTGGACGAGGAATGGGTGCTGACGGCCTTTGAAGACTGGCAGCGGGCGGGTATCACGATTCTGGGCTTCAACCAACTCAAAGGCAATACCCTGAACCCGTACCGGGCCCGGATTTCGGTGCGCGTAACGGGCGAAACCAACTGGTTCGACACCAAGCTCAACGTGCGCTTCGGCCAGCAGAAAGCCTCGTTGCGGCAGGTGCAGCAGGCCATCCGCAACCGTAGCCACTACGTGCGCCTCGACGACGGCACCCGCGGCCTGCTGCCCCGCGAATGGGTCGAGAAGTTCGCCGAGTATTTTGCCGCCGGCGAGGTAGAAGAAGACCGAATCCGCACGCCCAGCATCAACTTTCGCCTGATTCGGGAGCTCTACGACCCGGCCGCCCTGGATGAGGCTGCCCGAACCCGCCTGGCCACCTACGAAGCCGCCGTGGCCGACTTCACTGGTATTGCCGCGGTGGAGCCGCCGGTGGGTTTGCTGGCAACCCTGCGTGAGTATCAGCGCCAGGGGCTCAATTGGCTCAACTTCCTGGATACGTTCAGCTTTGGGGGCTGCCTGGCCGATGATATGGGCCTGGGCAAAACCCTGCAGGTGCTGGCCTTTCTGCTGCACCAGCGCCAGCACGGCCCCCGGCGCCCGGCCAGCCTGGTAGTGGTGTCGACTTCGTTGGTATTCAACTGGCAGGCCGAGGTGGAAAAGTTTGCCCCCGAGCTGCGAGTCCACGTGCTGCGCGGCAGCTTGCGCCGGGCCGAGGCCGCCCAGTTCGACGCCCACGACATCGTACTGACGACTTACAACACGCTGGTTTCCGACATCCGGGAGCTGCGCGCGTATGCGTTCAACTACGTGTTTCTGGACGAGGCCCAGGCCATCAAAAATCCCGAGTCGCAGCGCTACAAGGCGGCCCGGCTGCTGCAGGCCCGCAACCGGGTAGTGCTGACCGGTACGCCGCTGGAAAACAACACGCTGGACATCTACGGGCTCTTGTCCTTTGCCTGCCCGGGTTTGCTGGGCTCCCTCAAGCACTTCAAGGACTTGTATGCCGGGCCCATCGACAAGTTCAAGGATGAGCGGCGGGCCCGGGAACTGCAGCAGCGCATCAGCCCCTTCGTGTTGCGCCGCACCAAAGGTCAGGTGGCCCGGGAGCTACCCGACAAAACGGAAATGGTGCTGTACTGCGAAATGGGCACCGAGCAGCGCCGGGTGTACGACGCCTGCAAAAAGGAGTACCACGACCTGCTGCTGGGCATTCACGAGGACGCGCCCCAGAAGGAAAGCATCCACATTCTGCAGGGCCTGACCAAGCTGCGCCAGATCTGCAACTCCCCCGCCCTGCTGCCCGACGAGGCCGACTACGGCCGGGCCTCCAGCAAGCTGGACGTGCTGCTGGAGGAAGTGCGCAGCAAGGCCCCGCAGCACAAAATTCTGATTTTCTCGCAGTTCGTGACCATGCTCGACTTGATTCGCGCCGAGCTGCAGGCCCACAACATTCCCTTTACCTACCTCACCGGCCAAACCAAAAACCGCGCGACCACCGTGGCCCGCTTCCAGATGGACGACTCAGTGCGGGTGTTCCTGATTAGCCTGAAAGCCGGCGGCACGGGTCTTAACCTGACCGAGGCCGACTACGTGTACTTGGTGGACCCGTGGTGGAATCCGGCCGTGGAAAACCAGGCCATTGACCGCAGCCACCGCCTCGGGCAGGACAAGAAAGTGGTGGCCGTGCGCCTGATTTGCCCCGACACCATCGAGGAGAAAATCATGAAGCTGCAGGACGCCAAGCGCGAGCTGGCCCACGAGCTGATTCACACCGACGCCACGCTCATCAAAAACCTAAGCCGGGACGAGCTGCGGGAGCTGTTTCGGTAAAGGCCCTGCTCCCGGTCAACTACTGCTAGAGCAGCGCCTTCAAAATAAATAAAGGCTGGCTGCATGAAAAGCTCAATCAGGTCTGAAGTCTGTTTGTCGCTGCATAAAGCAAGGTCTTCTCACTTAACGCGCGGAATGCTTTGCTTAAAATGCCAACTACAACCTACCCCACCAGCTGCTGATAGAGCTGCTCCAGGGTAGCGGCGGCATCTTCGCAGAGGCCGGGGTGAGTGGGCGAGGTCTGGACGATGGTGCTGCGGGTGGCCGTGAGCCAACGGAACCGCTCGGCCAGTCCCAGCCGCCCGATGGTGCCGCCCTCGGGCTTGCCCCGGCAGATTTTCTCGAAGGCCTGCAGGCGCTGGCGCAGCTCGTCGAAGTCCAGCTCGGCGCTGGCAAAGGCTTGCAGGCGGGCTTCGGGCAGGTGGCAGCGGGTTTGCAGAAAGCCCTGGGCCCGGCAGTAGAGAATCACGCCGACGTTCAGAAACTCTTCGCGCTCCACGCGGGGCACCACGCGCAGCACGGCGTACTCAAATAAGTGCTTTTCGGGCATCTTGGGCTTCCTGAACAAAGGTTTCTGATGCGGCCAGTCGATTGGCCAGGAACCCGACGTAGCTAGTGCGCTGCTCGGCGGCCGTAGCGTCGCCGGCAGCGGCCTCTTCGAGCCAGGCATCGGGCACCAGGGCCAGGATGTCGGTCAATACCTCGGCGGTAATCTTGGCGCGGTACTCAGCATCTACATCCCGCAGCTCCGCGGCCTGGGGCAGCAGCACGTGGTCCTTGATTTGGGGGAAGGGCCGGGGCCGGGGCGCGGCCCAGCCGGGGCCGGCGTGGTGCACGTACAGGGCCGCACCGTGGTCAATCAGCCAGAGCTCCTTGTGCCAGATCAGCATATTGGTGTTGCGGGCCGTGCGGTCCACGTTTAGCGTCAGGGCGTCGAGCCACACGATTTGGGAGGCCAGGCGCGGCTCGATGGTCGTCACCAGGGCATCGTAGGTAATGGCACCCGACAGGTAGTGCAGGCCCAAGTTCTGGCCGGTGCTGGCTTGCAGCAAATCCTGGATTTCCTCGTCGGGCTCGGAGCGGCCAAAGGCTACGTCGAGCTCACAGAACACCAGCTCGGGCACGCGCAGGCCCAGAAACCGGGCTAGCTCACCTACAATCAGCTCGGCAATGAGGGCCTTGATGCCCTGCCCCGCACCCCGAAACTTGACGACGTACATAAACTCGTCGTCGGCTTCGACCAAGGCCGGCAGGGAACCTCCTTCGCGCAGGGGCGTGACGTAGCGCGTCACGGCAACGGTTCGGAGCGGAGAAATAGTTTCGGACATAGAGCAGACGAGTGGAGCCAGGCTTAGGCCCGACAAAGAAAAGGGAAACGGGGCAGTTTACGGCCAGAACCAGTTCCGCGGCCACCGCATGCGGGCCAAGCACTCTATGAAAAGACGGAGCAATCAGCCGTAGACAGCAGCTTTGCTTTCTGTTACTTACCAATAGTCAATGGTATACAGTTTTACTATTTCTTTTGTGCGCATACCAATAACTGATATACAAAATCCCTTAATTCAAAGCTCTATATACCCAAGCTTAGTATGCGGAAGCACGTATTCTTACAACTTGTATACCGACCTTAAAGACAAAGCAACGTTGCAACATGAGCTTGGTGCAACTTGTCGACTTCGCCGCTTAAAAGCTCTTGCTGATTATCTGAACCGCCTTTCCCTCACGCAGAAAGCCCCCTGCTACGGCGTGGCAGCAAGGGGCTTTCTGGTAAAAGTTGGTTACTTCGCAGAGGGCGGAGTGCTTCGCGTTGCTCGCCAGGACACGAGCTTTTGCCTTAGCACATCAGCATATTTCTCACATTGTCCTCATCAAACTCCAGTGTGGCCCAGCATGGGAAAGCGGCGCTGGTGCCAGTAGGGATAAATCGGCTCGGTGGCGCTGGCTGCGTCGAGGCGGGCTACCTGCTCGGGCGTGAGGTTCCAGCCCACGGCGGCCAGGTTCTGGCGCAGTTGCTCCTCGTTGCGGGCGCCAACTACGATATTGACCACGGTGGGGCGCTGCAAGAGCCAGTTTAGCGCTACCTGGGCCACGGTTTTGCCGGTTTCGGCCGCCACTTCGTCCAGGGCATCCACGATGCGGAACAGTAGCTCGTCGGGCACCTGTGGGCCCTGGCCACCGCCCTGAGCCAGGCGGCTGCTTTCGGGCACGGGCTGGCCGCGGCGAAACTTGCCGCTGAGCAAACCGGCTGACAACGGACTCCAGACGATGGTACCTACGCCCTGGTCGAGGCCCAGGGGCATTAGCTCCCACTCAAACTCGCGGGCCGCCAGCGAATAATACGCCTGGTGCCCCACGTAGCGGGCCCAGCCATGGCGCTCCGCCACCGACAACGACTTCATCAAATGCCAGCCCGAGAAGTTGGAGCAGGCAATGTAGCGCACTTTGCCGCTCTGAATAAGCGTGTCGAGAGTGCGCAGGGTTTCATCCACGGGCGTGTGGGCGTCGAAGCCGTGCATGTGGTAGATGTCGATGTAGTCGGTGCCGAGGCGGCGCAGGCTGTCGTCGCAGGCCTGGATGAGGTGGTGGCGGGAGGAGCCGTAGTCGTTGGCGCCGGGGCCGGTCGGGAAGGTGGCTTTAGTAGAAATCAGCACCTCGTGGCGGCGGCCTTCCAGGGTTTTGCCCAGAATGGTTTCGGCGGCCCCGTCGGAGTAGCCGTTGGCCGTGTCGAAGAGGTTGACGCCGGCTTCGAGGCAGATGTCAATCAGGTGGCGGGCTTCGTCGACCTGGGTACTGCCCCAGGCCTTGAAAAACTCGTTGCCACCCCCGAAGGTGGCGGTGCCAAAACTCAGCACGGGAATGCGCAGGCCCGAGGCCCCTAGTTGGCGGTATTCCATTGGTAACGCGGAA
Organism: Hymenobacter cellulosivorans; assembly: GCF_022919135.1. Classification (NCBI taxonomy): domain Bacteria; kingdom Pseudomonadati; phylum Bacteroidota; class Cytophagia; order Cytophagales; family Hymenobacteraceae; genus Hymenobacter; species Hymenobacter cellulosivorans. The sequence continues at coordinate 3,144,462 of NZ_CP095049.1, read as the reverse complement.
AGGTAGAAGGTGAATAAGTCGGCCGGGGTACCAGGTGGCTCCGGGGCCGCGGCCAGGACGATGCCCGGTAAGACAACCTCAGGGGCGGCAAGGTTTTGGGAAACTGAACCGGACATAATTTTGCTAAAAGCTCATCCGGAACGCTCTGGGGGCCGATTCGTAGGAGAAATGAGTACCTATCCAATTCACCTTTCTACCCCCACAGCCTTATGTTCGATAAACTGGAAACCCTGGACGACCTGTTTGAAATGCAGCTCAAAGACCTCTACAGCGCCGAAAAGCAGCTGCTCAAGGCCCTGCCCCAGATGGCCGAAACCGCCAAGGACGGCCGCCTGCGCCGCGGCTTTGAAAAGCACTTGCGCGAAACCGAAAATCAGGTGGCTCGCCTCGAAAAAATTGCCAAAGCCCAGGACTTCGACCTGAGCGGCCACACCTGCAAGGCCATGGAAGGTCTGATTGCCGAAGGTCAGGAAACCATGTCGGAAAACGCTACCGACGAAGTCATGGACGCGGCCCTGATTGCCTCGGCCCAGCGCATCGAGCACTACGAAATATCAGGCTACGGCACGGCGGCCCACTTCGCCCAGCGCCTGGGCTACACCGATGCCGCCGAACTGCTGCAGCAAACCCTGGACGAGGAGCAGCTGACCGATACCAAGCTCAACGACCTGGCCAAGAACTACCTCAACGCCAAGGCCGAGTAAGCCTTTTCGGTTGTAGCAATTATAAAGAAGCCCTTCCGCAGACCAGAAGGGCTTCTTTGTGCTGAATGGGCTGCTGCGTCTTTAACCAGCGCTAATCACCGCCGCAGCCCCCGCACCCGCCACAGCCACTGCTGCCGCAGCCGGAGTCGCCGCCCCCACTGCTGCCGGAATCACCGCCGTATCCGGCGTCATGACGACCGGGCGGCACCAGCAGGACGGCTACGTGGTTCAGACCCAAAATATTGAGCCCCTGCACTCCAAACATGCCTACTGTCAGAGCCACGTACTGGGTCGACACTGGCTCCGAGTACCGCTCCTGGCGCACTACCGCCGCGGCCTCGCGCAGCACCCGGGTTCCACGGCCGGTAGCCCAGGCTCGTTGGTGGTAGGAATAGAAAGCCACTACAACCAGCCCCAGCAGCGTGGCTACCAGAAACCCCACGGGCCGCTCCCGCGTCAGGCCAACTACTACCTTGGCCAGCCCCAGCAAGCCCAGCACTACCAGGGTAAGCGTTACCGGCTGATTGAGGCGGCGCCGCTCGGCCTCGGGCAGTAGCCAGCCCTTGGCTTCGAGGCCAGCATCCAGGGCCTGTACTGCCTCGAGGGTAGGCTGCATAACCCAGCGCCGTACCGAGTCCAGCGTCGAGCCCTCGGGTAGCACCCGGTTCCAGACGACCAGTTCGTAAGCATCCGTGGGGGGCGAGGCATTAATAGAGCGTCGGGCTCTCTGGTGGGGCAGCAGCTCAATCTTACCCGCGTGCGCCAAGGCGGCCAGGGCGCTGTCGGGCAGCCGCTGGCCGTGCTCGGCCAGGCGCACCAGTTCGTAGGTAGTAGGCGACGGTTCGGCCGCCGCAGAATCCTCGGAACCTCGTCCCCGGTGCCGCCACCATAAAGTAAGGGGCAACAGCGTCAGGCAGAGCAGCCAGTAAAAAGCCAGGAATTTCTGCCCGTACCAGTTCAGCGGATTTAGCGGCAGCTGTGCCGTGCAGCCCATCAGCACCAGGGCCAGCAAGGCCAGCAGCCCCGCCGACTTACGGCTGAAACCCGGCCCCGGCCACTGCAGCCGGGGCAGCAGCCAGTGCCGCCGCAGATTGACCCGCCGGAAGTAGGGTGCCTCGCCAAAGCGTACAGCCGCCGGGGGCCAGATGTCGGCCGGCGGCATAGTGCCAAAGGCGGTGTAGTAGGCTTGCAACGTCTGGGCGTACCAGTCGCGAAACTTGTGGCCCTCGGCTGCCCCGCCCTTGGTAGGGCCGTGGTGCAACGGAAAGCCCAACACCTGCCCGCAGAGCTCCTCCCAATACGAGCGGGTGTACACCAAGTGCTGATGCCAGGCCTGGTCTACTTCGTCGGAGGGCGTGACGGGGTGACCGCAGGTGACGGCCAGAAACACGAACTTCTTGTATTCGTGCACCACGCGCCGGGCAAAGGCCGGGTTCCAGCCATTGTCGCGAGCCAGGCGGTGGGTGAAGGACAGCGGAGCTGTTCCATCGAGGTCGAAGGCTTCCAGCCTGGACCATAATTCCGAGTGATTCGCGTGGGTCGAGTCGGGGTGCATAGCGGCAGAGGCTAAACGCGAGTCAGGAAGAATGCCCCAAGGTAGGAATCTGGCCTGACTTGGCCGCGGCCCGGTCGCCCATTTTGGTCACCCTTATTTCTGCGACCCAAACGCACCTTTTAGCCGCGGTGCAAGGGCGGGGGCTGAAGCCGGAAAATGTCGCGCAGGGCCTGGCTGGCGGCGTGGTAACCGCACATGCCGTGTACGCCCCCACCTGGCGGGGTGGCCGACGAGCACAAATACAGCCCGCGGCGGGAGGTACGGTAGGGCGAGGCGCGCAACGCGGGCCGGGTAAAGAGCTGGCTGATATCGAGCCGGCCGCCGTTGATGTCGCCGCCCACATAATTAGGGTTGTAGGCTTCCAGTTGGGCCGTGTCGAAGGTGTGGCGGCCGATAATCCGCTCCCGGAAGCCGGGCGCAAACCGCTCGACCTGCTGCTCGATGGCCTGGGTCATGTCCTGGCGGGAGCCGTGGGGCACGTGGCAATAGGCCCAGGCCGTATGCTGCCCGGCCGGGGCGCGGGTAGCGTCGAACAGGCTTTGCTGGGCCAGCAGCACAAAGGGCCGCTCCGGGTGCTGGCCCCGGCTGGTGGCTTTTTCGCTAGCCGCAATTTCTTCCAGCGTGTTGCCCAAATGCACCGTGGCCGTGTTGGCGCACTCCGGTGCAGTGAAGGGAATCGGGGCGTCGAGGGCCCAATCGACCTTGAAAACACCCATGCCGTAGCGGTAGCGCCGCAATTGCCACTGGTAAATGGCCGACAAGCTGTGGCCGGCAATACGCAGGAGCTGGGCGGGCGTCACGTCGAAAAGTACGGCCCGGGCCTCGGGCAACTCACGCAGGGACGTGACCATCGTGTTGGGTTGCACGTGCCCGCCCAGGGCCCGGAAGTGGGCCACCAGCGCGTCGGCAATGCTTTGGGAGCCGCCTTTGGGCAGCGGCCAGCCCTGGCGGTGCGCGGCAATGAGCAGCACCAAGCCGATGGCGGAGGTCGTCAGGTTTTCCAGGGGCTGAATGGCGTGGGCAGCCATACCAGCAAACAGGCCCCGGGCTTCCATGGTCTGAAAACGCTTGGTCAGCAGCGTGGCCGGCTGCAGGGCTGAGAAGCCAAACTGGGCCATGTCCAGGGGGTGGCGGGGCAGCTGTAAAGACGCCAGCACGTCGGGGGCAATGCCGGGCCACTGCGCCACTAGCGGCTTGAGCAGCTGATGGTAGGCGCGCTCATCAAGGCCCAAGCTACGGGCCGTAGCGTCCAGGGAATTGACCACTGTAGCAGCCGTGCCGTTGTCGAAAGGGTGGGCTGCGGCCACGGGCGGGGTAATATATTCGAGGCCGTATTGGGCCAGCGGCAGGGTTTGCAGATACGGCGAGGCCACCGCCAGCGGGTGAATGGCCGAGCAGATGTCGTGCTTAAAGCCGGGCAGCGTCAGCTCGGCCGTGCGCAGTCCGCCGCCCAACTCCCTTTTGCCTTCCAGCAGCAGCACCGCCAGGCCAGCCTGCTGCAGCACAATGGCCGCCGCCAATCCATTGGGCCCCGACCCCACTACCACCGCATCGTATGCCATTGGTCAATTAATAAGTAAGAAATGGCAAGTAAGAATTACCATTCGGCATTTGCGACTTTGGACCCAAACCTAACAACTAACAACTAACAACTACTTACGGCTCTAGGCGGATGATAAAGTTCTTGAGCGGATTTTTCTTGACGATGGTCACCAGCTGGCCGTTGGCGTAGCGGTACTCGTCTTCCCGCCCGTCCCGGGTGGCCTTGATCTGGCCGGCCGCCGGGCGGACCAGGGTAAAAAAGTCGCCGAAATACTCGGCGTACGCGCGACTGACGCCGGTTGGCTCGCCGAAAAACATATCCGTGACGGTATAGGTAATCGGCTGCTGCTCGGTGGCCTGGTAGTGGTGTTTGTACTGATTGGCCACGATGTCGTAATGGTCGCCCTTCCACTCGGCGCGGGAGGCAAAGTTGCCTTGGTTGGTGTGGGCTTCCACGGTCGACAGCCGCAACTGCCCGTGGCGGCTGCGGTTGACGACCTTGTAATATATTTTGAGATGGTAGAGCAGAAAATTAACCTGCACGTCGCTCACCAGCGTGGTTATGACCTCGGCCGGCGCGGCACCGGCCTGCCGCGTGGCCGTCATGGTGCCCACGCGCAGGCCGGCCACCTCAATGGCGTAGCGCCGGGTTTCGGGGGCAGCGGGCGTTTGGGCCGGCGCCAGCAGTGGCCGGGCCAGGTACACCCCGAGCACAGCAAGCCGCCAGCTCAGCACCACCACTCCGCTCCTTCCCTACCCGGCCCGCCACGTTTACTGCTCATTGAGCTGCCAGTTGTAGTCCAGAAAGCTGATGCTGGCGTTTTTGTCCAGCTTGGTGGTGGCGTACTTATTCACCCAGCTGGTTACCGACTGCCCGTTTTCCGACCAGTCGCCCTTATACCAGTCGAAGTATTTGGAGAGCTGGGCGGAGGATTTTCCGGGCTTGTTTTTGGCCGGGTTGTTTAGGAAGTCACGGCCCTGGTCGTCGAGCTGGGCGTCCAGCTTGGCGGCGGTGTAGGCCTCAGTGCGCAGGCGGGGGCAGGAAATAGAGGCGCAGACCAGGGCAAAGTGAATCCGCGGGTCGTTGTAGTTCTTGCGCAGAATGCTGTGCTCGATGTTGTCGAGGCTCATCTTCTCGCCGCCGATGCTAAAAAACTTCGACGCCCAGGGCGTGGTCACGAATGGAATCTGGATTTTGGTGCCGATGTCCTTGATGCTTTGCAGCGGGTAATGGTCCAGAATAAGACGGATGGTGTAGGCGTTGTAGGCGTTAATCCAGTAGGCCATCTGCTCGGGCTTGCTCCAATTGGCCGCCGGCGGATTCTTGCTCAGCATCGCCAAGTATTGGTTGAAAGCGCCCTGGTCGGCTTTCCAGGCCTTGTAATTGACCAGTCCTTTCTCGTTGACGTACTTTTTCAGCAGCTTATCGAAGGCGCTGTGGTCGACACCGGCTGCGGCGGAAGTAGTAGCGCGGGGCGCTTTAGCGGCCGTAGCAGCGGGTACAGGAACGAGGCTGATGGCGGCCAGGGCGGTGGTGGTCAGCAGGCGGGGAAGCAGGCGGGGAAGCAGGCGGGAGAAACTCATGAGTAGGTGCATTAACCGGAATATACGGGGCCGGACCGGCGGAAAGATTGGGCGAGGCAAACTCTATGCCCGCCGCATTGCGTAGGACTGCAAAGTACGGCTTCTTCGGGGCAACCACTTCGGCGGGCTTATACTGCCATTGCCGGCCGAAACCTTCGTAGAATGCCTGGATAAAACCTGCTTTCCTTTTCCGCCGCGCTACTCCATGCTTCTCAGCGTCATCATTCCCACCTACAACGAGGCTGCTGGTATTGCCAATCTGGTCCGGCAGCTGCACCAGTATGCGCCTACCGGCGCGGTAGAAGTGCTGGTAATAGATGCCAACAGCTCCGACGGCACGGCCGAATTGGCCCGGCAAGCCGGCGCAACGGTACTGCTAAGCCCTAAACCCGGCCGCGCCGCCCAAATGAACTACGGCGCCCAGCACGCCACTGGCAACATTCTTTATTTCGTGCATGCCGACGTAGGTATTCACCCCGACTACGTGGCCACCATCCGGCAGGCGGTAGCCGAGGGCTACGAAGCGGGCTGCTACCGGTTCCGCTTCGACTCCCGCCACCCGCTGCTGCGCCTCAACAGCTACGGCACCCGCTTCCAGGGCATCATGAGCCGGGGCGGCGACCAGACCCTGTTCATCACCCGCGGCTTGTTTGAGCGCCTGCACGGCTTCGACGAGCACTACTGCATCATGGAGGACTTCGACATCATCCGGCGCATTCGGCGGCAGGCCCGCTTCCTGATTGTGCCCCAGGACGTGGTAGTGTCGGCCCGCAAGTACGAAACCAACAGCTGGCTGCGCGTGCAGCTAGCCAATCTGACGGCCTTTTCGCTGTTTTTCCTCAACGTGGCCCCCACCCGCATTGCCCGCACCTACAAGGCCATGCTCAACTACCGCTAATGCTGCCCAAAGTTCTCGTTACCGGCGCGGGCGGCTTTCTGGGCCGTCACCTCGTGGAGCAGCTCCTGCGGCGGGGCTACCCGGTCCGGGCCCTGGTACGTAGCGCGGCAGCTTCTGGCCCGTTGCCCCCGCTTTCGGCCCTACCCATCGAGGTCCAGGAAGGTGATATCACGCAGTACGCTACCGTGGCCGGCTGCGCCGATGGGTGCGGGGCCGTAGTCCACGCCGCGGCCCTGGCCCAGGTCAATCCGGCCCGTAACCCGGCCGTGTGGGCCGCCAACCTGACCGGCACCGAGAACGTGCTGCAGCTGGCCCGGCAGGCCGGCGTCAGCCGCTTTGTGTACGTGGGCACGGCCAACGTTTTCGGCTTCGGCACCCAAGCGCGGCCCGGCGACGAAACCAAGCCCTACGCCGGCCGGCCCTACGGCCTCGACTACATGGACAGCAAACAAGCCGCCACCGACTTGGTGCTGCAGGCCGTGACCCGGGAGCAGCTGCCGGCCGTGCTGGTGCATCCCACGTTTATGCTCGGCCCCGGCGACGCCAAACCGACGTCCAACGCCCTGTTGCTGGAACTCTACCGGGGCAAGCTGCCGGGCTACCCACCGGGCGGCAAAAACTACGTGCACGTGCGGGACGTGGCCCAGGCCACGGTGAATGCCCTGACCCAGGGCCGGGTCGGCGAATCTTACATTTTGGGCAATGAAAACCTGAGCTACCGGGACGCTTTTGCCCGCATAGCCCGGGTGTTGGGCGTGGCCCCGCCGCGCTGGCCGTTGCCGGGCGGTCTGGCCATGCTCTACGGCCACTTCTGCGACTTGCAGGCTCACTTGACCGGCCGGCCGGCCCAGCTCAACTCGGCCATGACGGCCGTAGCCAACGACGGGCATTATTTCTCGGTGCAGAAAGCACGCACGGAGCTCACCTTATCCCAGACCAGCCTGGAAACGGCCGTGACCGAAGCCCTGGCCTGGTTTAAAGACCACCATTATGCCTGATTTCCAACCCACTGCTATGGCCGCCCCGGCTCAGCCAATGGCTATCTGGCCGCCCCTGACGGGGGCCTCTGGAGGATTCGGGGGCAAGGTGGCCATTGTCACCGGCTCTGAATCAGGGATTGGGCGCGAAACAGCCCGGCAGTTGGCGCAGCAGGGCGCGGCCGTGGTGCTCAACGGTCGTAATGCTGAGCGCCTGGAAACCACCCGACAGGAGTTTGAAGCCGCCGGCCTGCCCGTAGCCAGCTGCGTGGCCGACGTAACCGACTATGCGGCCTGCGAACTGCTCATTGCCACGGCCATCCAGGCTTTTGGTCGGCTCGATATACTCATTACCAACGCCAGCATTTCCCAGCGGGCCTACTTTGCCGACATGCAGCCCGAGGTATTCCGTCAGGTGCTCGACAGCAACGTGTACGGCTCGGTGTACCCGCTCAAAGCCGCTCTGCCCTACCTAACCCAAACCCGGGGCAGCGTCACGTTTATTTCCTCCATTTCGGCCCTGAACGGCATGCCCAGCGGCTCGGCCTACTGCGCCGGCAAGGCAGCCGTGTCGAACCTGGCTCACACCCTGCGCCTGGAACTAGCCCACACCGGTATCCACTTCGGCGTGGTCCACATCGGCTTCACCCAGAACGACCCGGAAAAGCGCGTCCTCGACGCGGCCGGGCAGCCCGTGCCCATTGCCCACCGCCCGCCCCGTTGGCAAAAGTCGCAGGCCGAGGTGGCGGCCATTATCCTGAGCCACATCCGGCGGCGGCGGCAGCGCACCGTTATTTCGGCCCTGGGCCGGCTTATCGTGCTGGTGCACACCTGGCTGCCCCGCCTCGGCGACTGGATTGTGCTCAAGACCACGCAACGCCTGCGGCATTTTTACGAATGATGTTCCGGCAACAGAACCCCGGCAGATGTGTTAACTTGTTCGCCGGGCCCCATTAGCCAAACTAGCCCGCTTTTTTTGCCCATCCGGGCTTACATGCCAATCTGAGAGGCTACCCAATTTCGTAGCTGCCCTAAGCTGAAAGCGGCGGGCACCTTCCTGGACAGCACTTCATAGTCGGCGCGCATTCTTCCTTTTCATCTAACGCTACTCTTTCTCATGGAGCAACATATTCAGGCCCAGGTTCAGGACTATTATGGCACCGAGCTGCAAACCAGCCACGACCTGAAAACCAACGCCTGCTGCACCGACGATATTCCGGCGGCCCACAAGCAGATTCTGGCCCAGCTCGAAACGGAAGTGCTGGAGAAATACTACGGCTGCGGGGTCTGCATTCCCTCGGCCGTGGAAGGCCTCACCGTGCTCGACTTGGGCTCGGGCTCGGGCCGCGACGCCTACTTGCTGTCTAAGCTGGTCGGGGAGCAGGGCCGCGTCATCGGCGTAGATATGACCGAGGAGCAGCTGGCCGTGGCCCGGCGCCACGTGGCGGCCCACACTGAGCGGTTTGGCTACCGGCAGCCCAACGTGGAATTCCGCCACGGCTTTATCGAAGACCTGCTCTCGGCCGGCCTCGACGACAACAGCGTGGACTTGGTCGTCAGCAACTGCGTGCTGAACCTGAGTACCGATAAGGCCGCCACCTACCGCGAGATTTTCCGGGTGCTCAAGCCCGGCGGGGAGCTGTTCATTGCCGACGTATTCTCGGACCGGCGCGTGCCCGAAAACCTGCGCCAGGACCCGGTGCTCTACGGCGAGTGCCTCAGCGGGGCTTTGTATATCGAGGATTTCCGCCGCCTGCTGCGCGAGTTGGGCATCCGCGACTACCGCCTTACGGCCCAGCGCCGCCTCACCATCGGCAACGCCGAGATTGAGCGCAAAGTCGGCAACATCAAGTTTTACTCTCTTACGGTGCGGGCCTTCAAGCTCGACCTGGAAGACCAGTGCGAGGATTACGGTCAGGTGGCCACTTACCTGGGCACTTCCCCCGACGAGCCCCACAGCTTCACCCTCGACGACCACCACGTGTTCGAAACGGGCCGCCCGGTGCTTGTCTGCGGCAACACCGCCGACATGCTCACGCTGACCCGCTACGGCACCCATTTCCGCGTGGATGGCACCAAAAACCAGCATTTCGGCTTATTCCCCTGCGGCCCCGCTCCTGCCAGCACCGCCGCGGCCACCGAAACCACCGGCAGCTGCTGCTAACCCCGGTTTGCCTGCTACTGCTTTACTACCGAGCTCATGATTAAGTCCTTGAGGGCCACGGGCCACCAGCTGGCCGATTCGTCGTTTCAACTCACCGTGCTGCGCCGGGAAGTAGCCGACACGCTGCACCTGCCCCTGTTTCACGAGAAGCTGGGCGGCGCGGGCCTGTTTCCGCTGACGCCCGTGGCCCCGGCCGTGCTCCAGATCAACGTGGGCAAGATGTGCAACCAGGTCTGCAAGCACTGCCACGTGGATGCTGGCCCGGACCGCAAGGAAATCATGACCCGGCAGACCATGCAGTACTGCCTCGACGCGCTGGCCCAAACCGACATTCCGACGGTGGATTTGACCGGCGGAGCCCCGGAAATGAACCCCGACTTCCGCTGGTTTGTGGAGGAAATCAGCAAGCTGGGCCGCAAGGTGCTGGTGCGCTGCAACCTGACCATCATTGTAGCCAACAAGAAGTACTACGACCTGCCCGAGTTCTTCAAAAAGCACGGCGTGGAAGTAGTCAGCTCCCTGCCCTTCTATAGCGCGGCCAAAACCGACAGTCAGCGCGGCGACGGGGTGTTTGAGGACTCGATTCGGGCCCTGAAAATGCTCAACGCCGTGGGCTACGGGCAGGAAGGCTCGGGCCTGGTGCTGAACCTGGTATACAACCCGGCCGGGGCGTTTTTGCCCGGCGGGCAGAAGGGCTTGCAGGACCAGTTTAAGCGGGTGCTGCTCAAGGACCACAGCATTGTGTTCAACGAGCTGTACGCCATTACCAACATTCCCGTGAGCCGCTACCTCGATTACCTCATCGAGTCGGGCAACTATGCGGGCTACATGGAAAAGCTGGTCAACGCTTTCAACCCCGCGGCCGCGGCCGGCGTGATGTGCCGCAACACCATTTCCGTGGGCTGGGACGGCGGCCTCTACGACTGCGACTTCAACCAGATGCTGGACCTGCACGTGGCCAGCCCCGTGCGCCACATCCGCGACTTCGACGCGGCCATTCTGGCCCAGCGCGGCATCGTGGTCAACCAGCACTGCTACGGCTGCACGGCCGGGGCCGGCTCCAGCTGCGGCGGCACTGTGGCCTAGCTTTTATTCGTTTTAAACTGCTATCCTCCGGCTTATGGCTAAACACCTACTCATTTTTGCCCGGCACCCAGCGCTGGGCCTCGTCAAGACCCGCCTGGCGTATACCGTGGGGGAGGCAGAGGCCCTGCGCGTATACGAGGAGCTGCTAGACCATACGCGCGCGGCCGCCGATGGGGTAGCGGCTACCAAAACCCTGTGGCTGGCCGGTGAACCGCCTTTGGGGCCCAATGCCTTTACCGAGTGGCAAGCCTACGAGCAGCGGCCCCAACCTACCGGGGAGCTCGGGGAACGAATGCACCAGGCCTTCGGCGCCGCTTTTGCTGAAGGCGCCACCCGCTGCGTCATTATCGGCACCGACTGCCCCGAGCTAACCAGCACGCACTTAGAGCAGGCCTTTGCTCACCTCGCCAGTCACGACGTAGTTGTGGGCCCGGCCCTGGATGGTGGCTATTACCTATTGGGCATGAACACCTTAATTCCTGATTTTTTCCAGAACAAAGCCTGGAGTACCGACACCGTGCTGGCCGATACTCTGGCTGATGCCGACCGCCTCGGCCTGCGCGTGGCCCAACTGCCGCCCCTGAGCGATGTAGACACCGCCAGCGACCTGCTGGCCTGGCAAAGCCGCCGGGGTTAAGCCTGTATTGGAACCTGGTAGTAATAAAAAACGCCTGCTCGATGCAGGCGTTTTTTATTGGCGGCAAAGTCCGTCCCTATACCGCCTGGGCCTGAAAGCCAGCGTCTTCAACCAGGGCAATAACCTGGGTTTCGTCTAGCTCCCCGGTGATGGTCAGGATCTTATCCGGGCTGGTCGTATCGACTTGCCAGGAGCTAATGGCCTGCTCGCCGTTCAGAGTGGGCGTTACGGCTTTGATGCAGCCGCCGCAGTTGATGTTGGTTTTGAATTGCAGGGTTTTCATAAGAGCAAAATTGGGCCGCCCGGAGTCGGGCGGGTTCGGCATAATAAACACCCAAAAGTACTGCCCTGTGCCGCCCGGCGGGTACAGAATTGCGCCGGCAACTTGCAGGATTTCTCCCGCCGGTAGGCTCAAAGCGACCCTGCGGGTTGCCCGGCGTTCTGGGCAGCAGGTGGCATCAGAGGCTGGGCGGCCAGTTCCTGCGGGTGGCTGTCCAGGCTGACTTCGTGGTGGCCCCGCTGGTACTGGGCCAGGGCTTTTTCGCCCAGCAGCCAGAACACGACCGGCGTGACAAGGATGTCGAGGAAGGTGGAGGACAGCAGGCCGCCGAGAATGACGGTGGCTACGGGATAGAGAATTTCCTTGCCCGGCGCGTCCTTGGCCAGCGTGAGCGGCACCAGGGCCAGGGCGGCCACCAGGGCCGTCATCAGCACCGGCACCAGGCGCTCCAACGAGCCCCGGATAATCATTTCCTTACTGAACTTCTCGCCCTCGTGCTCCACGAGGTGGATGTAGTGCGAAATCATCATAATGCCGTTGCGCGAGGCAATGCCGGTGAGGGTAATAAAGCCCACGAGCGAAGCTATGCTGAACGTGCCGCCGGTGAGCAGCACCGCTACCACTGAGCCAATCAGAGCCAGCGGAATGTTGAGCATGATCTGGGCCACCAGCAGCCAGGACTTGAAGTGAGAAAACAGCACCAGGAAGATGCCCGCCAACGAAAACAAACTCAGCCAGAGAATCTTCTGGGCCGCCGACTGCTGACTTTCGAACTGCCCACCATAGGTCAGGTAGTAGCCTGGTGGCAGCTTGATTTGCTCCCGGATGCGGGCCTGCACTTCCTGCACGGTGCTGCCCAGGTCGCGGCCGGCCACGTTGAGTGAGATGGTAATGCGGCGCTGGGTGTTTTCGTGGTTGATGGTGTTGGGCCCAGGCTCGTAACTCACGTCGGCCACTTGGCTCACCGGAATCAGGGCCCCGGCCGGCGTTTCGATGCGGGTGTTATGTATGGTAGCCACGTCGTTGCGCTGGTTTTCGGGTAGCTTCACAATCAAATCGAAGCGCTTCTGCCCGTCGAGCATCTGCGACACGACTTCGCCCTGAAACAGCGTCTGCAAGGTGGCTACTACCTGACCCCGCTCCAGGCCGTAGGCTTGCAGGGCCGCGTCGCGGGGGCGCACCAGCAGCTGCGGAATCTGCACCTGCTTCTCCACTTGCAAATCGACCACGCCGGGCACCGAGCCGGCCGCCGCGCGGATTTCGTTGGCGTAGCGGCGCAGTTCGAGCAAGTCGTTGCCAAAGACTTTGATGGCTACCTGGGCCCGCACGCCCGAGAGCAGGTGGTCGAGGCGGTGACTGATGGGCTGGCCGATGTTCACGTTGACGCCCGTTATCAGGCTTAGGCGCTGGCGCAAATCGGCCAGGATTTCGTCCCGGCTGCGCATGGTCCGGCCTTCTTTTTCCAGCTCCTCCTCAGTTTTGAAAGCCACCTCGATTTCGGAGTTGTTCACCGATTCGGCGTGCTCATCGAGCTCGGCGCGGCCGGTGCGGCGGGCGGTGTAGGCCACTTCCGGCAGTTGCAGAATCTGCTGCTCGCCCAGGGTGCCCAGCTTATTGGATTCGGAGAGCGAAGTACCGGCCGGCGCCGAGAAGTTGACTGTGAGCGAGCCTTCGTTGAAGGGCGGTAAAAACTCGGTGCCAAAAAACGGCACCAGGGCCGCGGCCACCGCAAACAGGATGGCCGTAGCGGTCAGCACCAGCCGGGGCCGGGCCACCCCCCAGTGCAGCAGGCCGGTATCCTTGCGCTTGAGCCAGCGCACCAAGCCTCCCTCCTGCTCGGCCTGTCGTATTTGCTTCATACGCGGCAGCAAATAGTAGCACAGCACCGGCGTGACCGTCAGGGAAACAAAGAGCGAAGCCACGATGCTGGTGATGTAAGCAATGCCCAGCGGGGCGAAAATCCGGCCTTCCATGCCTTCGAGGGCAAACAGCGGCAAAAACACCAGCACCACAATAATGGTAGCGTACACAATAGAGTTGCGCACTTCGGAGGAAGCCGCGTAAATCACCTGCAACGCGGGCTTGGGCTGGGCCAGCTGCTGATTTTCGCGCAGCCTTCGAAACACGTTTTCCACGTCCACAATGGCATCGTCGACCAGCTCGCCGATGGCAATGGCCAACCCGCCCAGGGTCATGGTATTGATGCTGATGCCGGCCAGACGGAACACCAGGGCCGTAACCAGCAACGACAACGGAATGGCTACTAACGAAATAAAAGTGGTGCGCACGTTCAGCAAAAAGGCCAACAGCACGATAACTACCAGAATGGCTCCGTCGCGCAGAGCTTCTTCCACGTTGCTAATGCTGGACTCGATAAAGTCGGCCTGTTTAAAGAGGCGGGTGTTCACCTGCACATCCCGGGGCAAAGAAGGCCGCAGCTCCACCAAAGCTTTTTCCACGGCCTGAGTCAGCCCCACGGTGGCGGCGCCGGGTTGCTTTTCGATGCTCAGAATTACGGCCGGCTGCCCGTTTACGCTGCCGTCGCCACGCTTGAAGCGGGCCCCAAACTCCACGTTGGCCACCTGCCTGACCGTAATCGGCGAACCTTCCCGGTAGCCCACAATGATGTTCTCAATATCCTGGACGGAGTGCAGGCGGCCCAGGTTGCGGATCAGCACTTCCGAGCCGTTGCGGTCAAAGAAGTTACCGGTAGTATTCAGGTTGGAGCGACGCAAGGCGTCTTCTACCTGCGTGATGGTCAGGCCCACAGCGTTGAGGCGGGGCATATCCAGCAGCACCTGATACTGCAGATTGTCGCCGCCGATGGGAATTACCTGGGCCACGCCGGGAATGCTGAGCAGGCGCTGGCGCACAGTGTAGTTGGCCAGGGTGCGCAGGTCCGCAGCGGTGGTTTTTTCGTTGTTCGTTGCTGGTTGTTCGTTTTTAGGCTCAGGCCGCGCAGGGGTAGTTGTTGACAATCCAACGAGCATGATTTGGCCCATGACCGAGGAAATAGGCCCTAGCACGGGCGTGATGCCGGCGGGCAGTTGCTCGCCAACGGTCTGCAGCTTTTCGGCCACGATTTGGCGGGCGGTAAAGATGTCGGTGCCGTAGTCGAATTCCACGAACACCATGCCCAGGCCGATGGCCGAGTTGGAGCGCACCGCCGCCACACCGGTGGCCCCGTTCAGGGCCGTTTCTACGGGCAGCGTCACCAGGGCTTCCACTTCCTCGGGGGCCATGCCGGCTGCTTCCAGAAACACCGTCACCCGGGGCCGGTCCAGGTCGGGCAGCACGTCCACGGGCAGTTGCCGGGCGGTATAGGAACCGGCCACGAGCAGGCCCACAGCCAAAGCCAGCATGAGCAGGCGGTTTTGCAGGGCAAAGCGGATGATATAATCCAGCATCTTCTAGGGAGATGGTGAGGTAGTGAGGTGGTGAGATGGTGAGGTTGATATCCAAATCGCGCCAGTAGCGCCAGCAGAACGACAACTCACTATTTCACCATCTCACCACCTCACTGATTGAGGTAGATGGACTTGAGCTGGTAGGTGCCGACGCTTACCACCCGGTCGTTTTCGTTGATGTCGCCGCCGAGCAGCACGGTTTGCTCACCGTTGGCCGCGCCGGGCTGCACGTAGTGGATTTTAAAGGTCTCGGGCGCGGTGTGCACGAAGACTACGGGCTTGCCATTGAGGTCGGTGAGGGCCGTGGTGGGCACTACCAGTTGCTTTTCGGCGCTACTGCCGGCTCCCAGCACCTGCACGTTGACGGCCTGCCCGGCCCGAAACAGGTTGCTGCCGGCCGCGTCCAACTCCAGAATCAGTTGCCGGGCCTGGTTCACCGGGTTTACCACGTTGCTGAGTACTATAAGCCGGGCCGGGGCGCTACCGCTCTGTCCCTGCAGGCCTTCCACCCGAAACTCGGCCCCGGGCGTGATGCCGGCCAAATCCTGGGCAAAAACCTGGGCTTCGACGCGCAGCTTGCCTGGGTTCAGCACCCGAAACAATTCGTCGCCCTGGGTTACCTGCTGGCCCACGGCCAGGCTGAACACGTCGATGGTGCCGCTGATGGGTGAGGTAATAGTCACGCGGCGGGTACGGGCCTGCCCGTTGAGAATAGCCGCGTTTTGCCGGGCCTGGCGCAGGCGCAGCTCGGCGGCTACCACGTCCTTGCGGGCGGCAATGTCGGCTATGGTTTGCAGGCGGTTGTAGTCCTGCTGGGCGGCGCGCAGTTCGGCCTGGGCGTTGGCCTGCTCGGTGCTCAGCCCAATCTGCTGGGTGGCGTCCAGGGTCTGGTCGATGACGGCCAGGGGCTGCCCGGCCTGCACCAGTTGGCCCACCCGCGCCGCCAAACTCACGATGCGGCCCGTCTGGGGCACCACGATGCGGCCCTCTCCCCCACTGGCCGCCGCCACGGTGCCGTACAGCGTCAGGCGGCTGTAGGTGGCAGAGTAGCGGGCCAACTCGGTGCGAATACCGAACAGAAACTGGCTTTCCTTGGGCAAGGCTACGGCATCGGTCAGAGCTACGCTGCCCGGGGCAGCGGCCGTATTGCCGTGGTCTTCGCCGCCGTGGGCCCACAACTGGGCGGGCGGGGGCAGCAATACGCTCAGCACAAGGCCCAAGACAGCAGTGGCAGCCAGGAGTTTAGGCGTGGTTTTCATACTCAGCAGGCGAAGTAGTGGTGGAAATAGTAGCCGGGCGGTGGTGGCGGCGCATCAAAAAAGCGGTGAGCACAATGCCCAAGGCAAAGGCCCCGAGCAACAGCAGGATGTTTTGCCAGGATGAAAACAGGGAAGGCGCTGCCACTGCAGGTCCGGCGGCCACGGGTAGCTTTTTGCCCACTTCCACCCCCGAAAGCAGCATAAGGTCGGCCCGGTCACCGGCCACGATGTTGACGGCCAAACTGTACTTCTGATTGACCGGAAACTGCCCTTCCACTAGGTAAGAGCCCGGCGCTTTTTCCGTGACGGTGAACTTCAGGTCCGCAGCTTCCGGGCTGGTCACGGTTATTTTCGCACCCTGAACGGGGGCGTTGGTAGCGTAGTCCGACACGAACAGGCGCATGTCGGCCGGGGTGCCTTTTTCCAGAGGCTCGAAGCGCAGCAGCAACTCAAACTTCTCGGACAGGGCCGCCACCGAAAACGTAGTAGCTACCGGGCCAGCCGAGGGGGCGGCCGTGCCGCCGTGGTCTTCGCCCCCGTGGGCGTAGGCCCCGGTAGTCAGCAGCAGGGCCAGCAAAAACAGCAACAGATTCTTCATTAGGACCCCCGCAGGTAGTTTAGTGCAATGATGGCCTGCCCATAGTCGCGGATGGTGGTCAGGTAGGCGTTCTGGATGGTAAAGGCCTGGTTCAGGCTTTGAATTAGGGCCAGGTAGCTGATTTCGCCGGCCCGAAACAGGCGTTGCGCCTGGCTGATAATGGCCCGGGACTGGGGCAGGCCGGTTTGCTCGTAGTAGCTGAGCGAGGAAGCAAATTTGCGGGTGTCGGCCAGGGCCTGCTGGTACGCGGTGCCCAGCTCCAGGCTTTGTACTTGCAGCTGGGCCTCGGCCGCCTTGCCCCGGGCCGTGGCCGCCTGCAGCTGGGCGCGGTAAGTCCAGAACCAGACCGGCACCGATACGCCAAACTGCAGCCGGTACTTCAGGGCCGAATTCTCGAAGGCCTGGTTCTGGTAGCCTACCGTGAGGGCCGGAGTGCGCCGGGCCCGCACCAAACTGACACCCGACTGACTCAGAGCCACATTCTGCCGGTAATAGGCCAGCGTGGGGCTCTGGGGCACGGCGGCACTATCCTGCGCGGGCAGGGCCGCCAGCAACTCCGTGCCGGTGCGGGCCAGCGCGGGGCCGGTTTGGCGCAAGTCGGTGTCGGCCACCAGGTCGGCCTCAGGTTGGCCGAGCAGCAGCCCGAGCCGGCGTTGGGCGGCCTGCCGCTCGATGGTGGCTTGGTCGAGCTGGTTGCGGATTTGGCGGGCCTCGGCCTCGGTGCTTACCCGTTGCAGAGCCGTTACTTCCCCGGCAGCGTAGAGGCGGTTGGTGGCGTTTTGCAAGGCCTGAAACAAACTATCCTGGTAGGTGAGCTGCCGAACTTGGGCCTGGGCAAATTGCAGGCTGAGGTAAGCTTGGCGCACGTCGCGGCGCACGGTGGCGCGGTTTACGTCGCGGCCCCGCTCGGCCAATGTGAGGCTGGCCTGAGTGGCCTGGGCCTGGCGGCGGTACACGTTGGGCAAGTCAATGGTCTGGACCACACCCGGCGCCCACCGTTCCCCCGTGGGGGCCGAAAGCAGAAAGTCGGGGTTGGCCGGGGCGAAGGAGCCGCGCTTCAGGGCGCGCTGCTCGGCTATTTCCTCGGCCGATTGGCGCAGGCGCGGGTGCTGCCGCAGGGCTTGCTGCTCGGCGCTGTCGAGGCGCACCACTACCTGCTGGGCCCGGAGCGCGCCGGCACCCAGCAGCCCGAGCAGTAAGTGGCCGATTCGAAGTGTGTTCATTGGAAAGTGTGGAAACAAAGGCGGCGCGGCCTTAGCGGGAGAGTAGTGCGAAGCTCTGCTTCACGCATCGCCGCACAATCATTAATAGCAAGGCACCATTGCTCGTCGTGCCACGATGCGCAAAGCAAAGCTCCGTGCCACCAGGCGCCGGACTAGGCTTTTTTCTCCAGGTTCATGCCGCACTTAGGGCACTTGCCGGGGGAGTTGCTGGGCGCACTGTCGCCCATGGGGCACTCGTAAATGGCCGCGGCGGGCTTGGTTTCCCCGCCGTTTTTGGTCTGCCAGGCCTTGAACTGCTTGATTTCCTGCTCCTGGGCCGTAATCATCTGCTGGGCCAGTTGCTTGAGCTTGGTGTCGCGGCCGTGGGCCAGCTCCGCCTTGGCCATCTCCACGGCGCTCTGGTGGTGCGGTATCATCAGGGCAGCATAATCCTGGTCGACGTTGCCGCTGGCCGGGCCCATGTTGGTCATCATCCCGTCCATGGAGGCCTTCATCTGGCTGGTGAAAGGGTCAGCGGGGTCTTCGGGCTTGTAGTTGGCCGGGGCGCCGTCGAGGCGGGTGGCAAATTCCTCCAGCGCCAGAATTTCCTGCTGCTGGTCGGCGTTGATTTTCTCGGCCATAGCCCGCAGGGTGGCGTCTTTGCCTTCCTTGAGCTCCAGAGCCGACATTTCGACGGCCCCCTTGTGGTGGGCCATCATCATGTGGGCAAAGTCGTGGTCGGTGTTGCCGGCGGCCGGCAGGTTGTCCATGTTTTTCATCATGCCGTGCATCAGCCCCATCATGTCGGGGGCGGCCGCGCCGTGGTGCATGGCCGAGTGGCCGGCACCGGCAGCCGAATCAGCGGCGGCCGCGGTACCGGCGGTAGTGCTGGTTTCGGCCGATTGGTTGTTGCCGCAGCTGCTGAGCAAGAGGGTACCAGCCGACAGGGCAGCGAGGAAGAAAGCGGAGGTTTTCATGGGTATTGGAGAAAGTAAAGAGGGAGAAAAGCCGGGCTTAGGCCGCCACGTTGATGGTGAAGTCGGCGGTATGAATCTGCCCGCCGTGGTTGAACTGCAGGAAGACGCGGTAGAGGCCGGGCGCTTCGAAAGTGGTGTTGAAGCCGATGGTGGGACCTTTGTCGGCCTGGTCGTTGGGGTGCACGTGCAGGTACTTTTCAGTGTCCTCACTGATGACCACCACGTGGCCCAAAGCCCCGAGGTAGTTGTCCAGATTCGTCACCGGCTGCCCGTCCTTGGCCAGGTTGATTTTCATGCCCAGCAGCTGGCCCACTTTCAGGCCTTTGTCGAAAGAAAGCGTGGCCTGATAGCCCTGCCCGCGCCACTGCATCTGGTCTTTACTGAACGTGACGGGCGTGTATTTCGGCCCGCTCACCGTGAGGGACTGGCGGCCAAGCTGGTGGCCGCTGCCGTCGGGCGTGTAGTCTTGAAACAGCACGTAATCGCCGCCTTTGGCGAAGGTGAAAGGCACGCGGTAATTACCCTGGGCCGTAAATTCGGGGTGTTCGTGGTAAAACTGCGAGAGGTCCTTGCTAACGATAATCAGGTGCATCTTCTTCTCGTGAACCACGGCCAGCGGTACTGGGGCTTTCTCGTTGCCTACCTCCTGGGGCGTGAAAGCCAGCTGCACCGGCTGCCCGGCGGCGGGCTGGGCAGGTGTGGCCGTCAGCTGCATCTGGTAGGTTTTGCCGTTGTCGGCCTTGTCGGTGTGTTCTAGGTTCATGCCGCACTTGGGGCAGCTGCCCGGTTTGTCGCTGATGACCTCGGGGTGCATCGGGCAGGAATAGGTGTGCGCCCCGGCGTGCTCGGCACCAGCCGCAGTAGGTGTGGCCTCAGAAGTAGCAGTGCTGCTGGCCGAATCGGAGGAGCAGCTAGCCAGGAAAAACAAGCCGGCCGCAGCCAGCGCAGAAAGAAATACGCGGTTCATAGTCAGAAGAAAAAAGGGAGATGAAGCGGCCCAGGTGGGGCCGGCAAGGCGCTCAGGGCGCTAGCAGTTGGCTAGCGTGGCCAACCATGTTTCGAAGCAGCAAAGGGTTTCGGGGCCGGCGGCAGGCCGGGGCCAATTCAGACCCGGACAAGCGGCAAAAGCCCGCTACACAGCCGCGCCCCGGCCCGCCCCGGACATAGCAAGGCCATGCGGGTACGAACCGGGGCGCAACAAAGCACTCAGACCGTCAGGGACTGGATGAAAATGCGGATATCGGGGATTTTGGGGGGCAAGTAGTGCCCAGGTACGAGCACGACGTTGCCTGCAACATCCCACTGGCCGGCGGCGGGCCGGAAGTGGAAGTCCTGCACGGCCGGCAGCAAGGCCGGGGTGGGCATAGCAAAGCCCTTGTCGTTCGGCTTAGTCAGGGCCGAGAGCAGCGAAGCCGACTTGTCTTTGCAGCAATCGTGCTTGCCGGCTGGGGCGTGGGCCGGGGCTTTGTGGGCTTTTTGCGGGCCGCTGGCTTTGGCGTGGCCGTGGCAGCTGGGCTTAGCAACCGGCACCGGCGCAGTATGGCACGGGGCCGGCTGAGCGGCGCGGGCAGCCGGTGCGGTGAGCGTCGCGCACCAGCACTGCCCCACGAACACGTTGACGAAGACGACCAGAAAGGTCGTCGCCAGCAAACGGCGCAAAGGGAACAGGCTACGAAACATGACGGGCAACAAACGAGGCACTACGCTCCCGCAAAAGTAGAAAACCAGCGGCGAAAGTCGGCGGCTCATTCTTTACTACCAAAACCGGCAAAGGGTTCCATTGGGTACGGAAGACCGGCGGTGAAAAGGCTGGAAAAAGACGCTAGGAGGAAACTGGTGGCTGCTTCTCCCCTGGTTTAGCGAAACCAGGCCGACCAATATTCTGCAAGTATGCAGCGCAATTATGTAAGTCGACTGCCGTGGGCCCTATACAAATTATGCAAGATTCTGGCAGGATTCCGTACCAACTTCCGCCCGGCGGCCTTGTTCCTTTGTATGGTCCCGAGGCAAGCCGCTCCCGGCGGCCACCGGGCCCTTTCCCACTTTGATTTAGCTGTGTTGCTATGAATACTTCCGCTCCCGAAACCACGACTCTCGACATCGAAGGCATGACCTGCGCCTCCTGCGCAGCCTTCGTGGAGAAGTCCCTGACCCGCACACCCGGCGTGCAGAGTGCCTTGGTGAATTATGCCACCGAAAAGGCCACCGTGCAGTACTTGCCCGACCAGGCCTCCCCCAATACCCTCAAAGAAGCCGTGGTAAAAGCCGGCTACGGCGTGACCGAGCGCGCCCCGGACACCAGCGCCGCCGACCGCCAGGCCGCCATTGACAAGCAGAAAGCGCAAGCCTACCAGCAGCTTAAGCGCCGGTTCTGGGTGGCCGTGGGTTTGTCGGTGGTAATTATGCCGCTGAGTATGCTCATGCTCTGGCCTGCCCTGATGCAGCGCATCAATATGCAAACACTCAACTACCTGCTGCTGCTGCTCACGCTGCCGGTGCTGCTCTACAGTGGGCGGGAGTTTTACGCCTCGGCCTGGAACGGCTTTCGCCACCGCGCCGCCAACATGGATACCCTGATTGCGGTGGGCACTGGGGCCGCGTTTCTCTACAGCCTGGCCGCCACCGTGGCGCCGGGCTGGTTTACGAACCGGGGCCTGATGCCCGAAGTCTATTACGACACCACGGCCACCATCATTGCCCTGATTCTGCTGGGCAAGGTGCTGGAGCAACGGGCCAAAACCCAAACTTCAGCCGCTATTAAAACCCTGCTGGGCTTGCAGGCCAAAACGGCCCGGGTGGTGCGCCCCGGCGGCCAGGAAATCGACGTACCCATCGAGCAGGTGCAGCTTCATGACGTGATAGTAGTGCGCCCGGGCGAGAAAGTGGCTACCGACGGCGTGCTGCTGGAAGGCACCTCAGCCGTGGACGAGGCCATGCTGACCGGGGAAAGTCTGCCGGTGGAAAAGCAGCCGGGCGACCCGGTTTTTGGGGCCACACTCAACAAAACCGGCTCCTTCCGCTTCCGCGTTACCAAAGTGGGGGCCGACACGATGCTGGCCCAGATTGTGAAGCTGGTGGAAGACGCCCAGGGCAGCCGGGCCCCGATTCAGCGCCTGGCCGATAAAGTCAGCGCCATCTTCGTGCCCACGGTCATTGTCATTGCCATTCTGACCTTTGTGCTCTGGTTTGATTTGGCTCCGGTGGAAAGCCGTTTGCCGCTGGCCTTGGTCAACTTCGTGGCCGTGCTCATCATTGCCTGCCCCTGCGCCCTGGGCCTGGCCACACCCACGGCCATCATGGTCAGTACCGGCAAGGGTGCCGAGCACGGCGTACTTATTCGCTCGGCCGAAGCCCTGGAAAAAGCCTACCAGGTCAACACGGTGCTGCTCGACAAAACCGGCACCATCACCCGTGGGGAGCCTGCCGTGACGGACTTTGCGGCCGCGCCCGGCCAGGACGCAGCCCGCCTGCTGCAGCTGGTAGCCGCCGTGGAGCGGCAAAGTGAACATCCGCTGGCGGCCGCCGTTGTCCGCTACGCCGATGCCCAGCACTACACCGCGCTACCCGCCACCGACTTCCGGGCCGTAGCCGGCCACGGCGCCGCCGCCACGGTTGAGGGCCAAACGGTGCTCATCGGCAACCGCCGCCTGCTAACTGCAGAAGCAATTGCGCTAACGCCGGAATTAGAAACGCACGCCCAGCAGCTGCTCAGCCAGGCCAAAACCGTGCTTTACGTGGCCATAGACGGCCAGGGCGTGGGCGTGCTGGCCGTGGCCGATACCGTGCGCGACACTTCCGCCGCAGCTATCCGGCAACTGCAACAGCAAGGCATCGAGGTGGTGATGATGACCGGCGACAACCCGCAAACGGCCGCCGCCGTGGCCGGGCAAGTGGGCATCACGCGCTACTTTGCCGAAGTCTTGCCCCAGGACAAGGCCAGTAAAGTGCTGGAGCTGCAGGCCGAAGGCCGCACTGTGGCTATGGTCGGCGACGGTATCAACGACGCGCCGGCCCTGGCCCTAGCCGACATCGGGCTGGCCATCGGCGCGGGTACCGACGTGGCCATGGAAGCGGCCGGCATCACCCTCATGCGCTCCGATTTGCAGGGCGTGGTTACGGCTATTGCCCTGAGCCGGCAAACGATTCGCGTTATTCGCCAGAACCTGTTTTTCGCCTTTATCTACAACACGCTAGGCATCCCCGTGGCAGCCGGTCTGCTTTACCCGGTCTTTGGCTGGCTGCTTTCGCCCATGCTGGCGGCTGGGGCCATGGCCCTGAGCTCGGTATCGGTGCTAACCAACTCCCTGCGTCTGCGCGGCTTTACGGCCCGGTAGGGTTATCGCCAGACTGAACGTCATGGCAACTGGCTGACGCTTCAGGCAAAATGGAAAATCGTGCATACTGACGCTGTCACTTGGTGCGCAAAATACCTCCTATGAAGCTCAAGCAGCTTCTCAGAATGGTGTAGCGCGAAGCAGAGCGTCGCGCCGCATTCAACCGGTTGCGTACCGCATGTATAACTTCTCTGGAACCCTCATGGATACTACCGAAATTCTTGTTACGCTGGGCGGGCTGGGCCTGGCTGCGTATGTCATCTGGTACTTCTTCTTTTCGACCCGCCATATCACGACTGCCGTGTCCGGCTCGGGCGGTATCCAGGCGGTAGCCATTACCGTCAAGGGAGGGTACTCGCCCGACGTAATAGAGGTGGAGTGGGGTCAGCCCGTGCAGCTGAGCTTCTACCGTGCCGAGGACAACAGCTGCTCCGAGGAGCTCCTGATTCCGGATTTCAGCATTCGCCGGGAGCTGCCCGCCTTCCAGACGACGCTGGTGGAGCTGCTGCCCCAGCAGGCCGGCCGGTTTGAGTTTACCTGTGGCATGGGCATGCTGCGCGGCAGCCTGGTCGTGAAATAGCGGCCTGGGCCTGGGTTGCGGCCCGGGAAATGTCCACTTTTGCAGCCGCCCCGGGTGAAGTAGCCGGGGCAGTCAGGCTTAGATGAACAATTCCTCCCGCTTTACTCTTCCGCCCTTGCCCGCCGTGTTGCTCGCCATTGTAAGCGTGCAGGCCGGAGCGGCTATTGCCAAGGGCCTATTTCCAGTGCTCGGGCCGGCTACGGCTGCTAGCCTACGGATCGGCTTATCGGCGGTGGTGCTGCTGGTGGTAGTTCGGCCGAAGCTGGGGCAGCTGCGCGCGGCCCAGTGGCGCGAGGTAATTCCCTACGGACTGGCGCTGGGCACGATGAACTTCCTGTTTTATGAGGCCCTGGCCCGGATTCCGCTGGGTTTAGGCGTTACACTGGAGTTTATTGGACCGCTGAGTCTGGCCCTGGCGGGTTCGCGGCGCTGGTTCGACTTTGTGTGGGTGGCGCTGGCCGCGGCCGGCATTGCTCTGATTGCGCCCTGGGGCGGGCAGGGAATCGACTTGCTGGGCATGGTTCTGGCGCTGGCCGCCGGTGGGTGCTGGGCGGTGTATATCGTGCTGGGGCAGCGCACGGCAGCAGCTCTGCCGGGCCCGGTAGCCGTGACGGTGGGCATGCTGTTTGCGGCCTTGCCGGTGCTGCCGTTTGGGGTAGGCAGCGGCGGCCTGCTGGCCCTGACGCCGCATTTGCTGCTGTTGGCGGGTTTGTTGGCCCTGTTTTCCAGCGTGCTGCCCTTTTCACTGGAAATGCAGGCTTTGCGCACCATGCCCACGCGTACCTTCAGCATCCTGATGAGCCTGGAACCGGCCGCCGCCGCCCTTTCTGGCTGGCTGCTGCTGGGCGAAAACCTGACCGTTGCCCAATGGCTGGCGGTACTTTTCATTGTGGTGGCCAGCGCGGGCTCAACGCTTACCACCAGCCGCCCGCAGCCCGCGCACGGCGGCGAATAAGGTAGCGGGCGGCCTTACCAAAGCAGGTATAGCAAAACTGACTGCTGCGCGGCTAGCCGCATTTGGGCAAATGCCGTCTACCTTTGATTACAGCCTCATTCTTTCTGCTTTATCCGAACTAGATGCTGCTTACCATTACTACTACCCACCAGCCCGCCACCGATTTGGGCTACCTGCTGCACAAGAACCCGGCCCGCCTGCAAACCCTGGAAGTAGCCGGTGGCCAGGTGCATATTTTCTACCCCGAAGCCACACCCGAGCGGTGCACGGCGGCCGTGCTGCTCGATATTGACCCCGTGGCGTTGGTGCGCAACCACCGCGGGCCGGCCGGCGAAGGGTTTGCCCTGGAGCAGTACGTCAACGACCGGCCCTACGTGGCCTCGTCCTTTCTGAGTGCGGCCCTGATTAAGGCCTTTAACACGGCCATGAACGGCACCTGCAAGGACCGCCCCGAGCTGCCCGAGGTGTTGCTGCCCCTGGAAGCTACCGTAGCCGTGATGCCCGCGGCCAGCGCCGAGCAGCTCGTGCGCCTGTTTGCGCCCCTGGGCTACGAAGTCGAAACCGAGGCCCACGTCCTGGACCCGACGGTGCCCGACTGGGGTAACAGTCGCTACTTCACCCTGCGCCTGCGTCACTCGGCCCTGCGCCTGCGCGACTTGCTCAGCCATCTCTACGTGCTGATTCCGGTGCTCGACAACGACAAGCACTACTGGGTAAATGCTCAGGAGGCCGAGAAGCTGCTGCACCGGGGCGCGGCCTGGCTGCCCCAGCACCCCGACCGGGAGTTTATCACCCGCCGCTACCTGCGCAACCTGGCCGAGTACGTCAACCCGACCCTGGAACGCCTGCTCGCCGGCGACGAAGCCGCCGCGGACGACTCCCTGGAAGACATTTTGCCGCTGGCGGCCGAAGCGGAGGACAATTCCGGAGAAGCCGAACTCCCGACGCCCGACCAACCCGAGCCGGCCGCCGCAAAGCAGAAGCTCCACGATGTGCGCCTGGACCGGGTAGCCGAGGAAATTCGCCGCCTGGGTGCCAAGCGCGTGCTGGATCTGGGCTGCGGGGAAGGCAAGCTGGTGCGCCGCCTGCTCAAGCTGCCCCAGGTAGAATCTATTCTGGCCATGGACGTGTCGATGCGGGAGCTGCAGCGGGCCCAGGAGCGGTTGCACGTGGCCGAAATGCCGCCGCGGCAGCGCGAGCGGCTCACTCTCGCGCAAGGCTCGGTGCTCTACCACGACCCGCGCCTGGCCGGCTACGACGCGGCCGCCGTGGTAGAGGTCATAGAGCACCTCGACGAAAACCGGCTGGCGGCCTTCGAGCAGGTGGTGTTTGCCCGCGCCCAGCCCGGGGCTGTACTGGTAACTACGCCCAATGCCGACTATAACCAGCGCTACGAGCAGCTTTCAGCCGGCGACTTCCGCCACACCGACCACCGCTTTGAGTGGAGCCGGGCGCAGTTTGCAGAGTGGGCCACGGGCGTGGCCGAGCGCCACGGCTACCACGTGCGCGTCGAGCCCCTGGGACCGGAAGCGGCGGAATTCGGGGCTCCCTCGCAGCTAGCGGTGTTTGAGCGGTAAGCCAATCAGCAGGCGGGGCGGATTATTTATAGCCGCTTCATATTCTGCGCAATCTGGTAGCGTCGGAGCGCATCTTCGGGACTGTAGATGACGATTTTCTCTAGCAGGTAGCCGTCTTCAGCGTTCTGAAACAGGAAAGCTGCCCGCTTTTCAACCATTAGCAAGGGCGCTGCATAGCCAGGGTTTGGTCCTTCTTCATACTCCCAGCCCCGGCTGGTTAAAAGCTTCCGGACTGCTCCCAAAGTTACCCGATTGTTGATCCAGCCAAAGTCCAGATACTGCGTTTCGGCAGCTGGTTCAATGGCCCATACTTGGATAATCAGCTGGCTCAAACCCTGGTAATAATCCTTGGTAAAATAGAGCTCGACTTCATCCAGGTTTAAAAGCGGAGTTTTGCTCTGCCGACCTTCCCGGATATCGTTGGCCATGTGCGGCCATATTCGTAGGAGGTCCGTTTCGTTCATCCCCCAGAAGAGTGGACTGATGTCATCTTCTCTGATAAGTCGTTCGATTGATAGTTTCATTTGGCAGGCACTGGAAATAACAGAGTTTGCCCATTTTTACTGAGCCTTATTACTAGCAAAACTGCGCAATAATAAGCCTGTACTCCTTCCCCATGCCCTACACGAATATTAAGCTGCCCGAACTTTCCCTGGTGTTGCTCATCGGCACGTCCGGGGCGGGCAAGTCTACTTTTGCCCGCCGCCTGTTCCGGGGTTCCGAAATCGTGTCGTCGGACCAGTGCCGGACGCTGGTGTCGGATGACGAAAACGATCAGGCCGCTACCCCCGATGCCTTTGCCCTGCTGCACTACCTGGTAGGTCTACGTCTCAAGCGCGGCCTGCTCACCGTGGTGGATGCAACCAACGTGCAGCCCGAAGCCCGCAAAACCCTGGTCCAGCTGGCCCGCGACTACCACATGCTGCCCACGGCCATCATCCTCGACGTGCCCGACCGAGTAGCCGAGGACCGCAACCGCGCCCGGGCCGAGCGGCAGCACATGGGCCGGCACGTGGTGCCGCAGCAGCGGCAGCAGTTGCGCCGCTCCCTCAAAACCCTCAAGCAGGAAGGCTTTCGCCACATTTTCCATTTGCGCGGCACTGAGGAAATCGACGCCGTGCAAACCATCGTGCGCGACCCGCTTTACAACAACCGCAAGCAGGATACGGGCCCCTTCGACATCATTGGTGACGTGCACGGCTGCTACGACGAGCTGCTGCAACTGCTTGATAAGCTAGGCTATACTGTGGAAACGGCGCCCACTCAGGACGCCCGCGACCTGGGCGTGCGCGTGACGGCTCCCAAAGGCCGCCGGGCCCTATTTCTGGGTGACTTGGTGGACCGGGGCCCGGCTTCCCCGCAGGTGTTGCGGCTGGTCATGAGCATGGTGCAGGGCGGACAGGCCCTGTGCGTGCCCGGCAACCACGACATCAAGCTGCTGCGCTACCTCAACGGCAAGCAGGTCAACGAGAAGCACGGCTTTGCCGAAACCGTGGCCCAGCTGGCCCTGGAATCGGATACGTTCAAAAGCCAGGTGCGGCAGTTCTTGGACGGGCTGGTGAGCCACTACGTGCTGGATGGCGGCAAGCTGGTGGTGGCCCACGCCGGGATGCGGGAGGAAATGCAGGGCCGGGGCTCGGGCGCCGTGCGGGCCTTTGCCCTGTTTGGCGAAACCACCGGCGAAATCGACGAATTCGGCCTGCCGGTGCGCTACAACTGGGCCGCCGAGTACCGCGGCCGGGCCATGGTGGTCTACGGCCACACGCCCGTGCCCGACCCCGAATGGCTCAACAATACCATCGACATTGATACTGGCTGCGTCTTCGGCGGCCGCCTCACGGCTTTGCGCTACCCCGAGCGAGAATTGGTGGCCGTGCCCGCCGCCCAGGTGTACTGTGAGCCGGTCCGCCCACTGGATTACCTGCGCCGGTTGGCCGAAGCCAACAATCAAGCACCAGAAACCAACAACCTAACTGCCCAACAGCAGCACGACGAACTGCTCGACATCACCGACGTGCTAGGCAAGCAGATCATCAAAACCCGCCTGCTGCCCTCGGTGACCATCCGGGAGGAAAACGCCACAGCCGCGCTGGAGGTCATGTCGCGCTTTGCCCTGAACCCGAAGTGGCTGCTCTACCTGCCGCCCACGATGAGCCCGTCGGAAACCAGCGCTTTGCCCGATTTGCTGGAGCACCCGGCCGAAGCCTTCGACTACTTCCGCCGCCAGGGCCTGAGTCGGGTGGTGTGCGAGGAAAAGCACATGGGCAGCCGGGTAGTAGTGGTGTTGGCCCAGAGCGAAGACGCCGCCCGGCGCCGCTTCGGCGTGGTAGGCGAAGGTCCCGGCAAAGTCTACACCCGCACCGGCCGCAACTTCTTCAACGACCCGGCGCTGGAAGCGGCCTTCCTGGAAAAGCTGCAGGCGGCCCTGACGGCGGCCGGGTTCTGGGAACGGTTTCAGACCGACTGGCTCTGCCTCGATGCCGAGCTGCTGCCCTGGTCGGCCAAGGCCCAGGAGCTGATTAAAAATCAGTACGCCGCCGTAGCTGCGGCAGCCACCGCTGCTTTGCCCGAAGCTGCCGCCGTGCTTACCCAAGCCGCCACCCGGGGCCTCGACGGCGTGGAGGCGCTGCTGGCCCGCACCTCGGCCCGGCAAACGGCCGCTCAGCACTACGCCGAAGCCTACCGCCGCTACTGCTGGCCGGTGGAAAGCCTGGCCGATTTGCGCCTGGCCCCGTTTCACCTGCTCGCCACCGAAGGCAAAACCTACTTCGACAAAGACCACGCCTGGCACATAGAAACCCTCCGTGCCTTGAGCCAGGCCGACGAAAGTCTGCTCCGGGCCACGCCCTACCGCGTAGTACACCTAGGCGACATTGCCGACGTGGAAGCCGCCACCCAGTGGTGGACCAACCTGACGGCCGCCGGCGGGGAAGGCATGGTGGTGAAGCCCTACGACTTCATCCCCGAAGGAAAAACCCTGGTACAGCCGGCTCTCAAGTGCCGGGGTCGGGAGTACCTGCGCATCATTTACGGCCCTGATTATTTGCTACCCGGCAACCTGGAGCGCCTGCGTGAGCGGGGTGTGAAAGCCAAGCGCAACCTGGCCTTGCGCGAGTTTACCCTGGGCGTGGAAGGGTTGGAGCGGTTCGTGGCCGGGCAGCCGCTGCGGGCCGTGCACCAGTGCGTATTCGGGGTGCTGGCCCTGGAAAGTGAGGCCGTCGACCCGCGGCTGTAGGTGGTAGTTGTTAGTTGCTTGTTGTCAGTTGTTAGGAGCAGAGGTCAGCACGAACTAACAACTGACAACAAGCAACTAACAACTAAACTCCCATGCAGACCCGCATTGCCGCTGCCCTCACCCGGCTTGAAGCTGACCATGACATCCGCATTCTGTACGCCTGCGAGTCGGGCAGCCGGGCCTGGGGCTTCCCCTCCCCCGACTCCGACTACGACGTGCGCTTTATCTACCTGCGGCGGCCGGGCTGGTACCTCACCCTCGACGACGGCCCCGACACGCTCAATTTTCCCGTGGATGAGGAACTGGACTTGGCCGGCTGGGATTTGCGCAAGGCCCTGAAGCTACTGCGCAGCTCCAACGCAGCCCTGTTTGAGTGGCTACAGTCGCCGGCAGTGTACTACGCAGCACCCGAGTTTCTGCCGGCTGTGCAGCCCCTGCTGGCGGGCACGTTCAATCTGCGGGCGGGGCTGCACCACTACTTAGGGCTAGTGCGTCGGGGTTTGGAAACCGACCTGACCGGGGAAGCAGTGCGGCTCAAGCGGCTGTTTTACGCCTTGCGCTCAGCCCTGGCCGCCCGCTGGATCAGGACCCGGCACGCGTTGCCGCCGATAGAATTCACCCGACTGCGCGAGCTGCTGCCCGCGGCGTTGAGTCCGGAAGTAGATGAGCTTCTGGAACGTAAAGCCCAGGCTACCGAAAAAACGACCGTACCCCGGCCGGCAGCCCTGGTCGAGTTTCTGGAACAGGAGTACGCCGCCTGCCAAGCGGCTCGCGACACGCTGCCCGTGCCCACCGGTTCCGACCCGACGCCGGAACTCAACAAGGTATTCCAACAGCTGCTGGCTGGCTCCTTTCCCTTACCCTTATGACTCCGAGCGAAACGGGCTTGACCATCGACTACCTGCGCCAGCACAACCTGATACTCTTCGAAGCCGTGAGCGGCAGCCGGGCCTACGGCACCGATTTGCCCCACTCCGACACCGATTTGAAAGGCGTGTTCGTACTGCCTGAGGAGTTGTACTACGGCCTCGACTACGTACCGCAGGTAGCTAACTCGACCAACGACGAAGTGTTCTACGAGCTGCGCCGGTTTGTGGAATTACTGCTCAAAAACAACCCCACAGCCCTGGAAATCCTGGGCTCACCCGCCGACTGCGTCCGGTTTGAGCACCCGCTGTTTCGGGCGTTTCGGCCGGCGCAGTTTCTGTCCAAGCTCTGCCGCCAGACCTTTGCCGAGTACGCCGTAGCCCAGATTCGCAAGGCGAAGGGGCTCAATAAGAAAATCAACAACCCTGAGCCTCCGGCCCGCAAGTCGGTGCTGGACTTCTGCTACGTGACGGTGGGGGCCGGGGCCATGCCAGCCGATAAGTGGCTAACCCGCCAGGGCTACACGGCCGAGCAGTGCGGCTTGGCCAACGTGCCCCACCTGACGGATTTGTACGCCCTGTTTGTGGATACGGCCGAGGTTCCTAGGCTCGGTTACCGCGGCCTACTAAAGGATGCGGTAACCTCCAACGACGTGCTGCTCTCAGCCGTGCCCAAGGGCGAGGTGCCGGTGGCCTACCTGTCGTTCAACCGCAACGGCTACTCTACTTACTGCCGCGTGTATAAGGAATACTGGGACTGGGTGGGCCGCCGCAACGTGGAGCGCTACGAAAACACGGTGCAGCACGGCAAGAACTACGACGCCAAAAATATGCTCCACGTGTTTCGGCTGCTGCGCACGGCCCTGGAAATTGCCACCACCGGCCAACTCCACGTGCGCCGCCCCGACCGGGACTTCCTGCTCCAAATCCGCCGCGGCGAGTTTGAGTACGACACCCTGGTAGCCGAGGCCGAAACGCTGGTGCAGCAGGTCGAAGCCGCTTTTGCCGAATCAACCTTACCCGACGCCCCCGACAAGCAACACGCCGTAGACCTACTGATTCAGACGCGGCAGCAGTTCTATGCCGTATAGCAGCTAAACCTAAACGGCCGTTAGGTCAAAAAAAACAGCCCCGTCCTAGAAGAACGGGGCTGTTTGGCGGGGGTATAGAGGTTAAGATTGGGCGTTATTTCCAGCCGCCGCCCAGGGCCCGGTACACGTTTACCGTGGCGTTGAGCTGCTGCATCTTGGTTTCGACCAGGTCGAACTTCGATTCAAGGGCGTCGCGCTGGGTGAAGAGCACCTCGGTGTAGTCGGCGCGGGCCGAGCGGAACAGGCTGTTGGAAATCGTGCTCGACTCGTCCAGGGCCTGTACTTCTTTGGCTTTCTCGCCGTAAGTTTTTTCCAGGTTATTGATGTTGGCCAACTGGTTAGCCACCTCGATGTAGGCGTTGAGCACCGTCCGTTCGTAGTTGTACACGGCCTGGGTCTGGCGGGCGTTGGCGCTGTAGTACAAGGCCTTAATGCCGTTCTTGTTGATCAGCGGGGCGGCAATATCCCCGGCTACCGACAGCAGCACCGACTCGGGCAAGGTAGCCAGCAAACCGGGCTGGAAAGCGGCCGAACCCACCGCGCCGGTAATGCGCAGCGAAGGGTAAAAATTGGCCCGGGCCACCTGCACATCCAGCTTGGCCGCCACCAGGTTTTGCTCGGCCTGGCGCACGTCGGGGCGGTTTTGCAGCAGCTGAGCAGGGATGCCGGCTTGCACAGCTTTGGGCACCAGCTCGTTGAACGTGGCGTCGTTGCGCACAATCGGCTGGGGGTAGCGGCCGGCCAGGAAGTTGATCCGGTTTTCCGTTTCCACGATGCGCTGCTGAATCAGGAACTGCTTGGCCTGGGTGTTGTGCACTTGGGCCTCGAAGCGGCGCACGGCCAGCTCCGTCACGCGGGCCGCGTCCTTTTGCAGGCGCACGCCCTTTAGCGCGTTGCCCTGAATCTGCAGGTTCTGCTGGATGATGGCCAGCTGGTTGTCGAGGGCCAGCAACTCGTAGTAGGAAGTGGCAATTTCGGCAATCAGGTTGGTCACCGTGAAGTTTTTACCTTCCACCGAGGCCAGGTAACGGGCGGCGGCAGCCTTTTTGGCGTTGCGCAGCTTGTGCCAGATGTCCACTTCCCAGCTGGCGTAGGCCCCCACCTGGAAGTCGGTCAGCGGGTCGGGGGTGCGGCGCTCAGGCTTGATGTCCACGTTTTCCTCAGTGGCGCCGGGCAGGGTGTAGCGGGCGGCTTTTTCCACGCCGGCCGCCGCGCCCAGGCCCACCGTGGGCAGGTATTCGCCCTTGCGGGCCCGGACTTCCTGGCGGGCAATGTCGATTTCCTGGAGCGTGATGTTTAGCTCCTGGTTGCGCTCTAGGGCCGTGTCAATGAGGGCCACCAGGTTGGGGTCGGTGAAGAACTCCCGCCAGGGTACCCGGGTCACGTTGGTCGAGTCGGTAGGGCTGCCGGTGAAGCTGGCCGGCACGGTGCGGTTTTCGTTTTTCTGCACCAGGGTCGGCGTTTTGCAAGCTCCAACTGCTAACGCCAGGACGGCCGCGCTTAGGCCTTGATAAATGCGTCTTTTAAGCATGGGACTCAACTTCTTCAACTAAAACGTGGGGCTCGAATTCGGATAAGGGGTGTTCATTCTCATCCCCAATGAGCTTGCGGCCGGAGGCCAAGGTGCCGAAGATGTAGTATAGGCCGGGCACGATGATGACGCCGAACACGGTGCCGAACAGCATGCCACCCAGGGCCGAGGTGCCGATGGTGCGGTTGCCGATGGCGCCCGCGCCGTGGGCCAGCACCAGCGGAATCAAACCGGCAATGAAGGCAAACGAGGTCATTAAAATCGGGCGGAAACGCACTTTGGCACCTTCAATAGCCGCGTCGCGCACCGTCATGCCCTCCTCGTGCTTCTGCACCGCGAATTCCACGATAAGCACCGCGTTTTTACCCAGCAGACCCACGAGCATGACCAAACCCACCTGGGCATAGATGTTGTTGGCCAGGCCCAGGGTTTTGATTAGTAGGAAGGAGCCGAAAATACCGGCCGGCAACGACAGAATAACGGCCAGCGGCAGCAGGAAGCTTTCGTACTGAGCAGCCAGTACCAGATACACGAAGCCGAGTACAATCAGAAAGATGTAGATGGCCTCGTTGCCGCGGCTCACCTCGTCTTTCGACAAGCCGCCCCAGTCGATGTCGTAGCCGCGGGGCAGGGTTTTCTTGGCTACTTCCTGCACGGCCTTGATGGCCTCACCCGAGCTGAAGCCCGGGGCTGCGTCGCCGCGGATGGAGGCCGTGGGGTACATGTTGTAGCGGTTGATTTCGTTGGCGCCCTGGCCCTTCACAATCTTCATGAAGGCCGAAAACGGCACCATTTCGCCCTTGTCATTCTTCACCCACATGTCCAGGATGTCCTTGGGCAGGCGGCGGTACTCGGGCGAGGCCTGCACGAACACCTTGAAGAAGCGCTGGTACTTGATAAAGCCCAGCTCGTAGGTCGAGCCCACCATAATGCTCAATGTATTCATGGCG
Organism: Hymenobacter cellulosivorans; assembly: GCF_022919135.1. Lineage (NCBI taxonomy): Bacteria > Pseudomonadati > Bacteroidota > Cytophagia > Cytophagales > Hymenobacteraceae > Hymenobacter > Hymenobacter cellulosivorans. The sequence continues at coordinate 3,110,473 of NZ_CP095049.1, read as the reverse complement.
TTGCCGATGCTCACGCCCTTCTGCATGGCCAGCTGGTTGTCGATCTGCAGCTCGTACTGCGGATAGTTGGCCGAGAAGAAGGTAAACAGCCCGGCCAGTTCCTTGCGCTTTTTGAGCTCGGCCATGAAGTCTTCGTTCACTTTTTCCAGCGCCTTGTAGTCGCCGGTGCTGGTTTTGTCGAGCAACTGGAGCTGGAAACCACCCGCCGCGCCGTAGCCCGGTACTGCCGGCGGCTCGAAGAACTCGATGGTCGCGCCGGGAATTTCCTTGGCTTTTTTCTCCAGATTCTCCACGATATCGTGCACGGATTCCTCCCGCTCCGACCATGGCTTGAGGCTAATCAGCAGGGTGCCGGCGTTGGAGCCACGGCCCTCGGTCAGTACCTCGTAGCCCGCCAGCGACGACACGCTTTCGATGCCGGGCACTTTTTCGGCCAGCTTGGAGAGCTGCTGCGACAACGCGTTGGTGCGTTCCAGCGTCGAGCCGGGCGGAGTCTGGATGATGGCGTAGAGCATGCCCTGGTCTTCGGCCGGAATAAAGCCCGAGGGCAGCGTGGACGAGATGCCGAAGATGCCCAGGCCGAAGGCAATCAGGATGGCGAAAGTAAGTATGCGGCGGTCTACTACCTTTTCCAGGAAGTTGGTGTAGCGGCCGGTCAGGCGCTCAAAGCCACGGTTAAACCAGTCGATAAAGCGGTTGATGGGCGTTTTCTTGCGGGGCTGGCCGTGGGTGTTCTTCAGAATCATGGCGCAGAGCACCGGCGTCAGCGTCAGAGCCACGATGCCGGAAATGACGATGGACGAGGCCATCGTAATCGAGAACTGCCGGTAGAAAATGCCCACCGGGCCGCTCATGAAGGCCACCGGTACGAACACAGCCGTCATCAGGATGGTAATGGCAATGATGGCCCCGCTGATTTCACCTACCACTTCGCGCACCGCACCATACGGTGACAGGTGCTTTTCCTCCATCTTGGCGTGTACCGCTTCCACGACCACAATGGCGTCGTCGACCACGATACCGATGGCCAGCACCAGGGCGAAGAGCGTAATCATGTTGATGGTCATCCCGAAGGCCTGCATGGCAATGAAGGCACCCACCAACGACACGGGCACGGCAATAATCGGGATAAGCGTGGAGCGCCAGTCGCCCAGGAACAGGAACACCACAATGGCCACCAGGATAAAGGCGTCGCGCAGGGTGTGAACGACGTTTTCGGTGGAGGCGTCGAGGAAGTTCGACACGTCGTAGCTGATCTTGTAGTCCATGCCGGGCGGCATGGTTTTCTTGAGCTCCTTCAGCTTCTCCTTCACGCTTTTGATGACGTCGGAGGCGTTGGAGCCGTAGGTTTGCTTCAGCATAATGGCCGCCGAAGGGTAGCCGTCGAGGTTGGAGTAGATGTCGTAGAATTCCGAGCCCAGCTCCACGTTGGCCACGTCCTTGAGGCGTAGCGTTTCGCCGTTGGCGTTGGCCTTGATAATGACATTTTTATACTCCTCCACGTCATTGAAGCGGCCCTTGTAGGTCAGCACGTATTCCAAAGCCGAGGCTTCCTTACCGTCACTTCGGCCGATCCGGCCCGGAGAGCCAATCACGCTCTGGTCGTTGAGGGCCTCCATGACATCGTCGACGGACAGGTTATAGGCCCGCATCCGGTCGGGCTTGAGCCACACCCGCATGGCGTACTGCCGGGAACCCAGGATGCTAGCCCGGCCAATACCGTCGATGCGCTGAATTTCGGGCAGCATGTTGACCCCGGCAAAGTTGAAGAGGTACCGCATGTCGGTATTCTTGTCTTTACTGTAGAGGTTCACATACATCAGCATGTTGGGCACCACGCGGTTTACCACCACGCCTTCGCGCTGCACCAGTACCGGCAGGCGGTTCAGAATCTGGGCAATACGGGTATTTACGTTTACTACCGCCTGCTCGGGGTCGGTACCCAGGTTGAAGACAATCTGGATGTTGGCCTCGCCAGCCGAAACGGCGTCGGAAGTCATGTACTTCATGCCCGGCACGCCGTTGATGGCCTGCTCTAGCGGAATGAGCACCGATTCGGTCAGCACCTTGGCACTGGCACCCGGATACGCCGTGCTCACCATCACCATGGGCGGCGAAATCTCCGGAAATTGGGACGTGGGCAGGGTCTTGATGGCCAGCATACCCAGGAACATGATTACCACCGATATAACGATGGCAAACACGGGTCGGCGAAGGAATCTACTAAACATAGCGGATGAGTTTAGTTGTCCATTGCTCGTTGTCCGTTGTTAGGTCGTGCGCATCAGTCGCGCATATAAAAAATCAACCCTAACAACGGACAACGAGCAACGAACACCTATTCAGAGTACACTTTCAGGTGGGAAATGACCGACTTGGGCTCTTGGTACTCGAAGCTGATTTTGTCGCCGTCTTTCACTTTGCGGATGCCTTCGAGCATGATTTTGTCGCCCGCTTTCAGGCCCCCGGAGATGATGTAGAGGTCGGGCATTTCGGAGGCTACCGTGACTTCGCGCTGGTGCACCACGTTCTTGTTGTCGACGACGTACAGGAATTTCTTCTCCAGCACCTCGAAGGTGGCTTTCTGGGGCACAATCAGGGCGTTTTTCAGCGGCACGGTCATGAGCACCGAGCCGGTTTCGCCATTACGCAGCAGGCCTTTGGGGTTGGGGAAAGTAGCCCGGAAGGCAATGTTGCCGGTTTCGTTGTTGAAGTCGGCTTCAATGGTTTGCACTACGCCGGGAAACTCGAACACCTCGTTGTCGGCCATGCGCAGCTTTACCTGGGGCTTGGCATCGGCCTGCACGTGGGCCTTATAGGCCAGATACTCAGCCTCGGGGACGTTGTAGTACACCCACATCTTGCTGTTATCCGACAGGGTCGTGAGCAAATCACCCTCGTCGACCAAGCTGCCCAGCCGGGCCTGGAAGTGGTCCATGATGCCGCTGAAGGGTGCCTTGATGGTGGTGAATCCCAGGTGCGTCTGAGCCAGGGCTACTTCGGCCTTGGCCTTTTCCAGCTTGGCCTGCGACAGCGCCAATTCATTGGGCGACACAATGTTGCCGTCGGCCAGCTTCTTGGTGTTCTGGTACTCAATGTTCACGAACTTGGCTTCGGCCTCGGCCTTTTTCAGCTCGGCCTGGTAGAGCAGTGGCATGATCTGAAACATCACCTGCCCTTGTTTCACCTGCTGGCCCTCATCCACGAAAATCTTCTGCAGGTAGCCTTTTTCCAGGGCCCGCAGCTCGATGTGCTGAATGGAATGAATCTGCGCGACGTAGTCCTTGGTGATGGTCGTGTCCTTCTGCAGCGGACTGGTGACCAGGAATTTGACTTTTTCTTCCTTCTCCTCTTTTTCTTTCGAGCAGCTCGTGGTGTACCACAAAACGCTCCAGCTCATCAGGCTGAGCATGAACATTCTTTTCATAAGGACCTAAGCAGGCAGTTGGTGATTCTATTCTAGGTAAGGAGCTGTTGGCAAGGCAATTGACGCCAGCCGCCAAGGGCAGCGCAGCACTCTGTCTTATGCAGTTAGCCCAGCGGCCTTTCCGTTGAGTAGCACAAAGCACTCAACCCGACATGAAGTCGATATGAAGTCAATCTTCATTTTCGACTTCCCCGAGTTTTTTGCCTGGCACCCCAGTTTCTTTCGCCAGTTTGACAGCTCCCCACCGCACGTTTAAAGAGCCTGCTCCCTAGGTCTTCCTTGGTTAGCTTAGGGCCACGGCCGGTGCCGCCGTGTAAGTTAGCCGGGCCTGGGCCCTTGGATTTACCTGTAGCGCATAGCCCTCATTTAGAATAGGCTGCTATTTTTGCGTGTCCACATTTTCTGCTTCCAATGCACCCGCTGTTCGATTCCAGTAGCCTCCATATTGCTTATAACCAAGTACAGGATTGGCTTCATGTGACGTGGAAGAGCGAGCAGAATGAAGCCAGCATCATGGAAGGCTGCAATCAGATCCTGTCCTTCCAGCAGCAGCAGCGCTGTAGTAAGCTACTGATGGATAGCTCTCTGGTGAGCAGCATGTGGGAGCACGCGGCGGAGTGGGGCGGCCAGGTATGGTTTCCGGCTATGCATCAAACGGGGCTACAATATGTGGCGTGGGTGTATTCCGCCGGTTTCTATAGCCGCATGTCGTTTGACTTAGCCATCAAAAACGTCAAGCAGCCCATTGTCCTCACCTTTGATGACACTACCAAAGCCACCGAGTGGCTCATCCAGGTATAGCCGCTTCGTGGGGGCGTTTTTCGGCTTACAAACCCTGCCCCTGCCCGTTTAACGTGGCGCGGAGCGTTGCTTCGCACACGGAGTTGTTGCCGCAAAAAAAATCTTTGCAACATCATTCCGGCTGACCGGTCTCATGCCTTGATGAGCAACCAGCCCACCTCTTCCGTAACCGATCAGCAGCTTGTCGCGCAGGTGCTGGGGGGCAACTCCGCGGCTTTTGGGCATATCGTGCAGCGCACGGAAGGGCTGGTTACGCAGATGGTATTTAAGATGATCCGGCACCCGGCCGACCGTCCTGATATTGCCCAGGAGGTATACCTGAAGGCCTTTAAGAACCTGGCCGGGTTTAAGTTTCAGGCCAAGCTCTCCACCTGGATTGGCCAGATCACCTACAACACCTGCCTGCACTACCTGGAAAAAAAGCACCTGGTGCTGCTGGACCCCACCGAGCCCGCCCCGGATAGCACGGGGGAGGAAGGGCGCCGGGCCCCGCCCCCACCGGTAACGGACCAGGACCCCGAAACGGCCCTTTTCGACCAGGACCTGGCCGATATTCTGAGCGCCGCCGTTGAGCACCTGCCCCCGCTCTACCGCACCCTGATTGCCCTCTACCATCAGCAGGAGCTGAGCTATGAGGAAATTGCCCAGATAACCTCCCTGCCGGACGGCACGGTGAAAAACTACCTTTTCCGGGCGCGCAAGCAGCTCAAGCAGCACCTGCTGGCCCGCTACCACCGCCACGACTTATGACCAGTTCTCATCTTACCGAACGGGACCTCCAGGAGGCCGCCGAATCATTTTCCCGCCTGCCGGCTCCTCAGGCTGCCCACCTGCAGGGCTGCCCCTTGTGCCAGGGCCGGGTGGCCACCTACCAGCGCCTGTTTACGGCGGCATCCCACCTGCCGCAGCCGGCCTTTGCCTTCGACCTGACAGCCAGCGTACTGGCGCAGCTGCCCCAGCCTAAGCTGACATTCCCGTGGGTGCTGGTACTGGTGGCAACGCTCGTGCTGGGGGTAATAAGTGTCTTCCTGCTGCTCTTTGGCGCTGCGCTGCTGCCGATTTTTCAGGTAGTGTCTACGGGGCTGGGTGCTGGTTTGATGGCGGTAGCGGGCTTTCTGGTGGCTGGTCAGTGCCTGGAGCTGCTGGCCCGGCACCGTCGGCGCATGAGCCTGCTGGCCCTTTCATAATTTTTTGCAACCTGATTGAAACTGACCGGTCTCATCCGGTACTACCCCACTCCTCAGCCTATGAAACGCTTCCTTTTGCTCCTGCTTTTCTGCCTGCCGGCCTGGGGCGCCCAGGCGCAGAGTGCCCTGCCGGCCCTCGATCTGGCCGCCCTGCACCCGCTGGCCAAGCAGGTATTTTTACCCGTATTCGGGCTTTATCTGCTGTGCAGCTTCGTGCTGTCCGCCGTCACGCTGGTGCTGAACTACCTGCTCAAGCGGCAGATCATAGCAGCTGGCGTGTCGGAAAGCGTTGTGGAGCGTCTCCTGCCCAGCCCCCAGGACGAACAAAACAAGGTGGTGAAGTGGGTGGCCCTGCTGCTGAGCAGTGGTGCCGGCCTCTCGGTATGTGCTTGGTTTGGGCCGCTGGGCCTGCACTCAGTCATCATCCTGCTGTTCAGCACCGCTCTGGGCTTCCTGGCCTATTACCTTTTTCTGCGGCGCCAAACCAAGTAACGGCGGGCTTGCCAGCCAAAGCAATTCTCACACCGCCTTCTGTCCGGCAGACGCGTGTTCCACCTCTTTCCTTCTAGTATATGAAACTGCTAACCACCCTTTTTGGCGCTGCCCTTGCCGCCGTTCTGTGCGCCGCTGCTACACCGGCCCGGGCCCAGTCGTCTGAGGCTATCAGCCTGACCCAGACGGCGCCCACGGCCCTTCGTTTACGCATCAGCCATCCGACGGCCCAGGCTGGGCGCGTACAGGTGGTGCGGTTAAGTACCGGGCAAACACTTTTCACAGAAACCTACCGCGCCCCGGCCTACGGTCACCGTTTCGACTTCCGTCAGGCCCCCAGTGGGCGCTACCTGGTGTGGCTGCAATCGGGCAATAACGTTCACCGCTGCCTGGTACGGGTACGGACCAGAGCTCAGGACTCGGTTATTCGCGTCGATAAGCTAACCTCCCGAACGATGCCAGCCTCACTCCTCATCAGCAACCTCTCGACTGCCGCCCCGGTGGCCGGCTTATAAGGCCTGCTTTCTTGCACGTACTCTTCCGGACAGGTAGTATCTAAAAGCTACCCGCGACGGGCAATCAAATTCTAGTTGCATTACCACTGAAACCAATGAAACAACCGACATCGTTCGCTCAATGTAGTAGGCATTGCCATGTAGCTTGCATTGCAATTAAGTCTATCAAACAATCAGTTGCGAGACTTTACACCAATCATCTTACTCATTTTCGTCTTTGGGCGCCCCGCCTATCGGCTGTCCGCAGGTTTGGTTGGCTGGGGGTGGTAGTGGCAGGTTTAGTGCCCCACGCCCTGTCGGCCCAAACGCCGGGGGAAGTGTCGGGCACGCTGCTGGACCAAGCCACGCACCAGCCCCTACCCTTTGCCAACGTAGTGCTGCTCCAACTGCCGGACTCGGCCCTGGTAGCTCACGCCCAAACCACCGAAAATGGCCGCTTTGCCCTGGCCAGCATTCCGCTGGGCCATTACCTAGTGCGAACTCAGGCGCTGGGCTACCAGCCCGCCCGCCGGCTGGTCGCGCTAACCGCCGCCGCGCCGGCGGCCCGGCTGGGCGAGTGGCTGGCGGCTCCGGTGCCCGTACAGTTGGGCCAAGTGGTGGTGCAAGGCGAACAAGCAGCCCTGGTTGATGACCTGGATAAAAAGGTAATCCACGTGAGCAAGGACCTCAGCAGTACAGGCGGCACGGCGGCCGATGTGCTGCAAAAAGTACCCTCCGTGGCCGTAGACGAAAATGGGCAGGTAAGCCTGCGGGGCAATGCGGGCGTGACGCTCTACCTCGACGGTCAGCCTGCGCCCAGCAGCCTGCGCCTGGACCAACTGCCCGCCAGCCGCCTCGAAACTATCGAGGTCATCACCAATCCGGGAGCTCGGTACTCGGCTCAGGGTGCGGGCGGCATCATCAATCTGGTGCAGAAAAAGCAGGCCAAGGCCGGCTGGAACGGCGAAGCTATGACTACCGTGGGCACCTATAATAAGTACAACGCCTCGCTCAGCCTGGGTCGCCGGGTAGGCAAGGTCAACGTGTATGGCAACCTGAACGGGCTGAATAATGAGTTTCGCGGTAGTGCCGGCCTGCGGCAGGTGGCTACGGCTGAGGGCCGCACTACCGGCACCGACCAAACCGGCCGCACCACCCGCCACCAAGCCAACGAAGCCTTGCGCCTGGGCCTGGACTACAGCCTGAGTTCCGAGCAGCGCCTGTCCCTGACCGCAGAACTCTATAAGAACGACCTGCGCCAGACCAGCGACTTCGTAACCCAGCTCACGCGCGGCGCGGCGCCTTCCCTCATCCTGCGCAATCAGAATCTGGAAACGGACGACCTCTACACGGCCCGCCTTGCCAGTAACTACCGACGCACCTGGGCTACCCACCCCGGCCGCGAGCTAACGGCCAGTGCGACCTATACCCTCGACGGGGGCACCGTAACTACCGAGCAGCGCGTGCTGGACGGGCCCGTCAGCTACCCACGGCAGGCCCGCCGCCAGCTACTGGACGTGACCATCCAAATGCCCTCGGCGCAGGTAGATTACGTGCATCCCCTCGACGACAAGCGCCGCTGGGGAGCCGGCCTGAAAACCGACCTCATGGTCACGCCCGGCACGGCCGACTACTCGGTGCAGCCAACCGACGGAGCCGAATTCGTGCACCAGGCCGCCGACTCTTACCGTTATCATTACCGGCAGGTACTTCCCCAGGCCTACGGTACCTATCAACAGAAAAGCAGCTCTTGGGACTACCAGGTGGGGTTGCGGGCCGAGTTTACCGGACTGCGGGCCCGCGTCCAGCCCGCCGGCTCAACCAGCCAAGAAATTTTCAATCTGTTTCCATCGGCCACTATAGCCCGCACGCTGCCCCACGACCAGCGCCTACAGCTTAGCTACGCGCGTCGCCTGAACCGACCCAATTTCCTGCAAATCATTGCCCTGCCTATCTACTCCGATGCGCGTAACTATGTGGTAGGCAACCCCAGCCTGCGCCCCGAGTACGTGCATGTAGCCGAGCTAGGTCATCAGGCAGCCTGGCAAGCTACCACCCTGAGCACGACCTTGTTCGGGCGCTTTGCCAGCCAGTCCATCCAAAGTTTGCGCACCCTGGATACGCTGGCAACCCGACGTAGCGGTCAGCCCGACTTTATTGCCCGCACCAGCTACCAGAACTTGGGACGTACGGCTAGCTACGGGCTGGAACTCTCCCTGACGCACTCTGTAACGGCGTGGTGGAAGCTGCTGGTCAACGGTTCCTTCTACCGCAATCAAGTAACCAGCTACGCTGCGGCGGGTACCCGCGCCAATTTTACGGGCACGGCGTATCTGCTCAACACGTTGAGCCCAGCCAAAACACTGACCGTGCAACTCAGCAGTAACTATCGCGCCCCGCTGGTAGTACCCCAGGGCCGCCTGCGGGCCTTGTACGGGCTGGACGTGGCCCTGCGCCAGCGCCTGCTCCACGACCGGGCCGCCGTCACCCTGCGAGTCAGTGACCTGTTCAATACCCGCCGCCAATACACCCAGCTGGAAGCAGCCGGGCTCACCGCCGATTTACAAACCAAATACGAAACGCGGGTGGGCTACGTCGGCTTTACCTGGTTTGTGGGTACCAACAAGCCCGCCAGCACCATCGACCACCAGCCAAAGGGCGACCCAGGTGGGTTCGGAGGCTAGGTATGACTAGCCTCTCTATTGCAACGAATTGACGCCCAGCACCGGTAACCAATCAGCTATAAACACTTTCTTTTTAAGTGGGTGCATGAAAAGATGCCCACTTGTCCGGGGTTAGTGGCCGGCCAACCTGCAGCCTAGCGGACTCGCATCTACAAGCAAATACTTAAGTGAAGGAACAGCTACTCAGCAACGCCACTAGGTAATGCTGCCTGCAAACTCAGTACGACTTAGCTATTTAAAAAGCCCCGGCGCAAGTCGGGGCTTTCTTGATGAATTTGAAAGTCTAGCCAAGCATCGGACTCATTTCCTCCTCACGTAAGGCAGCTCCTTTGCACGCTCGGTATAGAAACGCAGGCGTAACCTATATTCATGGTCCGAATCCAGGTTTCTAATCACGAACCTACCCGTTGCAATACCCAGATTGCTGAACAAGTTCTCTGAACCAACTACGTCCGTTTGGATTGACGTTTGTGGCCGTTTGGCACGGCCGATAACTTGTATACTTAAACGAGGATTACTTTTTATTAAAAACAATCGTGACTGTGTGCCCCCCAGCCCCAGCGCCTTCCGTGTAAGAATAACGTAAACGACTATCCGTAAGCTCAAGTAAAGTAAAATCAACTTTATCACCCGATATGACGGCGTTTATGACCGTTTCATCTGCATTAAATGCCCACGTGTGCTGAGTGGTTTGTGTGCTGCTTGGATCACACTTAGTGGGACCTTCGTCAAAAGTTAATGTGTTGGGCTTCTCATAGCGCGTCAGATTGTCTTTGAAGCAGGCCGGTTCCAAAGCCAGCAGATCTGTAACGACAACACCATTGGCATCCCGAATTCCGGGATTGGCAGTCATAGCAACGATACGCCAAGCCCCAGCGGTAAGCAAATCGGTTTTCGTAACCGGGGTATCCTTCTTACAGGCACTTAGCATCAAGCTGAGCGAAAAACCAAACAGGGGAATAAGCTTCTTCATATAATTCAAGGACAAATACAGGAGATTCAAGTAATCAGCCTCCGGCTGATTACGGTACATGCACTAGCCGCCGGGTTTCACTTAGGGGGCCGTTTTGCAGATGCACCAGATACACCCCGCCCGGCAGACTGTCTGGCAGGCGAAGTTGCAACTGCTTTTCAGAACTGCTAAAGGAGGCTTGGTAGACAACCTCCCCCAAGCTGTAAAATCACCTTCAAGGCAGCTTCACAACATCAAGGTCGACTGCGGTTCGTCTCCTACGCCACTTATTACTCTGTACACCTGCTCTACCAGGGTGATAAGTCTTTTATCTATAGCCCAAAAGACCTCTCCCTTGAACGCAGCTCAATAACTTGCGGCCCCGCTGGTGCAATCTCCGTCTGCCAAACCAGTGATATTCCCTCTTCCTCGCCACTTCTTGAACCCACCCAAGCCGAAACCTGGGACACACGAATTAGAAAGAGCCACCTCCCGTACAATGAAGATACTCTTGAGTTGCCTGTTGTTTTTCAATCTACTGTGTTTCGTGCTGTTTGCCTTGGATAAACGTAAAGCCCAACGGGGCCAGCGCCGCATTGCTGAAAAAACGCTGCACCTAGCTACGCTACCTGGCGCGGCGCCCGGCGCGTGGGCAGCTATTTTGCTGCTCCACCATAAAAACCGCAAAGCTGCTTTCTGGGGTGTTACCCTGGTACTGACGCTGCTGCAAGGGGCAGTTCTCTATTTCACGTTACCCTATTTTCAGGCGCATTTGTAAAACGTCTGCATGCCGGGCGTTGAGCCATGCTCAAATGACATCTCAATCAAGGGCAACGAGGACTTCGATGGAGAAATCGAACGCGCCCTGATAGTTGATAGGCTGCCAGCTCCCTGGCAAGTTGGCCTCGATGCGAATGGCCTGCCCTTCGCTGTTGGGAGAAGGGCGGTGTCCGCGGGAGTTATGCAACTCAAGCCCTTCTGCTCATGCTGGCCACCATTACCAGGGGCTTGTCAGCCGAGGTATTTTAGGGCTTTTGCGTTACGATGAGTAAAGCGTACTCAGTGCCTGTTGCATCACCGCCACACTGTGGGTCAGCTCGTGAGGAGTCAACGAGGCAAAGCCCAGACGCAAGTGGTGGGCGCGGGTTTCGGTCGGCGCTTGAAAAAGCCGGCCATCCCCGATACCCAGACCCAGTAGCCGGCAACGAGCGGAAAGGTCGTTTAAATGCACCTCGTTGCCAAAGCGTACCCAGACAGCCATGCCCCCGGCGGGCGCATCAAAGGTCAGCCAGGAACCGGCCTGCTGGCGCAGCAGCGTGCAGAACACATCCCGGCGCTGCTGGTAGTGGTAACGGGCCCGCTTCAGATGCGCCCCCAGTTCTCCCTCGGCAAACAGCTCGGCAATAGTCTGCTCCAATACCGCGTCGCCTTGGTGGTCGATGTGCCGGCGTAGCTGTCCCAGGGCTTCGATGATATCGGGCGGGGCCACCACGTAGCCCACCCGGAAAGCCGGCGCCAGCACCTTGCTCAAGGAGCCCAGGTACAGCACCCGCCCGTGGCGGTCGGCGCTGGCCAGCGGCAGGATGGGGGCACCATCGTAATGAAAGTCGTAGTCGTAGTCATCCTCCAGGATAATGAAATCGTACTGCTCGGCCAACTGCAGCAGCCGAACCCGGCGGTCGGCCGCTAGCATGACGGTCGTCGGATAGTGATGGTGAGGCGTCACGTACAGCAGCCGCACCGCCTGCCGCCGACACACGGCCTCCACCTCTTCCAAGTTCAGGCCGTGGGTATCGACGCGCACACGTTCGAGACGGGCCCCCTGTTGGGCGCAGGCGTAGTCGGCCCCGTGGTAACTACGCTCTCCCACTACCACCGTGTCACCGGGCCGCAGCAACAGGCGCAGCAGCAGGTATAGGGACATGCTGCTGCCGCGCGTCACGAACACATTTTCTACCTGCGCGGGCAGGCCCCTCGTCCCTTGGAGGTACTGCGCCAACTGCTGCCGCAGGGCCCCGCTCCCGTTGGGGTCTGCGTAGCCCAGTCCTCGCCGCTGGCTGGCGCGCAGGCACACGGCGCGGTACTTGCGCGCCAGAGAAGCCAGCGGCGCTAAGCGACTATCCGGCGAGCCGGCGTCGAGCACGAGCGGCACGTACGGAGCCCGGACCGTGGTGGGGTACGGGGGAACCGGTTCGTAGGCGAAACCCGCGCGCGGCGCAAATCGGCGCGCGGTGCCCGCCGACAGGGCCGCCGGCCGAATAACCGGGATGCTGCTGCTGACCCGTGCGCCTTTCGAAGCCAGCTGCTCAATCCACCCCTGGGCTACGAGTTCGTCGAAGGCCACGACCACGGTCTGTCGGTGCAGCCCCAGCAAGCCGGCCAAGGAACGGGTACCGGGCAGTTTCGCCCCTGCCGGCAGCAGCCCCTGCTGAATGAGGTGGATAAACCCGGAAGTCACCTGTTGGCTTAAGCTATTCGGGCCGTGGCGCTCCAACGGAATGAGCGTCGCGTAGGGCAATGTAACCGGACTAGCAGCTTTCATAAAACCGGACTATACGGGTAGGCCGGTAAGGTACCTTCTTTGTGGCACTTCTGCGACGGGTGGTACTTTAGGCCCGCTTGCTGCGGTAGCTCATAGTTTTCCTGTGCGAGCTTACTACATTCTACTGGTTCGATGACACCTTCCCCCTCTAGTGCAGCAGTATCCGCTGTGCCCCCTCCCCCCATCACCAAGGCAGCACGTGTTCCAGCACCATTGCGGGAAGTACCCATTCGGCGCCTGTCGCTTGACGACCTGCCGGCTTGCCTGCGGCTAGCGCAAGACCGCAGCTGGCCGCCCGAAGAGCAGAAATGGCGTTTCCTGTTTGAAGTCGGGCAGGTATATGGCTTGGCGGACCCGGGAGGTGATCTGGCGGCCACCGCCGTACTAACTCCCTACGGCCCTGAGCTGGCCGTTGTCGGTATGGTCCTGGTCGCCGCGCGTTATAACCGACAGGGCCTGGGAAGGCGGCTGATGCAACACGCCCTGGCCGAAGCGCACGGAGCCCCCGTAGCGCTGTACGCGACTGAAGCCGGCCGGCCCCTGTACGAGAGCCTAGGCTTCCGAACACTAAGCACCACGACGACGCACATCGGCTACTTCCAGCCCCGGCCCGTGGCAGCGGGTGCTGGCCGGGTGCGGCCAGCAACCCCGGCAGACAGCGCCGCCATTTTCCGATTGGATGCGCAGGTTACTGGTACCAACCGGCAGGCCGTGCTCGACCAGCTGCTTTTGTTTGCTGAGTACTGGTGGGTACTGGAGCATGACGGGGTAATCAGGGGCTATGCAGCGGCTTGGCGCAACATCGGGCAGGTGGTGCTGGGTCCGGTCATAGCGCCCGACACGGCCGGGGCACAACAGCTGGTGGCCGCGGCAGGACAAGCTCTGGGTCCGGGAGAAAGGCTGCGCCTGGAAGTAGATGCCCGGGTACCGAACCTGTTGGCCTGGGCCCCACTACACGGGTTGCAACCGACATTTACCACCTCGCTCATGGTGCAGGGGCTGAGGCCTTGCCGGGGAACCGGGCACAGCTGTTCAGCCCCATCATGCTGGCTCTTGATTAGGGCCCCCATCACTCTGAGGTATCGTTCTTCCTACGTTCACTTTTACCGCCCCGGCGGCCATTCACGTCATGCATTCAACCCCCAAAATAGCCCTCGTAACCGGCGCCGCCCAAGGCATTGGGGCGGGAATCGCGCAACGCCTCGCCGCTGATGGGTGCCTAGTGATTGTGCTGGACCAAACCGCGCAGGCGGGACACCGCACGGTCGCGGCCATCGAGCAGGCCGGCGGGCAAGCCCTGGCCGTGGGGGCCGACGTCGCGAACGAACAGGCCGTAGCCGAGGCAGTGGAGCATATTACTTCCGAGGTTGGCGCGCCGGCTATCGTAGTCAATAATGCCGGGTTTGCCCGCGACGGCCCCCTGGCGGCCATATCGGTCCAGGACTGGGATGAGGTCATCGCCGTACACTTGCGAGGCAGCTTTTTGCTGACGAAAGCGTGCCTGCCGGGCATGAAGGCCGCTGGCTGGGGCCGCATCGTCAACATATCCAGTATCTCGGCGCAGGGTCACCGGGACCGAGCCAACTACTGTGCGGCCAAAGCAGGAATGCACGGCTTCATTAAATCTCTGGCCGTCGAATTGGGACCCTATGGGATTACGGCCAACGTAGTGGCTCCCGGGCTCGTCGTCACGGCGATGACGGAAGCCACCGCCCGCCGGAAAGGCCTTACCCTGGAAGCCCACCTGCACCAGGCCATCCAGCAGATTCCCGTAAACCGGGCCGGCACCCCAGCCGACGTGGCGCATGCCGTCGCGTTTTTCGCATCGGAGGCCGCCGGGTTTATCACGGGACAGGTGCTATTCGTGGCCGGGATGCCCGTCGATTAAAGCGGGCCGCCGGGCACCTAGATGGCGTCCAGCCCCGGCAAGCCAAGTAAAACAGCGGCGCGCCGTGCCACGGTTTTGACACTGGCTACATCCGGACCAGTGATGGTCAGATGGCCCATCTTGCGGCCTATGCGCGCGTGCTCCTTGCCGTACAGGTGCAGGTGTGTGCCCGGTAGGCTCAGCACGGAGCGCCAGTCTGGCTCCCGCGGTTGGCCACTGGCGTTAAACCACACGTCACCCAGCAGGTTGAGCATGATGGCCGGGGAATGCTGGCGCGGCTGCGGCAAGGGTAAACCCGCCATGGCATAGACCTGCAGGTCAAACTGCGACGCGTCACAGGCGTCCAGAGTGTAGTGGCCGCTGTTGTGCGGGCGCGGGGCCATCTCGTTGACCACCAGACCGCCGTGCTCACTGCCGTCGTCTACCACAAAAAACTCAACGCACAGCACCCCGACATAACCAAGATGCTGCGCAATGGAAACAGCCGCGTCGCGGGCCCTGGTTGCCAGGACGTGCGGCATATTTCCTTCGTAGGCGTGGGTCACGGCCAAAATGCCCTCAACGTGCACGTTGCGCTGCGGGGCGAAGCTGACCACTTGCCCGTCCCAGCCGCGTGCCACCAGCACCGAGTACTCGGCGGTAAGCGGCAACATCTTTTCCAGC
Source organism: Hymenobacter cellulosivorans (assembly GCF_022919135.1). Lineage (NCBI taxonomy): Bacteria > Pseudomonadati > Bacteroidota > Cytophagia > Cytophagales > Hymenobacteraceae > Hymenobacter > Hymenobacter cellulosivorans. The sequence continues at coordinate 3,095,343 of NZ_CP095049.1, read as the reverse complement.
ACGCAGGCTACGCCGCCCAGCTCCGCCCAGGCAGCAGCCAGTTCAGTGATGGTCTTAATGCGGACCTGACCCTTGCCGTCGTAGCCCATGCGCGCGGTTTTCAGGATACCGGGCAGCAAATCTGCCCGGTCGGCTTGAACGGCCTGCAGTTGGGCCAGCGTTTCAATCACCGCATAGGGCGCGCAGGTCACCCCTGACACGTCAGTGCAGGCGGTGAAGTGGGCTTTTTCCTCGATGCGGTTTTGGGCAATGCCCACCACGGCCGCGCTAGGCGCTACGGGGCGGGTTAGCGCCAGCGTTTGCAGGGCCTGAGCCGGCACGTTTTCAAACTCGGTGGTGATGGCCTGGCACAGGTGGGCCAGTTGCGCCAGCCCAGCCGGGTCGTTATAGTCGGTTTGGATGTGGTGGTGACTCACCAGCCCGGCCGGACTTTGCGCATCAGGCTCCAGCACGGCAGTAAAGTACCCCAGGCGCTGGGCAGCATGCACAAACATCCGGCCCAGCTGGCCGCCCCCAGTACTCCCAGGGTGGCCCGCTGGCCAGTGGCGTCCACACTGCCCGGGAGAATCGGGGTCATGGCTGCAATATGACTATCGGTGTTCATACGGGTAGCGTCATGGCGCGAGCGGCTTCCGTTTGTTCGGCGCGGAACGCCTGCAGCTTGGCCGCTAGGCCCGGGTCGTGCAGGGCCAGCAGGCTGACGGCGAACAGCGCGGCATTAGCGGCCCCGGCAGTGCCAATGGCAAACGTGGCCACGGGCACCCCTTTGGGCATTTGCACGATGCTGTGCAGCGAGTCAACCCCCTGTAAGTGGCGACTGGCCACGGGCACCCCCAGCACGGGCACGGTGGTTTTGGCGGCCAGCATACCTGGTAAGTGAGCGGCCCCACCAGCACCGGCAATGATGGCCTGCAAGCCGCGTGGGCCGGCTTGCTCGGCATAGGCAAACAAGTCGTCGGGCATGCGGTGGGCCGACACCACGCGCGCTTCGTGGGCCACGCCAAAGTGCGTGAGAATCTGCACGGCATGCTGCATGGTATCCCAGTCGCTGCTGGAACCCATGACCACGCCGATCAGTGGCTTGCCCGGGTCGGTGCTAAGGCTGGGGGTGTCGGATGGGAGAAGGGTACTCATAGTGGGTCTGGTAAAGGGGGCTGGACATCCCCAGGCAGTCGAAAAAATGTGGTTTGAGCCTGGTCGCGGCCAAAACCCGCATCCGGACCGCTGGCGGTTGGGCTGCGCATTGCCCCGCTGTTGAAAAAACGGGAAAGGGTATCTGGTTAGAAACCCCTTCCCGCGGCCACAAATCTACTGCTGCAACACAAGCGGCACGGCGAAATTTGGGGTCAAGCCGGAAAAACAGGTCTCAGCACAACGAACGGTTAGCGCTCCAGCAGGATTTCCGAACCCAAAATCACCAAGTCTACCCGGCCTTTCAACGTCTGGTCGATGAAGGGCGTGTTCTGGGATTTGGATTTCATGAACTCCCGCGTGAAGGTCGTTTCCGCTTCGGTATCGAACAAGACGCATTCGGCTTGTTGGCCAACTTCGATGGTGGGTACCGGCAAGCCCATCAGGCGGCGGGGCTCCGCCGAGTAGCGCTTTACCACCAGGTCCCACCCGAATTTTCCAGGCTCTACGAAGAAGTGATGGAGCGACACCAGAGCTGTATCCAGGCCGGTGATGCCATTAGGCGCACTGATGAAATCCTGGGCTTTTTCGAACGGCGTATGTGGCGCATGGTCGGTAGCAATCAGGTCGAAGACCCCTTCGATGAGCCCTTGGAGCAGGGCATCACAATCGGCCTGCGTGCGCAGCGGTGGGTTCATCTTGTAGTTCGTGTCGTAGTCGCCGATGTGCTCGTCGGTGAATAGCAGGTGGTGCGGAGCCACTTCGGCCGTCACCTTCACATCGCCGCGGGATTTCCACCAACGAATGGTTTCCATGCCGAGCTTGCTGGACACGTGCTGGATGTGCACGTGCGCGCCCGCTGCGTGGGCCAGGCGGATGTCGCGGTCGATAATAATTTCCTCCGCGCACGCCGGCGAGCCTTTGATGCCGAGCCGATAGCTCATCACTCCTTCGTTCAGGGCACGCGGCCCGGCCAGCTCCGGCACCTCGCAGTGGCTGGCGAAAAACATCCCGAACTCGGTGGCATACTGCATAGCCCGCAGCAGCACGGCCGGGTCGCTAGTGGTATCGCCGTCGTCGGTAAGCATTTTCACCCCGAGCTCACGCATGCCCTCAATTTCTGCCAGTTCCTTGCCCTCGCGGTTCTTAGTGACGCAGCCGGAGGTGTACACCGGAATGCGGGACCGGTGCTTGGCATTTTCCAGCACACTGGCTACCGAGCTGGCCGAGTCGAGGGCCGGGCGGGTGTTCGGCATCATCACCACACCGGTAACGCCGCCATTAATAGCCGCCTCGCTGCCCGTAGTGATGGTTTCCTTGTTTTCAAAGCCGGGGCACGGAAATGGACGTGGGCATCAAACATGCCCGGCATAAGCACCCGGCCCCGCGCGTCGATGACGCGGGCCCCCTCGGGAACGGCTAGGCTTTTGCCGATATCCTGAATTTTTCCTTCCACAATCAGAACATCGCTCTCGAGAAGCACAGGTGAATTTTCGGAGGCAATGCGGGCGTTTTGAAGGAGAAGCATGAAGTGATAATTGCTGGTAACCGCAAGGGTTGTGAGAGATGTAAATTGAAGAATGGGGTAAGCCGCGCGGCCGGCAGCTAGGGCATAACTAACTTCGAACTAGCCTGCTGCGCGGCATACGATTCCTGTTTCGGAAATTCTCCGCCCGGCGTGAGCCAGTCGAGTACGGCCATGCGAATAGAGATGCCGTTTTCGACCTGGTTGGTGATCAGGCTGCGCTCATAGTCCATGACGGCGTCGCACAGCTCCACCCCGCGGTTCACGGGCCGGGGTGCATGATGTAGAGGCCCCGGTCGCGGATTTCGGCCAGCCGGGCGGTGGTAATGCCGTAGACCCGGTGGTATTCGCGGACGCTGGGGAAAAACTGCACATCCTGGCGCTCCATCTGCACGCGGAGCAGATACACCACATCAGGCGCCCAGGCCATGGCCGCCTCGTAATCGGTGAAGCGGGGGATACTTTCCGGGACATACTTGGGCACCAGTGACCCCGGGCCCAGGTAAGCGACTTCAACGCCCAGCTTTTGAAGTAGAGTACTGGTGGAGCGCGCCACGCGGGAATGGAGAATATCCCCGATGATGAGGACTTTTTTGCCTCGGGGGTCGGGGAATTTTTCCTTGATGGTGAAGGCGTCCAGCAGGGCCTGGGTGGGATGCTCATGCGCCCCGTCGCCGGCATTGATAACCGACGCCGTAGTTTGGCGGGCAATCATGCCGGGCAGGCCGGGATGACTGTGGCGAACGACGATGTAGTCGGTGCGCATCGCCTGGAGCGTCTCAATTGTCTCGCGCACCGACTCGCCCTTGGTGATGGAGGAGTGGGCGACGTCGAAATTGGTGACCTCCGCCGAGAGGCGTTTGGCCGCAACCTCGAAGGAAGAGTGCGTCCGGGTGCTGGCCTCATAGAAGAGCATGAGCACGGACTTGCCCTCCAGGGCCGGGATTTTTTTCACCGAGTGGGTGAACAATTTCTTAAACGACGTGGATTGGTCGAGTAGGAACTCGATTTCCTCACGGTGAAGGGATGCGATGTCAAGCAGGTCTTTACGTGCCATACCGGAGTTGAGGAAAAGTGAAGTTGTCTAGCTAAAACGGACAATGTGAAGTCTTATCTGCCACTACCCATGACGAAGAAATCGACTACCGCCTTCGGCCGAGGCGCTGGTAGCAACCGCCACGGTTGGCGGCGAGAATATTGGTATCCGTGGGAGGCATGCAGGGGCTGCGGGACAGCAGCCAACGAACTCAAGGGACATAAAAAAACCGTTTCGGAATCCGAAACGGTGGAGAGGCAACACCCAGAAAAAACAACGGAAATATCAGAACCAGAGGCAAAATCGGGAGAACCGATGGTAGCGAAGACCTGCCGGTCCACTCGCGGTTCCCTGCCGAGCAGGGCCCCACGCTTCATCAACAAGTTTTTTGGTTGAAGCATGATGCAAAACTACGGCATTGTTACGCCCGGCCATTCATTGGTAATAGTAATTTTTTTTTCGCACCGCTTTCCTCAATTCTATTTTCGACCTAACGGGCTAAACGACGCGCTTTTGCCATTCCTTTCGCCATCAAAAAATAATTATGGCTCGCGTAACGAATTGCTTTGCACCCACACTCCATCCTAACTTTAGCTCTTTATTCCAGGCGCATCAGCTGGCGGGCCGCCACTCTCGGGTGGCGAGCAGCCTAAGAACTACCGAGTAGTTTCAGGGCTGCTCCATTTTCGGTCGGCACATAATAGGGGTTGAGGTGGTCTAAATAGGCTGGACAGTTTAGGGCCACATCTTTCCTTTGTTCCCATCCACAAGCACTTACCTTTTCCGGGCGTAGACTCTACCTTTTCCAAGGTGCCAATTACGCACCCAACGAGCAGCTATAGAAACCACCTGCAAACTCCTCTCCCACTATGCCTTCCCTGAGCAGGGGCTACCATCTGAGACGAAGGAAACTTCCTGTCCACGCGCTGGGAGGAAGAGGAGGCTGTGAACCTCTCTCACATGGGCATGTTCTTCGCTGAGGTGTACTACGACCCCGACACCAACGAACTGCTCAGGACGCGCACGTTCACCAGTCGAACGTGCTTAGAGGATTATGCAGTGTACATCAAGTTGGATGACCTCCCAACATAAAAAGCCCTGACGGGATGGCCAAGGCTTTTTATGCTCGAACGCGAGCTACTTACAGAGAAGGAATCGAAATTTCTTGAACGAGCCGATCGGAAATAGTATACGGCGGGGCTAGCCAGAAATTAGCGGGAGAAGCAAACGTGGACGCGTCTATTCGGAGCCGACCCAAAAACACACCGTTGCTTCGTAGTTCTGCTTCCATCCAGTCAGTCGGTCCAGGCTTCACAAAGTTGTTAAGATTGACTCCGGGAATGTAGAGGCAAAAGTAAAGCAGCTGGCGGTTACCAAAAAACCTGTGTTTAACAGTTTCGGTAGTGGTGCCAGCAGAGAAAAACATTTTGTCCCATGTGTACTCAATGTTAGTCCTACCACTATATATCTCACGCATTAGTGTTCCTCGCAATTCTACCCAGCCTGTAGTGCCTGATCCGACTACCGATTGCTGTTTCAAGGTAATCTCTACATCGTAAATAGGTGTGGCCGGTTTGGGTTCCTCTGCCTGCTTTTTGCAGGCCTGACCTAAGAATGTGACAGCTAGAAGGAGCGTCAGAGAGAGTGCTTTCATGCGGAAAAAATAGGGAGCTCCAAGGTAAGTAAAGTCCTGCTAGGTTGTCAGCGCTTTTGCGTTTCTTGTCCTATGCTAACTCCCCGCCAAAACCGCGACGAATGGGCCGGCGTGCTCGGCATGTTCCTCTATGCTTACTTGAGCCGATGATTATCGTTTTCGGCCTTTTTTCTTTTTGTTGATTGTAATGCTTTTTGCACTCTCCGGCTTCTTCTTTTCGATGTGCTGCTGAGTAACAGGAGCGATTATAGGCTGATTGATCACTGTAGAATAATTGTTATTTATAACTGTAGAACCGTCTTCTCCATTTCCTGACACCATAAGGGAAATCACGCTGATTAACACGGCCAAAAAGGCGAGAGTGTATTGTTTTCCTTTTAAGTACTCCTCCAGTTTATCTCCCAAAGAAGATTGAATGCTATTTGCTGCAGCAGTGAAATTCTGAAGGGCCTCTGGGTTTATTAAAGCTTGCTGGGCAAGAGCCTTTAGGCTTTGCAATACACTAGGGGGTGATACCATCAGTACCAGCAAGCACTGTTGCTATTCCCTCATTGTAGACAAGCCCTCCTAACTCAATCTGAAATGCTTGACCACATCGCAGACAGTCTGCCTCTATGCCAAGATTCCGTATTGTCATTGTGGCATCGGCAGTCGCTTGTAAGGCAAATGAATATTGATCAGGAAACTTAAACCCGCATTTCGGGCACGTCGCCGCAGGGTACACTATAATTATTTGCTGAGGCCCAATCGGGAGTTTCTTGTGTTGACATCATTCACTATAGTACCTTAAGTCAATGGAGACAAACACTAAAGTCATTCTAGCCGCCCGTGTAGTCGAGCAGACTCCTGTTCATACCGCCATCGAAATTACGCCAGGCTTCGACGATGAGCCCTAGACCATGGAGCTGGACCATCGCATCAGTGGCCCGATGGGTCCCGAGAAGGCCGCGTCCTATGTGACCGAACGATATTTAATCAACCATCCTTTTCAGTTGGTCGCAGTCGGCCGTGATACTGTATTGCAAGAAGTGATAAAAGTACTACGCTTGGTTCTAGCACAAACATGCAAGCCCCTACCCTACTCCCTTTTTGTGCTTTTTGCCTCGAACTGTTGGCAATAAACAAAAAAAGCCCTTCCCGGCAACGTGAAGGGCTTTTCTGTGAAACTGCAGGGAGTAAAACCTTTTCAGACCATTGACAAAGATGTATTGGTGCAGCTATTACTGTAATTGACAGTTGTTTTACCTATGTTTTACCTACAAAACTAAAAAAGCCTCCCCAAGAGGCTTGGAGAGGCTTTTTAACCAATACACGTGGGCCCAACTAGTCAAATATCGAACTATTGGCGCCAGGATATAGAAGCTATTGCGGCCTTTAGCCGCCAGGTTGAGCTGGGCTCAATTTCTACCGATCAGCAGGAGGACCTCGCCTAATGAAGACGCCCTCCTCTCCTACCTCGGCCTCGGCCCAAGCGGCGCGTAAATCCCGCGCCCTGATCGTTCCGGCAGAAGTCCTGGCCCTTCCGGACATTACGCTCACCGCCAAGCTCATCTTGGCTGAAGTACTGGACCTCTATAAAGTCAGCGGCAAAGTCTTCGCCAGCGACGAGCACTTCGCACTGCGCCTGGGCATTGGTATTCGTACTGTCGGCGACGCTATCAAGCAGCTGAACAGCTACGACCTGCTTACCCGGAGCTTCGACCCGAAAGCCCGCCAGAAGCGCCTGCTGATTCCTAAACTCCCCAACCCTAGCCCAGCTTCGGCACAGGAAAAGTCCCTGCGGAATCCGCAGGAACAAGAGGCTGCTGAGCCGGCAGATTCTGCGGAAAGTGCCTGCGAATTCCGCAACGAGTCCCTGCAGAATCCGCAAGGAGTCCCTGCGAAATCTGCCGACATAAATACCAGGATAAATACCAAAGTAAATTCCAATCAAACCCCTATCGGGGGTAGCGCAGCTCGGGCTGCGCCTCAAAAAAAATTGGGAATAGGGGAAGAATCTGCCTCAGCTAAAGACCTGACGTCAGCCCCTTCATCCTCCCCTGTTGCGGCCGCCCCTCCTTCTTCCCCACTGCTGTCGCCCAAGCCTTCCCAGCAAGCTGCACTGGCATTGCTGGCTAGCCTGCAGTTCCCTGCCGGGGCGACTCAGCAGCTCCGCGATGTGTTCACTTCTTGGGTCACCTTCCGCCAGAAACGGGGCCGCCCATTGACTGTGGAATCTTTCCAGATGCAGGTCGATGAGTTGGCCGAATACAACGAAGAATTCAGCTTGGCTCTTCTGCATGCCGCTATCAAGAACGGCACTCAGGGGCTAACCTATCCCGAAACAAAACGCAAATACAGCCTCTGGCTTACCAATCCCCATGCAAACACTGCACAATATTCTCGCCGCCTCGCCGCTGCTCAGCAACGTCTCCATGCCCCTGTCAACGTCTCCTATGGCCAGCTTTAACCCTCCCCTGCGCATTGCCACTCCGGATGGTCCGCCCATCGTGCCTGCTTCGCCGGATGACATTGTTCTTTCCGTTGAAGAACAAGCAGCCGTGTTGGCCAAGTATCGGGTCGAGAAATGGCAGCAGCTGCGCATGCAGCTCTACCGCTGGAATCTCCACAATCCGCCCCCTCCTCCAGTCATCACCGCCGAAAACCTGTACCGCATCAAGCTCCAGGAGGCGCACGATACTATCCCAGGTTTCCAGCTGACCGCTGACACCAAGGCCGTCTTCGAACTGTTGTGCCTGTACTTCACCAACGACCAGCGCTTCGAAGTCAAGGGCCAGGAGTTGGGTCTCTCCTACTCCCTGGAAAAAGGGTTGTTGCTGTTCGGCCCTGTCGGCTGCGGCAAAACCTCCCTCATGCGCCTGTTCATGCGCAACCCACGCCAGTCTTTCGGGATGTTGGCAGCCCGCCAGGTGGCCAAGCGCTTCACAGACCAAGGGACGGATGGCTTGAACCCGTATCTATCGGCCGGCAGCACCGGGGTTTGCTTCGACGATCTGGGTACGGAGCCCATGCCGGTGAAGCACTACGGCAATGAAGTTAATGCATTGTCGGACGTACTGCTCTCCCGCTACGATGAATTCCAGTGCGGACGCTTAGAGGGCACTATGACGCATTTGACTACCAACTTGCCCGCGACCGATGCGCCGCAAACAGACGGTTCGGTTTCGCTCAGCCTCGATCAGTGCTACGGCAACCGTGTCCGTAGCCGCATGCGCGAGCTTTTCAACCCGGTATATTTTCCTTCCAGCAGCCCGGACATGCGCTCCTAGCATCTCAAGCTTAATCCCAATATTACTATGTAGCAGCTCTGTAAATGGCAAAAAAGCCCTACTCTAAATAGCAATAGGCTTTTCGCATTATTAAAAAGCCTATTGCTATTTCGTCAGCTTCTGCTTTGCTACATCAATGTGACCTGGCCTGAGTTCTACAGGTCGCCTTCGTTGGCGGCCAGCTTTTCGGGAGTGGAGGCCACCAGCACCTGGTAGGCGGTTTGCTCCAGGCCGCGGGCGGGGTCGCTCCCAGCTCAGGCGCAAGGCGGCGCGGCGCGGAAGGCAGTGAGCAGCAGGGCAGTGAGAAGCGAAGAAAGTATAATACGCAGGGTCATGGGGCAGGCCGGTCCCGGCGGCCCCCACGCCGGTCCAAGCGAGGGGAAGCCGGCCGATGTGCCGGCCGGGGCCGCGGGGTTGTGTTAGCAGAAAGCTTTAGGATTTAGGCATGGTGGGGGTTATGAGGCAAGAGCTACCAACAATCCCAACAATAGACAAATACATAGAAATGGCATTACACATTAATCACCGAGGTTTTTCTGACTATACTAAACATATCTGCAACATCAAATCCAAAAGCTACATTCCAAAGGCCCTTTTGCTTTAGTGTCAATCCATACTTTATAATATTTTCAGGCGCATATCCATTAAGCAAATCTTCCCTTTTATTTCTAGCTGTAGGATTTCTTGAAAGTATTTTGTGATATATCCTATCATCCGGATAACAAACATCAGGCACATCTTCAATAAGATTAATCTTTATTTTTTCATAATACCCATGCCTTTTATTTACTCGTCCAGGAATCATACATAAAAGAACATAATTATAGCCAAAATGAATTGCCAAATTCTTTGAAAGAACATGATCCACGTGATATCCAGCAGCAACTGAGCCTACAACTTTCGCAAACGCTCTCCTATATGCGCTATAACTAGGATTGACATAAACATAGAAAATATCCAAACTATCATGTGCAACAAATACATTATTCTGGCTAATACGACCTAGTTTATAACATGGCATACCAATAGCTTCACTAATAGATTCCAAGCTTTTTCCCGCTATTACAGTCTTGTCAGGAAAAAAACTGTTGTAAGTCTGACCTACCCACCTAAGAGAACCTATTTCAAACTTTTTTTCAAGATCAAGCATAATACGATATCATAGTACACATCAAATACAATTAAACATAATCAATTCAATATTAATATTCTTACCGGGATCATCTGGGTTTGCGAAAATAAAAGAGTGTGATGTTGAATTTCTTGAACCAACGTAAGACTTGAAATTCTTGTGCAGCTTGAACGCAGCTATTGCTTTATCAATTATGTCGCCGAATTTTTTTACTGTTTTATTAAAAAACATGATAGCAATTTTTTCATCACGCCAAGTAACATATCTACTTAATAGCTGATCTATTGCCTTTTCAGCCTCTCCTTCACCCTTCCAAAGCTTGCATTCAGCGATAAAAACATTTAAGCCGTTTTCATCCTGAATCAATATATCAGTTTTCCCTATCTTATTAAATGTTTCACCCGTAGCTGTATGACGAGTTGATATAGAATTCAAATAAGGCAAAAAGAAATTTCGAAATCCTTCTTCATCAAATTTATCGTACAAATCTTTATATTTCTCTAAGCTCTGCCCAAAATTTGATATTTTATCGATAATTTCAAAGTATGCTTTTTCACTAATACTTGATAATCCTTTGTTCTCAATTACAGGATCAATAGGACTTCCACTAAAAAAAGCTTCTAGCGAAACTTCTATCTCCTGTATAGCCTCATCAGCTGAGTATATCTTAGAGGGGTACACCGTTAAATCAGTCTCGCTATTCTCTGTAATATTAACTCTTCTCACGGACTGCAATTCTGACAAAAGAGTCTTAACATTCGCAAACTGTGTTTTATTCTTCAAATAAACCTTTACATATTCATTATCAAATGTCTTTCTTTTTTCGGTCTTAAAATCTGGCATAATAGAGCTGGGTTTTTGGTGTACTTTGGAATGCAAGATAGAAGTTAAAAGCAATAGACTACACTCTACAGCTGCCCAACTGCCCCGACCGGCGCCTGTTGGCCAGAGAAGTCGAAGTGCAGGGTCATTTCCTTGGCGTACGAGGGGTCTTTGCCGTAGTCGTAGTACATGTTGGTTTTGCCCATCGGACCCATGTTCTCGGCTTTCTGTAACTTGGTGCCGATGGCCGAGATGCCGTGTAGGAAGGAGAGCTGGCCGCCAGGGAAGGCCGGGGCCGTGTTGTAGGGGGTGGCCGAGAAGCGCGGCGTGAACAGGCGCAGGTACACGTCTTCCTGGTCGCAGACTATCGTGAGGGGCCGGCCGGTGGTCTGCGGGGTGAATCAGTAGAAGTTGGAGTAGTAGCCTTTGAACTCGGGGTACTCGGGGCCGCGGGTGCCTTCCGTTTCGCCGGTACTGGTGTTGTAGGCCTTGGTCCACACGCCCAGGCTGGTGCCCTTTAGCCGGTCTTTCCAGACGTGTCGGGGTTCAACAGCCACACAACTTCACATGCGAAGCCAAAACCCGGCTCGCCTACTTTGAAGTGCAGCTACAAACAACTAAGGCGCCCCGCGCTACTCAATTGGTTGTTCTTGATGCTTTCGATGAAGCCGGGGCGGCCGCTCACGTAGCGCATGAAGTACATCGTACTGGGTGGAAAGTGGTACCTGATTCGGCACGGGAAATCACAGAAGCGGACTACCAGGCGCGACCGGATGCCAAGTTCGAGGTAATTGTCGCCCAGCTTAAAGCCCCTGGGGTATGCGGTGGTTAAGCGCGAAATTAAAATCCATTTCAGCACGTTCCTTTTCCATCTTGTCAGAAGAAGTTAAGGTGTTACTGCACCCACTTCTTAACACCCCAAAGGCCCCTAGCCTCTGGGGTTGCGCTGTTCATAGGTAAGCGACATTTGCGGGGTAGATACCGTGCGCCACTTCTAAGACACAAAGAAAAAACTGCATTTATAAGCCATAAATGTGGTTTTTGCGTGTTTTAAAGGGCCGCCTCGATTCTTTTTTGGTGCCTGATTTGGAATTGAAAGGCGAATACCCGTCTTTTTTCAACAACCAATTTCTTCCTTTTCAACCATGAGCGATACACTACATTCTAAAGTCCTGACCCTGCACCGCCACTACAACCAAGTGGCGGAAACGCAACTCGGTTTACCTTCCAAACGCTCCCGAACGCATGACAACCACGCCGCCCAGGAACAGCGCGTAATTGCGAAGGCGTTGGAGGTGTCACAGGCGGCCCACAGCCTCCCTGTTGCCGGCACCGAGTACGAAGCGGAAGTAGAAAACATCCTTGACGGCTGCCGCCAGATTCAGCAGAATCCGTACTTACGGCTAGGGGGCATTGTACGGGTATAGCCTTCGCCTACGTCACGTCTAGTTGCTGGCCCTGCAAGTGCAGCACTTGGAGCTGCAGGTATTTCCGCAGCTCCAGCAACCCCAGCTTCAATTTTTATCCGACCCACTCTTTATTAGTATTTAGGGTATATGGCAGCTAAAACGGTGCAGAGCTAAAATCCTCTTTTTTAACAAGTTAAAACTTGTTTCCAAAAAGTTAAATTCACTATCTATGCAAAACAAAACCCATTCACTCACCAGAAATTTATCAACTGTATGACTACCCCCATGAATCCTGACCGCCAAGAAGCCTACTACAATTATCTTGATAAACAGCAAAAACACGAGGACCAAGAACGCCACCGGGCTGTCAATGATGGCGATGATCTAAGCGATGAGGAAACTCCTGATTCAATCCTAAAGGATATGTATCCCAACCAAAATCAAGATGAAGAAATCGAGTTTGACAACTACGATTAGCCAGCCTAGGCAAGGCCAATACCGTTGGTAAAGAGAAAGCCCTGAGGACCATATTCATAGCTAGTATACCAGAGAGCTATAGAATGGTAAGAAGCACCTCGTTGACTACTGGTTTACGCAGGTTTTTAGCCGTCAGCGTCAGTTGGAAACGCAGCTGCTGGCCGGAGGCCTGCGGGGGTACAAAAACCCGCAACGGCTCCTGGAATGCCCGGTTATCAATTCCATGTTTCAAGCTTTTGATACTATCCCGGATCAGGTACTGATCGGCCTGCTGCTCCACGAAAGGATACCCCATTGGCATAGGGCGCGGCGGGGTGTAACCAAAGGCGGACGGTGGTTGCGGCCGCTGGATGATTTTCGTGGCAATGTCCACGCCGGCACCGTGCTGAAGCGTAATCGTGAGGGAACAATCTTCTACGTACTGCTCGCTGTTATTCAGCACAATGAAATTGAGCTTGTGGGCTTTCTCCTCGAATTTGGCGTACAGGTCCTCTTCTCGGTAGGTTTCTTTCACATGCTGCAGGTTCTCTTCCAGCTGCTCGATGCTTCGGTCCTCGTACCTGGATGGCCCGTTTGACCCTATGATACTCATACCTGACAAGTCAACCCCTTTGGGGAATTGCATTTGCTGCAAGGCTTGTGAAATAGCATGAGTGCTCCAATTCTCCGATGCCTGCTGCTTTCGCAAGGCCTCAGCGGCCTGCTGTTGCTGCAGCTTTTCCCGCTTTTCCTCCAGTATATGAGTTATCTTCTGACGGGCCGCTTCAGAAGGAAAATCCCCCACTGAGCAAGTGCGCGCAGTAGTGAGTAGTTGACCATCCACTTCTAATTGCACGTCGATCTTACCTGCAAACGGGTCTGCTGCCAGGCGGCGGGCAAACATCTGGTCAATATCGGCCCGCCTGACCCGGGCCGTCGTGGTACCAACTCGGATGAAAGAGTCTCCTATCAGCAACTTCTGTTTACCGCGCTCAAAATCCTTGCGCATCATGTAAGGTGGCTGGGTATTATATATTCTGAATACACCTACCATTTTCTCCCCTACCATAACATAGGAGCACTCGAATGGAATGGGGGGCTCAATATGATCATGCAGTAGCTTATGGTAAACAGCATCATCCAGCAGATCATCCGGCGTTAAGCCAATGATGTCGCGGTCATTATTGACGTAGTGTTTTACGCCTACAATGAGAAATCTATCTTCCTCAACCGGCGCATTAGCCATTGCCATTACATCCTTAATGAAGTCGAAAAAAATCTCCGGTTTATAGGCGGTTTGTTTGAAATCTACATAGACACTTTCTCCCGAATGTAAGATTATCTCCTTAATACTCATGGGGGATTCTAGAATGTTATAAGCTTGATTTCTACGTTACTTTCCTCCTGGGCGGATCAATACGTTACGCTTAATTTTCGACCTGAGTGGCCGAAGGGGCTGCACCCTCTGTTGCTGCAGAGATGCTTTACTCTGGCTGTTCAGGCTGAGTAGGTGTTACCGTTGCTAATAGCTGCAATAGGGCTTGTTCGACAGAACGCCAGTCGCCTTGGTTGACAATCGTCAGCAGCATAGCGGAACCTGCCAGTAAGCCTCTGCAACAAGCGTAGAAAACGCCAATCATTGGATCGGCCCGCCTGTAAATTATCTCTTTGCTAAAGGCGGAAACGTGCGCCTGTTGAGAAAGCAGGGGATAAAGAAGGTACAGCTCGCGGAACAGCGGCTCCGGCCGCTCGTCCCGCAGCTCGCGGCTAATCGTTTCAAAGGTTTGAGTGCGAACCTGCACGGGCTGTAAACCGGCCTCGCTACGAGTAAAGTTTTCGGGGGCCACCTGATTCCACCCTTCGTAAGTTACAGTACGCACGTGGTCCTCACCCTGCATTTCTCTAATTCTACGCCCATTCTTGTTAATATAATCAGCGTTGAACTCCAGTAAGTGAGCGTCAAACTGGCCTTCTGCAAAAAGCCAATAGGAAATCGTCACATCATAGACAATGGCCCGGAATAGTTGGCTTAGAGGAACGGCCATATTATGGCTTACGCCATACTCGTCATACAGGAACAGAGCGGCCTTCGCATTGTAAAAAAGTCGCTCCAGCAGGTTGAAAGCCATAAGCTCTCGCCGGCCCCCAACCGTAACTCCATTCATAGCAGGCAGATAGCCTTGTATGATTTCGAAATAGCGCTCTAGTAGTTCTTTGGTCCTATGGTAGCGAAAATCAGCAATTTCTTGTTCTGTCATACCAGTTGGTTCTAAAGTGTTGGCAGGGTGGTTTACAACCCGATTTCCTGGGCGGCATTATGTTGCCGGACGCTATCAATACGCATGTAGCGGCGAATCATGGCCGTGGTTTTGTGCTTGGTCTGATTCATGATCTTGCTGTCATCGATGCCTTTGAGTTTAGCAATGGTCACGAAGGAGGCCCGCAGCGAGTGCGAGGTATACTGCTTGCCCAGGTACTGCTGCACAATCAGGTTGATGGCGTCGGTATTGAGCCGACGCTTGCTCAGGTGCTGGCCGCGGCGAAAGGACAGAAATAGTGGCCCCGTGCTTTGGCCCCGTACTGCGGCCCTGCGCCTGCAGGTAGCTGACCCATTCGATGACGGCTCGCACCAGACAGGTGCGGCGGTCCGGGGAGTAGAACACAGCCTTTTCCTCGTTCTCGCCCTTCTGGTTGGTTTTGCTGCGCGGCAGGTCGATGAGCAAGCCTTCTTCGTCCTGCTGCAAGTGCTCGATGTTCACACTGGCCAGCTCGTCGCGGCGGAAGGCTCCGCTGAAGCCCAGCAGCAGCAAGGCCTGGTACCGCAGGCCGGCCGGCTGGTGTCGATTTCCTGGACGGCCCGCTTGAAATGCTCCAGCTTGAAGGCCGGGACCTGGCGCTGGCGGACGTCTTTCACGCGGGTAACTCCCTCCATGAACACCTTAAACTTTTCGTCCGCGCTGGGGACCGGCTGCCCGGCCAGACGGTGGGCTTTGGCAATCGAAGCCACATGCCGACGGATGGTCGCAGTCTTACGGCCCAACTCGGTCAGGTGGGTAACAAACCCCACTAAGGTCGGCACGTCTGCGGGCAACGACTGGCAGCTATACTCGGTGCACCAAGTAGTGAAGCGGCGCCAGTCGCCGGCATAGGCTTCCTTAGTATTGTCGGCATCCTCCAGGCCTGCGGTCACGTAGCGCCAGCCTTCTCGGCGTAGTCATTCAGGTGGCGTGCCTGCCCGACGGCCCGGGTTTCTTTCGTTGTACTGGGAAGATGTTCCATTCTCTAGGAAGTAAAGATGAGGGCAGCCAATCGCTGGCCAAGTGAACTGATCTGAAACAGCGAAGTATCCCCCCGCGCGTGCCACCCCCGATTACTGTCTTATGCATTAAGACCAAAAAGCAGTTGGAAAGGATGAGATGGGAATCTGTAAAATTTGTAGGAAAACCTCAACCGGTGGCGGGGATTCGTGAGAAGTCGCCTTAAACGATAAGACCCTTTACTCTTAGGGAATCTTCCAAAACTTTGCGGGTACGTCTATAAGCGGCTTCTGCTTGAGGGTTAGTATTCCACTCGTGGTCGAATGACCTCAACATTAGTAAACGGTTCTCGAAGAGCAGCCTTATAGGCTTCTCTATTTCAACACCAATTAACACATCATAACAGTACTGCTCGTCAATTGCAGGGCCATAATAGTATCTGTCAAGGAGAATCAGTGAGTGACTGGTATTGAAAAGCTCTATGTAGAAGTAAAGTACTCCTAAGTCTGGGTCGCCTACTAACTTCATCACGTGTGAAATTTCCTTTTCGCCCAACTCATGTATAGTATGAGACATAGGGTAATGAAAGGTGGATATCACACGACGTGCAGGTTTTCCCTCTTTCACCTGATTGATAATATCTTGTATGTAAGATTGAGGGTGTTTTTTACTAAGATAAAAGTTAACCGCAATCTTCTTAATGCCCCTGAAAAACTCTGGGCCTCCTACTTTGCTTTGTTTGGCGTTATGGTTTGTGAAGTATATCAACTCGTCTAACTTGATTTTGCCTCTTTGAGCATTGGCAATCATCCTCTTGGGATCTAACTGAGAAAATTTGCCTTGAAACTGACTAAGCCTTTTGAAAGCCTTCTTTTCAGCTTCATCAGGTGGTGCTGTAAAGGCAAGCTTCTGTCCATCGGGTAGTGCTATCTCCACCTTTGTGTCCATTACCATATCGGGTCCGAACCTAACTTCCTCACCAGATTCAGTGATTCCCATTAGGCTGTCACTAACTCTAGATGTAGGTTTCGCCTGTAAAACCATTCTATACAAGTAGGATGTAAAGCGGACGAAATCCTTATCTATACGACTTGCGGGACCGCTGTTGCATGACCTGCAAAGCAGTTCCCATCCAACGATGGCACCCCCAATAGCCTTCTGAATAATGTGCTCTGGGCTGTTGTTAGCGGCGGTGAGTTCTACTCCACAGAAGTAGCAATTCATAATTTAGGCAAATTCAAAAGGTTAGGATAAGGTTGAAGCGTAGCGATTATGTTTGGTCCGGTAGGTTAGATCTATATGTCTTGCCATTGACGCTAACTACCTTTCACACTTACCTAATCTCCAGCTCAAATTAGTCATTTCTAATCTTCAAAGCTCGGCGGGTGGAGTGGTTAGCGGAGTAGATGAGGTAGCAGCCTTTCGGTTACACTCCTCTCGCCAAGCGTCGTGACCGGACTTCGATGGTGTGGATCCTTTGGGCCGGCGGTCCCCGTTCTTGATTCGATTAATAAGTTCTTCTGCTTCCTGAGCTTTCTCTGCTCGCCAGTTCAGTTTAGAAATGAGGTGAGCGTTGACTGTTTCAGATAGAATGGAGCTTCGTATTGGCAGAGCGTTGCAAAAACTTCACCCGCTTGGTCTTCCTCACGCGGGCCCCTTATTTCACTTGATGGCATTGTCTTAGCTGCGTAAACGCTTCTTAGCTCGTTCGCGCATATCTTCATTGAATAGGGGCTGGTATTTTTCTTGACTCATGATGTTTTCGAAGGTGAGGTCCTTTCGGTTTGCCTCACAGAGCTTGCGGAAACCCGCTTGAACATTATCCGGACCAGTGGAAACGAGGCGTTTAGCAGCACCAATAGCCCCATACCGTTCAAGATACCGTTGAATGAAGTCGTAGTTCATAAAGACATGTAGCCGTTTTGCTTCCGCGAGTGTATGTTGGAACTCCCGTTGCAGGTCTAGCTCCAATTGCTGTAGTTCGCCTTCTGCAGTTACTGCAGAACCTGACGTCACAGAGTTCCATACCGCTGGTGGGGTAGATGAAGCTATTGTGGCTAAGTGACGGAAGCGGATCTGGTACTGTTTGATTAGGTTTGGGTCGTTAGAGACAATGATCGACTCGTGGTTGTGGCGCTCAGCCGCGTAGGTCCAGTTATAGGAGCCTAGTACTACTTTTCGATCGTCAAATACGGCGAATTTCTCGTGGAGAAAACGTGAGCCGGTGCTCAGGCAGATGGTCATTTGGCCACCAGCGCGGATAAAATCTTGGATAACCAGCCGCTGGTTAATAACGTCATCGCTTATGATAATTTCGACGGCAACTCCCTTAGCGGCTTTATCTGTAAGCAAACCTAGCAGTTCTCTATTCGTGAACCACGCTACAGCAATATGAATTCTTTCAGTCGTTTCAGCAATGCACTTTTCCAAGTGCTGTTGGATGTCGGAGAAAGTGGCAATAGTACCCATGTGGTTGTGTAATAACGAAATGGAGAAGGTCTGGAAATGTAGATAACCTATTCCCTACAATTTCCAACAAGCTGAATGTAAAGGTAGAGCAGCGATAGCGCCTCATCGAAATATTGGCCCTCGGACGGTGAGTATATAAGTTCTGCCGCACTTATATACTCACCGTCCGGTCTGAATTCCTCCAAATTTTTAGTTTCGACGCTGTACTTTTATCTTGCGTGTAATGCCGTATTTTGTTCTGATTATGGCCTGTTAATTCAATGTTGTGCTACAGGGGTCAAAATTAGATTAAGAACAAAAGTTCTAGTTATTGTGATAATAAAGAATAACGCTGACCGGAGCTAGGCAGTGGTCATGAATGATGCTGAGTGGAGCACTTCCTATCTTAAAGGAGTAGCAAAAGGCCGTTGGCAACCATTTTTGATCTACCAATAATGCCGCTACTATTAGACTATTTACACTAAACCGGGCTAATAAGAGCAGTAACCTCTCGTGTATGTAGATAGAAGTGGGCTTTTGCGGTCTTTTATAAACGTTTGCCAGCAGAGGCAGCGATTCGTTTAAGAGAGTTTGAAACTCGGAAAGTGCTAGCTTTGGGATTGCGCCTAATGGGCTGTTATCACGGACAACGAACCTCAATCCAACTGGTGCACATAGCACTTACCGCCGCATTTAAATGAATAATAATCTTGTGGCTCCTGCTTACTATGTGCTTGGCTACAAACAGGGTGAAGGCATTGAGCAGCAAAAACGATTTGTTGAGCATGGACTTTGGGACCATGACCACAACAAGACAGTCGAAGCACTAGTACGGCGGGTGCCCGTTGGGGCACGGGTTGCCCTGAAAAACTATTTTACGCGTGGGTCACGCAAGAAAGGTGAGTCAAGGGCGTATATCCAAGTGATTGCCTTGGGCACCGTTCGGGAAAATGAGGGCAATGGCCAAAGGTTACTTATTGAATGGGACGCACCCATAAAGCCGTACGAAGTCCAAACTCGGTATCAGAGTACCATCGCGCAAATACGGGCGGGAGAAGCGCAGATTCGAAGGATTTTTGCGCTGCCTACTGTACCTGCCCGCCCGCCCGCCATTTATTTCGTGCACCCTGGCCCGGACGGAACATGGTGGCCGAAATTTCAAGAGTTTGGAAACGCCTATTTGCCA
Organism: Hymenobacter cellulosivorans; assembly: GCF_022919135.1. Lineage (NCBI taxonomy): Bacteria > Pseudomonadati > Bacteroidota > Cytophagia > Cytophagales > Hymenobacteraceae > Hymenobacter > Hymenobacter cellulosivorans. The sequence continues at coordinate 3,076,018 of NZ_CP095049.1, read as the reverse complement.
GCTATTGTATCGGAGTCGGCTCGCCTGGCATTTGGCCAACTTCGCCCCGGAGACGTGCTAGTGGCAACGACTCGCTATAATCAAGCCCTTGGCCTCGGCGTGGTTGCTCCCTCCTCTGATTCCACTGCGGCCGGCCTTCCTGCTACTGAATTGACATGCCCTGTAAAATGGTGGATACCCCATGCGGCCGAAATGAATGCCAACACGTTTCTAGTGGCTGCCGCTTTTGGGCGCACAAAGCATTGGACCCGCATTCGCCAAGCTTACGAAGCACAACACCCCGAACTACTAGCAGTCCTTAACACACATTTCCCTCCGGCTGAGCCGGATCCACTTAGCACTGTACCCTTGCAAAAATTTCCGAGCAACCAAATTCTTTTCGGACCTCCTGGTACTGGGAAGACCTACGCCACTGCCGCATGGGCCGTGGCGATCATTGAAGGCCGGAAAGTAAGTGAAGTAGAGGCGGAATATTATGCAAACCGTGAGGCGTTGCAAGCCCTGCTCCAGACGTACCGACTGCGCGGCCAAGTAGAATTTGTGACGTTCCACCAGTCTTTCAGCTACGAGGACTTTGTAGAGGGCATAAAGCCGACCCTTGCCACGGACGATGACGACGAGGAGGCAGAAGCGTTGAGTTACCGCATCGAGCCGGGGGTGTTTCGCACCCTCAGTGAGCGAGGTGCTGCCGCCATCAATTTATGGCACCAACAGCAAGGGCTCAGCAGTACCGCGTTGGCCACCCCACTCGATTTCACTTCAGTTTATACCCAATTCGTAGCTACCCTAGAAGACAAGCTGCTGAAAGGGGAAGAGGTTGTTTTTAAAACCAAATCGGATACGGCGATTGTCTTTGACGGCTTTTCACCGAAAGGCAACCTGTGGGTGCGACATAAAAAAGGTCAGAAGGAAGAGCCGTTTACTGTCAGTGGCTTTCGGCTGCGCAAGCTGTATGACAAATTCAAAACGGTGGCCGAAATACAAAATGTTACCAATGACATTACGGCGACGATAAAGGGTGCAAATACCTCCGCTTACTGGGCGGTGTTCAACGCCTTCAAGGAATTTGAGGGACAGGTAGCCCCGGTCGCCTCTCCGATAGAAATCAGCAACAAGTCCGCTTGGCCTAATTTGTTGCAGGGGTTGGTGGCCGACCCAGCCGCCGCTAAACTAGCGGCTAATAAACTGGACTATGCGCAGGTAGCAGCGGAAATCTTAGCTGATGCTCCGCGTTTTGTACTCATCATTGATGAAATTAACCGGGGCAATGTGTCCAATATTTTTGGCGAATTAATTACGCTGCTGGAAGACGACAAGCGGGGTGGCCAATTAAACGCGATGAACTTGAAGCTGCCGTATTCCAAAGCCAGCTTTCAAGTCCCCCCCAACCTCTATTTGTTGGGCACGATGAACACCGCTGACCGAAGCATCGAAGCACTTGATACGGCACTGCGGCGGCGGTTTTCTTTTAGCGAAATGCCTCCAAAGCCCAATTTGCTAAAGGCAGTTGCAGGAGTGGAACTAGGCCCTTTACTAACGGCGCTGAACGAGAGAATTGAGTATTTGTCGAGTCGGGACCATTGCCTTGGGCATGCCTGGTTGATGGGGGTGAATTCGTTGGAGGAGCTGCGAGATGCTTTCCATCATAAAATCATTCCGCAGCTGCAAGAGTATTTTTACGGCAATTGGGCCCGAATACGGCAAATACTAGGGAAAGCGTTTGTTGAAAAGCTAACGTTAAAAGTCAGTTTGCTCGACCCGGTTGACGAGTACGACGAACGTCCCATACGTTACCGCATTACTGACCCTGGCCAGTGGACTGTTAAAAGCTTTCAGGGGCTTTATGTAGTGAACCACGCTCCTTCTGTTAGAACAAGCACCAGCGCGACCGATCCCGGAGCTTCCGCAGAATGAGTACGCTCACTTGTTTTGAGTACTCCATTCTTCGGGTTGGCCAGGGGGAGTTTCAACTACGCCATTTTCAGGAGCTGGCTCGCCTTAACGAGCGGCATGGTAACAGCTGGTTCACAATGCTCGACCGGGGCGTCCGATTTACCTCATATGTGGGCGTGATCCAATTACCTGGGCTACTACTAGAGATTCTGCCAAAGACTGACCGAGCCGCGCCGAATGAAAAGCGCTGGCGGAGGGCGTTGCTCGAAATGCTGCGTCGCAGCGGGCAGTTGCCCGTCGCAGCCCCGACTGTTGCCGCTTTGGCGGAACGACCGCTGGCATTGCTGGAGCTTTACATTCGCTTGTTCATCGAGCAGTGTGACATACTGCTCCGCCACGGCTTGTCGAAACGTTACCGCGCCAAAACAAGCAACGGCCTTGCCCTCAAAGGGCAACTGCTGTTTGCCCAACAGCTCAAGCATAACTTGGTTCATCAGGAGCATTTCTACACGCGTCACCAGGAATACGACCAGGAGCATCACCTCCACAGCTTCTTGCGCATGGCCCTTGGCCTTGCTGTGAAAGTAGCACAAGGCCCAGGCCTGGTTTGCCGCGCGCAAGCCTTGTTGCTACATTGGCCGGAGGTGCCCCCAATAGCAGTGCCCGCCTCGCGCCCCGTGTTGTCCCGCCAAATGGAACGCTACGGGCCGGCATTGGACCTAGCCTTACTGCTCTTGCGCCACTTAAGCCCTGACCTAGCAAAAGGGGAGACGCAAGCCGCAGCTCTACTTTTCGACATGAATCGTCTATTTGAACAGTACGTCGCCCAGCAGCTTCGGTCCGCCGTTGCAGCGGACAGCAGTACAACGGTGCAGGTGCAAAACCGAGCGGTGTTTTGGGATGATCTGACCGTTCGCCCCGACCTCATTATAAAGCTTGCGGAACCAAACGGTGTGTTCATTCTAGATACCAAGTGGAAGGTTCCCGATAATGAACGCCCTGCTGCTTCCGATTTGCAGCAGCTGTACGCGTACTGCCACCTATGGGGCGCGAAACACGCCATGCTCTTGTATCCAAACTCGGATGGACAGAGGGAAGGCCGTCGGGCCACTTACGGCGCCAGTCAATGGTTGCCCACCACGCACTTAGAAGGCCACTGCTGCTTTTTAAATATTATTAAGCCAGATGGTTCGCTTAATACCAACTGTGGCACAGATCTACTAGCTTTGATTGAGAAGCTGTAATGCAATCAAGCTAATTTGACTTCGATAACTGATGGACCAAAGGTGGTAGATTTCAGGATATCTCCCCATTGGCCACGGGGTGGATTACCATCGTTGTAGACGTTAATGCCACTGATGAATCGTGAAACACTAGGCAGCTGGTGCTGTAGCTGATGGATGGCCCCGAGCCAGATGCGAGGTGAATCGGTCGTGTGCGGATGATGTAGGACAATGGTAGGCGCGAATGCGCTGGCACAGTCCAGGAATTCTGCTCGCAACTTTGCTCTGACACCACCTTCCGCTTCTGAAGCCATACCTCGCGGACTAAACAGGTTGAGGTCGTGGCAGCCTAACAGCATGGTGCGGCGGCGATTGAGGAAGACAAAATGCGAATCGATGATAGAGTAACGATAAAGGTGCCGCATTTGGTAGTTACCAGTAGGGTAGTATTTACCTGTCCAATGCACTTGCAGGGTTTTTAGGTTGAGTAGCCCTACCAACTCACATCTGTATTTCGCTTCACGCGTTGTGGACGGATGGGCTAACCAGCTGTCGGCACCAAAGGAAAAGAAGTCTGTGACTGCGGCCAACTCCATGAGGAGAGAGGGGGTGAGCAACTGCCATAACTGGTGTTCGGCGGACGCTTCTAGTGCACGTAGGTCGGCTGGAGTGGGGGAGAAATTATTGGACCATGTGAAGTCTTCGGGCCAGGGGAAGTAATAAAATCCGCCGCAAGTTGTCAAGGCTAATGCTTTTTCACCGCTGGGTAAGGCATTAGCAAGCCGCCGGGCAGCGCGCCGCAAGTAGGACCGTGTTGTAGAAAGCGTACCGCCACAATGGGGGGCCATCTGGAAACTTAACCGGGCGATGATTGGAAATGCCATTAGGGTAATGAGTGAAGGGGCTTCACATAAATACGTTATGCCTCAACTCACTTTGTACAATCATGTCAACTGCGTATCTAGCTTTACTTTATAAAGTTACTATACCAGTCGCAAAGTAACGGGAGCAGGCGTTGCACAGTCATAGGAAAAAAACTCTTTTCCCCGCCGCGTCCGGTACCCCACCTCATTCAATTCATGGGCAATTTGCTGCAGTGTGTGCCCCTGGACATGTAGCAGCGACGCAAGCCGCGCGGCCTGCCGTACCCCTTATGATTAAGTTGTTCAATCATGGGCAGCATAAGTTAAGACATTACACTGTCCGTTTTACTTATACTACCTCGGCCTACAGTTCCTTATAAGCTGATAATAAGTTTCTTGATAGCAGATCGTCAAAAGTCGCTTTGACGGACATCATTGGATTGAGTGTATAAGGGCCATTGGCAAAATACGCACCTAACGGGCCATTAACCCTGTACTTATCATCCAGGAACATTTGTGGGTAAGCCCCATCACCAGTCATGAATATTTCCATGCTCAACCCATTTATGGTCAATTTCTTATCTTTTTTATCTCTTGCTTCTATAACAGCCTCCATTGAGAAAGTGGCTATTACCGCATTTTCCTCAAGTGAAAGCATCTCGACTTCGTTCTCAGTCTTAATCAATCCATTTCTGGTCATTTGCAGGTAGACTTGTTCAAATTCGTTCAGTATAATTATATGTAATTTGCCAGATGCTTGGTCACGTTTGTATATTCCAATGGGCTTAAAATAGGTAGTCATATTCTGCACCATTCCTATCTCCTCTCTTCTGATAGCGCCCCATCTTCTATTAAGCATCAGTTCAAGGTTTATGGTACCTTCATTGACCTTAAAAAGCCTGAAAGGCATATCAAACTTATCAACAGGAGTTATTTCATTCCCCGAGTTAAATTGATATTCAACTTGTTGTATTGTATCGGAAAAAAATAGTGTAGCAACCATTTCTTGCACAGGAGTCATAGATGGGGCTGGGACTTTCTGCACCGCTATTGGAGTTGTTATAGAGGGTTGAACTCGATCATCTTGTTTTTGTAGAGATGGTGCTGACGTTGTTTTAAAAAAGTCAAAAAATCCCATTGTTTTAGTTTTTTAAGTTTATGAGCCCATTGTGCTACGGCATCACGATAATTGACGCCTTTTTATTACCCAATTGATACATTCTGTCAATTGTTGTCTGAGATGTTTCTTACTCATCGTCAAGAACGCCAATATAGTTATAAATATTAGTGGTCCGTTGTAAGGCCATAACCAAGCGCAGCTTTGGCTACAGCTACTGCAAGTAATTTGTGAAGCACCACCCAACCAAGTCAGCCTATGCTTAGACCAACGGCCAAGTTGAGCATATGATCCGCTCGAGTGAGGTAGTGTCTATCGATACCATCACCTATTGACATAATAACTAACCTATTAGCCAGCTTAGAAGAGGCAATAGAAACCTTCTTGGGCAATAAGCATGACACGGTAAAATGTACAGCCACGCTACAACTGCTTAGGTATTTGAGTAGCTTTACGCTAAAAGTCCTACCCTTATCTTAGGCTTTTTGCCGGCTTTTGTCTCGAAACAGTTGATCACCACTACTATCCACACGAGCCGCACCATCATGTTTGCGGAGCTGGCCCGGGTAATGAATTACGCAGCCGGCAGCGGCACTTTTCACGATTCGCTGAGCGAGAACGTAGTAGGGAAGCGCACGAAATCGAATCTGGATAAAACCAATATCCTGCTCCAGAAGCTCTATACGTTCAATCCACAATATGCCCCGTTTCGCGCTTTTGCTTACTTATGGCCCCTGGCCAGCGAAACCGACCAGCGCATTATGACGCTGTTGCTCGCCCTGACGAGGGAGCCGCTACTGGCCGAAAGTGCTGACCTGGTCCTGAACACGCGGCTGGGGGAAGCCGCTACGGTAGGGCAATTTTTAGAGGGCCTTGAGCATCGGCACCCTGAGCGGTACAGCAAGGGCAGCGCCCATGCCATTGCGCAGCGCCTGGCCAGCTCCTGGAAGCAAGCCGGGTACCTGGAAGGCAAAGTGAAAACTCGCCGTGTGCAGCCCCAACCGCAACTGTACGCGGTGACTTATGCGCTGCTGCTGGCCTATTTACATGGCGAGCGGGGAGAGTTTATCCTGCGCAGCAAATGGGTGCAGGCCCTGGGCGTGCCTGAGGCCGAAGTACGCAAGCTGGCCGCCGAAGCGGCCCTGCACAACCTGCTCCAGTACCAAGCCGCCGCTGCCGTCACGGTATTCGCCTTCCCTCAACTCTATAAAATGCTCGACTTGCATGGCCTCGAAAGTTGAATCTTTGCTGCTGGCCTTCCAGTCGGTGTTGCGCGAGCCGTGGGCCAATACCCTTTCCGGCCACGAGCGGGTGTGGTTTCTGGTATATGACCCGGCGGAACAGCGAAAAATCGACCTGAACTTCGGCGACTTCGAGGTATCAGCCAAGCAAGCCGGCAAGAAATGGCTCGTGGTATCGCTGAAACCTTGCTTTCCGCAGTGGATGGCAGCCCACAAATACCGGGAAAGCTACTTTGCCAAACCGAGTGCCTTGATGACGCAGCTGGAAGTCGGCTTCCGACAGTACGCCATTGACTTTCTGCGCACCGCCATTGAGGCGGGCCAGCCCGACGAGCAAACCTTGGTCGTGGTGCGCGATGCCGGGGCCCTGTTTGGCTTCGTGCGTCTGGCCGATGTGCTGGAAGCCGTGGCCAGCAGCTGCCGCGGCCGGCTCTTAGTCTTCTTCCCCGGCGAATACAGCCAAAATCAATATCGTCTGCTGGATGCCCGCGACGGCTGGAACTACCTTGCCCGCCCCATCACGGGTTAATCCTCCTTGCTTACCCTTCCATGTTAAACCGCGACTTATTTACCCTCACCCCGCAATCCAGCAATCTGCTCAACGATGGGGTTGTTAACATCAACGCACAGGAACAAAAGATTGTCCGCTACGAGCTGGAGACTTTCGTGTGCGAAGGCGAATACGAGCGGGGCTTGCAGCGCATTCTGGATACTTACCTGAAGCATCTGGAAAAGCCGCAGCAGCCGGCCGTGTGGGTAAGCGGCTTCTTTGGTAGTGGCAAGTCGCACCTGGTGAAGATGCTGGGCTATTTGTGGGAGGATTTTGAGTTTCTTTCGGGGGATACCGCCCGGACGATTAAGCAGCTCCCAACCCCAGTAAACGACCTGTTCGTGGAGCTGGGCCGCAAGCAGAAGGTGCAGGGTAAGCTGGCTGTCATCGGCACACTAAAGGACTTTCCCTCACCCGACATCCGGTACTCGTTTCTGAGTTTGCTGCTGAAGGCGCTGGACCTGCCGGCGCAGCTGCACCTGTTCAAATTTGTGCACTGGTGCATCAAGCAAGGCATTCATGATGACCTGGTAGCCCGCATGGTGGCTGAGGGCACTACGCTGGAAGAAGAAGCCCAGAACCTGTCGGTTTCGCCCATTCTGGCGCGGGCTGTGCTGGAGCTACTGCCCAGCTTTGCCGATTCGGAAGCGCAGGTGCTGGACCGGTTTGAGAGCAACTTCCGACCCCAGAGCCCGAATGAGATGCTGAGCCGGGAGCAGCTGATTTACACCATCAAAAAGGAAATCCTGCCGCTGAAGTTTGGCGACAAGATTCCGTGCACCATCATCGTACTGGATGAGGTGCAGCAGTTCATCGGCCAGGACAGCAGCCGCACCATCGAGATTCAGAACCTAGCCCAGGACCTCTGCGCCGAGTTTGAAGGCAAGTTTCTGCTGGTAGCCACGGGCCAGAACGCGCTGACCGACACGCCTCAGCTGTTGCCCCTGACTCACCGCTTTTCGGTGAGCGTGCTACTCTCGGATACCGACGTGGAAACCGTAACGCGCAAAACCGTACTGCACAAAAAGGCCTCGGCGGTAGTACCGCTCAACAAGCTGCTGGAAGAGCGGCTGGGCGAGATTTCGCGCAACCTGAGCGGCTCGGATTTCAGCTACAGCACCGCCGAGCGGGAGCTGCTGAGCGCCGACTACCCCATGCTGCCTTCCACGCGCAAGTTCTGGAAGCGCATCCTGCAAATCATCGACACCGCCGGCATGGACGGGCAGCTGCGCAGCCAGCTGCGCATCGTGAACGACGGGGTGAACGACGTAGCCCACAAGCCGCTGGGCCACATCGTACCGGCCGACTTCGTGTTCTGGCAGAAAAAGGCCCAGATGTCGCAGAGCCCGGTGTTGCTCAACGAAACGCTCAACCTGATTGAGCTACAGAAAACCAAAGGACTGCACGGCGAGCTGGAAAGCCGGATTCTGGCCGTGGTGTTCCTGCTGGACCTGCTGCCCGACAACGTGCCGGGCAACAAAATCCAGGCCGACGATAACACCATTGCCGACCTGCTGCTCGACAACCTGAACCAAGCCTCGGATGACTTCCGCGAGCAGGTGAAGGCCGCCATCCAGCGGCTGGTGCAGCAGCAGCACCTGATGCAGATTGCCCAAGAATACCGCCTGCAAACCAAGGTGGGGGCCGAATGGCAGCAGGAATACAAAAAGCACGAAGCCAAGCTGACCAACACCGGCGGCGACCAGATTCAGCGGGAGCTGCGGGAGAGAATCGTAAATTTTTTCAAGGAGCGCTCCAAGGCCATCAACATCGTGCACGGTACCTCCCGGGTGAAGCGCGACTTTGAAATCTGGGACCAGCTGACGACCCGCCCAACCACCGAAAACCGGCTGCTGTACGTCTGGATTCGGGACGGGTGGAACGACGGGGAAAGCCTGTTGCTTAACGAAATACGCAGCGAGGGCGCAGCCGTACCGCTGTCTTACGTGTACGTGGCCAAGTATCGGGACGCGGATATTCGCCGCGAAATCGTGCGGTACTTGGCTGCTGACCATACGTTGAAGGCCAAGGCCAATAACCTGTCGCCGGAATCGGAGCAGGCCCGGCGCAGCATGACTACCCAGCGCGGCCTGGCCCACCAAGCCCTGCAGGACCTGATTGAAGCGGCTTGCAAAGAAGCATCCGTGTACCTGGCCGGCGGCAAGAAAATCGACACCGGCGACGTGATGGCCGACGTGCGCGACGCCCTCGGCAGCCTGGCCGACCGGCAGTTCCCCGAGTTCAAGGCGAAAGGCGACTTCACTGGCTGGGGCGCGGCCCTGACCAAAGCCATCGGCAACGCGCCCGACGCGCTGGCCAAAGTGGGCTGGAAAAACGACGTGAAGGACCACCCAGTGGCTGTGGAGATTCTGCGCTTCATGGGCAACGGCACCCATCAGGGCAAGGCCATCCGGCAGCACTTCATGAAAAGCCCCTACGGCTTTGAGCAGGACGCCGTGGATACCATGCTGCTGATGCTGCGCCTGACCGACCAGATTTCGACCACCGAAACCACGCTCAACCAGAGCAAGATTAGTGGGGCCGAATTCCGGAAGGAAGTTCACTCTGTGGAAGCGAAGGACCGGGTGAAGCTGCGTCAGCTGTTCGCCTCGGCGGATGTGAAGTGCCAGTCGGGTGAGGAGCTGGCAGCCTCCGGCAACTACCTGCGGGCCTTGCTGGCCCTGGCCGAACGGGCGGGCGGCGACGCTCCCATGCCCACGCCGCCCAACACCCAGGCCCTGCACGACCTGGAAGGCCGTGAAGGCAACGAGCGACTATTGGGCCTGCTGGAGCAGCAAGCCGAGCTGCGCAAGCACCACACCGAATGGACCCAGCAAGCCGCCACAGCCAAGCAGCGCCTGCCGCAGTGGCAATTACTGACCGACCTACTGCGCCTGGCTCCGGCGGCCTCGCCCGTCATTGAGCCCATCCGCCAGGAAGCCGACGCGCTGCGCACCAGCCGCCTGCTGCTCCACGAGCCTGACCTAATAGCTCCCCTGCTGGCGCGGCTGGCCGACGAGCTGAAAACCGCCCTGACCGAACGCAAGCAGCGCTACATCGACGACTACGATGCGCGCATGACTACGCTGCAGGCCGACCCGTATTTTATCAAACTGGCCCAACCGCAGAAGCATGACTTGCTAAGCCAGAACCAGCTGCTGAAGAAGCCTGAACTGAAACCACTGGACGCCGCCGGCCTGCTGAACGACCTGCAAAAGGCCTCGTTGGAAACCTGGGAAACCAAGCTGGCCGCGCTGCCGGGGCAGTTTCAGGCAGTACACGCGGCGGCCGTGAAGCTGACGCAGCCCAAAGCCCAGATGTACAAGCTGCCGCGCACCACCATTGCCTCGCGCCCTGAGCTGGAAGAGTACCTGAACGACCTCCGCGCCGAGTTGGAAGAAATGTTAGATAACGGTGAGTCGGTGATTCTGAACTAGGCTCACCTCGCTCTTTATGACCCGGCTCCGCTGCTTCTGGTTGCGGTTGAGGGCTGATTACACAATACACTACCCATCACCCCGAACCTCACCCCGGGCTTCTCTGCAAAGAGAAACCCGGGGTGAGGTTTTGCCCGAACAAAAACTGCATGTCCGTTCTGACCGCTCCCCAACGGGGCACCCTCGAAAACACCGTCATCAAAGCCCGCAAAGTGGCCGAAACGGGGGCACGCAATGCCCTGGCGGCCCTGGCCGTGGACCAGGCCGAGCCTTTCGGCCACCTCGACGCGGGCGGACGAGAGTTGCGGGTGCGCCTGCGGGCGAAGGGGCGGCTACTGGGCGATGCCCGCGCCACCGACGGCCGCCAGCCACTGGACTACCTGAGCACCGAGTTGGCCTACGAGTACTGGCACCGGATGCTGTTTGCCCGGTTTCTAGAAGCCAACCACCTGCTGATGTACGACGGCGTGAGCGTGACGCTGGAAGACGTAGCCGAGCTGGGCCCCGAAGATGGCTACGCCGACAAATGGAGCGCCGCCGGGGCCTACGCCTCGCGGATGCTGCCGGCCATCTTCCGGCCCGAAGACCCGCTGCTGCAGGTGAGCTTCGCGCCCGACGACCGGATTGCGTTGGAAAGCCTGCTGGAAAAGCTGGAGGAAGCCATTTTCACGGCCGACGATGCCCTGGGCTGGGTGTACCAGTTCTGGCAGACGGAGCGCAAAGCGGAGATAAACGCCAGCGGCGACAAGATTGACGGGGCCCGGCTGCCGGCCGTGACGCAGCTCTTCACCGAGCCCTACATGGTGCATTTCCTGCTCGACAACACGCTCGGCGCGTGGTGGGTGGCCCGCCACCCCGGCGAAAAGCCCCCCGTGCGCCTCGACTACCTGCGCCGCCTGCCCGATGGCCAGCCGGCTGCTGGCACCTTCGCAGGCTGGCCCGCCACCACGGCCGAGGTAACCCTGCTGGACCCCTGCATGGGCTCGGGCCATTTTGTAGCCGCCGCCTTCCCCATGCTGGCCCGGCTGCGGATGCACGAGGAGAAAATCAGCGCCGAAGAAGCCACCGACCGGGTGCTGACCGACAACCTGCACGGCCTGGAGCTGGATACCCGCTGCACCCAGATTGCCGCCTTCAACCTCGCCCTCACCGCTTGGAAATTCTGCGGCGGTTACCGGCCCCTGCCAGCCCTGAACCTGGCGTGTAGCGGTGTGGCTCCTACAGGCAAAGTGGAAGATTGGATGCGCCTGGCAGGCACCGATGGACGGCTGCGCAACGGCATGAAACGCCTCTATGACTTGTTTCAAAAAGCACCGGAGCTAGGTTCCTTAATTGACCCATCCACGCAAGATGCCGATATGCTCACTGCCTCTTTCGACGAGTTGCGCCCAGTGCTGGAAACCGTTATTGCCCAGGAGCAGGCCCAGCACGACGACGAGCAAATGGAACGGGGCGTAGTAGCCCAAGGCATTGCGCTAGCTGGTAAAATGCTAGCGCAGAAGTACACGTTGCTGATTACTAATGTGCCGTATTTGTCGCGAGGCAAACAAGCTGATAGTTTGGCAAACTACTGTGACCTGCACTATAAAGCAGCTAAGGGGGATTTAGCAACCGTTTTCCTGGAGCGTATGCTTAAGTCCGCTGTGAAAGGCGGTTTGGCTTGCTCTGTAATCCCTCAAAACTGGCTGTTTCTGACTTCCTATAAGAAGTACCGCGAGTGGCTTCTGAAGAACAAGTCTTGGAGTATTGTAGCGAGGCTTGGAGCTAAAAGCTTTCAAACGCCAATGTGGGACTTTAATGTTATGCTAATCAGTCTTGTAAACACGCCACCATCTTCAAACACATCCTTCCTTGGAATTGATGTTTCAAAAGAACCTAGCGCTGCTTTAAAAGATGATACGCTAAAAATTTCCGTTCCTACAGAAGTTAATCAAGCTCAGCAACTCAGAAACCCTGATGCCCGTGTAACATTTGATGACCATGTACATTCTGAGCTGCTGAATGAGTATTCTAAATCTACTAAAGGGATTTCAACTGGAGATGACCCTATTTTCATCAGAAACTTTTGGGAATTAATCTCTTTTGATTCTAAATGGGAGCCGTACCAGTCAACCCCTAGCAGTAAGAATACATGGAATGGCTTTAATTATGCTATTTATTTTGAGTCAGGGAAAGGTAAGCTTCGTGCATTTGCTAAAGCTCAGAAACCTGATAGACATATGGATTTGCGAGGGCAACATATTTGGAACAAGAAGGGAGTAGCCATAGGAATAATGAGTGAACTACCATGTTCATTTTACCTAGGAAATAAGTTTGATGCAAATGTGGGCATGATTGTTCCACTCGATGAATCGCATCTCCCTGCCATTTGGAGCTTTTGTTCTTCAGATGAGTTCCGTAAGAGTGTCCGTCGCATAGACCAGAAAATAAGTGTAACTACAGCTACATTAGCCAAAGTCCCTTTCGACCTAGCCCACTGGCAGAAAGTAGCCGAAGACCAATACCCCAACGGCCTGCCCCTACCCTACAGCGATGACCCGACGCAGTGGCTGTTCCACGGCCACCCAGAGCCCAGCACCGCCCCGCTGCAGGTAGCGCTGGCACGGCTGCTCGGCTACCGCTGGCCCGCTGAAACCGATGCCGACATGGAGCTGGCCCCAGAAGCCCGCGCCCACCTGGCCGCCATCCAGCAGTACGACCACCTCACCGACCGCGACGGCATCGTGTGCCTGCCCCCCGTGAACGGCGAGCCCGCCGCCGCTGAAGCCCTGCGAACCTACCTGCAGGCCGTGTACGGAGCGGCCTACACTACCACCACGCTGGAAACGCTGCTGGGCCGCGAAGGCGCCAAGGGCAACCTGGACAAGTGGCTGCGCGAGGAGTTTTTCGCCCAGCACTGCAAGCTGTTTCAGCAGCGCCCCTTCCTGTGGCACATCTGGGACGGCCGCCCCGACGGCTTCAGCGCCATCGTCAACTACCACCAGCTCACCCGCGAGGGCCTGCAAAAGCTCATCTACACCTACCTCGGCGACTGGCTGCGGCAGTGCGAGCAGCAGGTGAAGCGCAATGAAAGCGGAGCCGATGGCCGCCTGCTGGCCGCCCAGGCCCTCGACCGCAAGCTCAAAGCCATTCAGGCCGGCGAAAGCCCCTACGACATCTTCGTGCGCTGGAAGCCCCTGGCCCAGCAGCCCATGGGCTGGGAGCCCGACCTCAACGACGGCGTGCGCCTGAACATCCGCCCCTTCATGGAAGCCGAAGTGCTGCGCCGCAAGCCCGCCATCAAGTGGGGCACCGACCGGGGCAAAAACCCCGCCTCCTCCCCCTGGGGCGAGCTGCGCGACAACGACTTGCACTTTACGCTGGCCGAAAAGCGCGCCGCCCGCGACGCCGCCGAAAGCCAGAAGAAGCCCTCTTAGTCATCCTGGTTTTCCCCTGATTCATTCGCTTCACCGCTCCGTAGCCCACTGCGCCCTCCATGCCCCCCAAGCTCACCCTGAAAGACAAAGTACTGGCCAGCCTGCGCGAGGTAGCCCAGCACAACAGCAGCAGCATGGTGCCGCCGGAGGTAATTCTGTGGCCCGACCCCGAACGGCAGTGGGAGGCCGTGCTGCCCCTGCTGCGCCCGGTGCTGCCTGAGCTGCTGACCTTGGGAGACTACAAAGCCGACCTCCGGCAAGGCCCGGCGGTTTGGCTGAAGTGCATGGTAGCCCGCACGCTCCCCACCGCCGACTGGGCGGCCGGCACCATACCGGTTATCTACCTACCTGGCATTTCCAAGAAAGACCTTCGCACGCCCGAGCCGCAGGGCCTGCAGCTGGCCCCGCTGCGCGAATACCAGTTCACGGGCGTCGTCTGGCTGCAGGACAACGGTAAGGAGTGGACCATCAGCGCCTTCATCCAGAATCCCGGCAGTGGCCAGGGCCGCCGCACCGCCACGGACACCGCCACTAAAGACACCCTGCTGCACGCGCTGCCCTGGCTGTTTGAGGAAAGCGAAACGCTCTACGGCAAGGGCACCCTCGATGCCGGCCACGTGCTGGCCGCTCTGTTCCCCGACGAGCCCGCTTGCGTGCTGCGCTGGCTGGAAGAAGGCGACGCCTACCTGGCCGGACTGGAGCCGGGCCGCCAGGCCCTGTTCCGCACCCTCTGCGAAACCCGCTACGACTTCACGCCCGAGGCCAACCAGCGCCTGGCAGTAGCCCAGCAGCTGGGCATTCGGCGGCAGGCCGTGTGGCAGCCCGTGTGGCAGCATTTCACGCACGCCCCGCACAAGTTCAAAGAGCTGCCGGCCCTGCTCCGACAAGCCCAACCGCCTGGCTTAGGCGGCATGCTCACCACCAACCCCGAAAGCTGGCCTCAGGTAAACGAGGACCAGGAAACCGTGCTGCGCCAGGGCTTGCTGAAGGCCGCCACTCAGCTGCCGCCCGCCGCCGCTGCCCAGCTCACAGCCTTGGAGGCTGCTCACGGTATGCGCCGCGCCTGGGTATGGGCCGATTTGCAACTCGCTCCGCTGGCGCAGGCTCTACCGCACCTGCTGCACCTGGTGCAAGTAGCCACCGGCCCCGTCCCCAACCACGACCTGACCAAGTTGCGGCACTATTACGAGCAGCAGGGCTACCTAGCCGATCAAGCCATGCGCCTTGCCCTGGCCACCGTGAGCACCGGCCCCGACAAGGAAGCAGTGCAGGCAGTTGTTCGGCTAGTTTACCAGCCCTGGCTGGAAATGGTAACCGAACGGTTTCAGCAGCTGCTGCGCGCCGACGCCAGTGCACTGCTACCCAGCAGTGTGCCGCCGTCCACCGAGGAAGGGTTTGTGCTGTTCGTGGATGCCTTCCGGCTGGAAGTGGCTCAAGAATTTGTCGCGCAACTCCGCCAGCAAGGCTACGAGGTGGAGCTGACCACAGCATGGTCGGCCCTACCCAGTGTGACGCCCACGGCCAAAGCCTGGTCGTCGCCGCTGGCCGGCATCGTTTCTCGTCAAAGTGCGGTGGCCGACTTCGTGCCCCAGCTATCCGATTCCGGCAAGGTGCTGAACACAGCCAACTTTCGCGGCGCGTTGCCCCAGGTGGGCTACTCCTACCTGTCTCTCGGCACCGCCCCGCAGAGTGGGCAGCGCTACTGGCAGGAAATCGGCGATGTGGACACCAAGGGCCATGAGGAACAGGCAGGCATTGTGCACCGCATTCCGGAGCTACTGCGTCGGGTGAAGGAAGCCGTTGACCGGGCCCTGGAGGGCGGAGCCCCGCGCATCCGCTTGGTTACCGACCACGGCTGGCTACTGCTGCCGGGCGGCCTGCCTAAGGAGCAGCTTTCAAAAGACCTGGTAGATACCCGCTGGGGCCGCTGCGCTCTGCTCAAGCCCGGAGCATCTTCATCCTTGCTGCAGCTGCCTTGGAGCTGGAACCCTAATGAGTTTATCACCTACGCGCCGGGCATTTCTTTCTTCAAGGCCAACGTGGAATTTGCCCACGGGGGACTTTCCCTGCACGAATGCCTCGTGCCGGTGCTCACCATCAGCAAAGCCGGTACCATTACAACAGCCGTAACAGGCAAGCTAACGCAGCAGAAATGGACTAATCTGCGCTGCAATGTGGTGGTGGAAGATGCGCCCGATGGAGCTACCGTTGACCTACGCACTACCCTAACGGATGCCAACGCTACGCTGTTGGTTCACCGACCGAAAGCTGTTGCCGGGGGCAAGGCGTCGCTTTATGTGGAGGATGATGTGATGGGCCAACCGGCTATCATTGTACTGCTTGGCCCCGACGGTACCATTCTGGATAAACAGTCCACGCTGGTGGGCGGCTGATATAGTTACTTTCATTTTATGGCTTGGACGAATCCCACCCTTTCCACTGCTCAGTTGCCGTATGTTCCTTTCCAAACGGTATCTACCGTTGGCGAATGCTACGCTGCTTACGTGGAGCCTTATCTGCCTGCTCCTGACGTGGTACAGCACTGGAATGAGCTGCTGTTAGCATACGTCGCGCAGCCGCAAGCCATTGTATTTATTCGCCGCTACGCTACGTATGCTCAAAAGCAGCGTGACACCCTACGGCGGGGATTTCTCACGCTCGACCCCACGGGTTTCGGCTACGTTTACTGTGATAATTCTATTGCGCAGCTCATTTTTGCGCAGGCCTTATCTGGCCGCAAGCCCACGCTCGCGGAGCTTAACGCAGCCATTGCCGATCGTTCTTTTCCCGTTTCCACCATCCTGTCTGGTTTGGAGCGTCAGCAGCTAACCTTCGGGCTAGCACCCTCACCGCAGCTCGGCCGGCGTGGCTGGAAACTCTCGCACCTGCACTCAGTAAACGGAGGCTACGACTTCGACTATCAGAGCACCTGCCAGCATTTATTCCCGCGTGGCCACTACGCCTGGTGGGGTACCCCAGACCATATATACCGCCTAGATAGTCCTGTTAGCCCTGACGACCGGGAGAAGATGGTGGCACATTTTCTACGCACCGTACACCCAGCTAACTATTTTCTCAGCCCTGGCCGCCGACACCAAGCCGGCGCTGATGTGGGCGAAAATCCGTTGTTACTAGCTTTCGTGAACGAACAATTTCAACAACGGTACGGCTCATTAATGACCGATTTGCAGGGCCCGTTTCGGGTGCCCGGCTCATTGGTATGGCCTGCGGTAACAGCTAGTACGCCGTTACAGCTGATTGTGCAGGCAAAGGCAACGGGCAAGGTAGCCAGCAAGAAACCTGTCACGGTGAAGCCTGCCGCAGATGGAGCCTCTGACCCCGTGCGCACCAGCGTATCCACATCGCACGGCCCAGTGCCCATTACGTTTGAGCCCGCCGGTGAAGCGGCGTTTAAAGCCGCACTTCTGGCGCGCAAGCAAGCAATTATTACCCTTTCGTTGCAGGATGGCAGTTCGCGTAGCGAAGAGTGGGATGCTAGCAACTTCACCGCTGATTCTTACTTGCGTGGCAATCTTCTCTCGCGGCAGTCGCTGCGACGCGCAGCCCGCACGGCGGCAGGTGTTGTGGCTATTCACGTAACTCTGGCCCCCTGATGGAACTCGACTCTATTGACCACATTGCCGCTCGCGCCTTCGAGGGCTTTATCGTGCGCAAAGACTTGCTGGAGCAATTCCGCAAAACTTACCCGGTGCCCACCTACGTCATTGAGTTTCTGCTGGGGCGCTATTGTGCCACCACCGACGAGCAGGAAATTCAGGAAGGCCTGGAGATAGTGAAGCGGCAACTGGCCGACCGCACCGTGCGGCCGGGCGAGGAAGAATACTTCAAGTCCAAAGCCCGCGAGAAAGGCTCCATCAAGCTCATTGACATCATCACCGCGAAGCTGGATGCCCGCACCGATAGCTACGTGGCCACCCTGCCCAGCCTGCGCCTGAATAACGTGCGCATCGCGCCGGAGATGGTGAACGAGAATGACCGGATGTTGACGGGCGGCTTCTATGCCGAAGTGGAGTTGGACTACGACCCCACTATTGCGCAGGAAAACAGCGGCCGGCCGTTCGGCATTGCTAGTCTGCGGCCCATTCAGCTCTCCCAGCGCAACGTGCTCAACGAGCTGTATCGGGGCCGGGAGCAGTTTACGCTGGCCGAGTGGCAGGACTTTCTGGTGCGCAGCGTGGGCATGGAGCCAGGCGGCATGAGCGAGCGGGCCAAAAACGTGCTCTTCGTGCGCATGCTGCCCTTCGTGGAACGCAACTACAACCTAGTGGAGCTGGGGCCGCGTGGTACTGGCAAGTCGCACTTATACCAACAGATTTCACCTTACTCGCACCTAGTGTCCGGCGGTAAAACTACGGTCACCAAGATGTTCGTGAATCTGAGCAACGGGGAGCGGGGCCTGGTATGCAAGTACGATGTGGTGTGCTTCGATGAAGTATCCGGCGTGAGCTTCGACCAGAAAGACGGCGTGAACATCATGAAGGGCTACATGGAAAGCGGCGAGTTCAGCCGCGGCAAGGAGCCCATTCGCGCCGATGGCGGTGTAGTGCTGGTCGGCAACTTCGACGTGGATGTGGAGCACCAACAGCGGGTGGGGCACCTGTTCGGCCCCTTGCCCAAAGAAATGCGTGACGACACGGCCTTTATGGACCGTATTCATGCCTTCGTGCCCGGCTGGGACTTCCCCAAGCTGCACAAGGCCTACTTCACCACCCACTTTGGCCTGGTCAGCGACTTTCTGGCCGAGTGCTGGACGCGTTTGCGCGACACCAGCCGGATTTCGTCCGTGCTGCCCCGGGTAGATTTCGGTGGGGCCCTGAGCGGCCGCGACACCACCGCCGTGCACAAAACCATCAACGGGCTCCTGAAACTGATGCAGCCCGACCCAGCGGCCCCCATCTCAGACGAATTGCTGGAA
The DNA here is from genome assembly GCF_022919135.1 of Hymenobacter cellulosivorans. Lineage (NCBI taxonomy): Bacteria > Pseudomonadati > Bacteroidota > Cytophagia > Cytophagales > Hymenobacteraceae > Hymenobacter > Hymenobacter cellulosivorans. Next base: position 3,057,342 of record NZ_CP095049.1, on the reverse strand, counting down.
TGGGCCGTGAAACTGGCGCTGGAATACCGCCGCCGGGTGAAAGAGCAGCAGAAGCGCATTGGCTCGGCCGAGTTTCGCAACACCCATTTCAGCTACCGCCTGGGCGTGGACGGCATCGAAACCTTCGTCACCACGCCCGAGCTGCACAGCGAGAATACCATCGGCGAAGACCCCCAGCCCCCTGGGCAGGTGTGGACACTGAACACCGGCGGCACCGATGAGCCCGCCGGCCTCTACAAGATTGAGGTCAACGTGGGTCCGGGCAGTGGGGTGAAAGTGCTCAACCGGCCGGCCCCGCCCGCTTTCCAGGAAAGCGTGCGCTTCGCCGAGCAAAACCTGTACAGCAAAGCCAAGGAGCTGCTGGGCGACCGGGAGCCTCGCGCCCACGAATTCTCGGTACAGTTACGCTCTTTTGATGCCTCCAAGAACGGCAGCGGCCTAGGGATGGGGGTGTTGATTGCCCTGTGCAGCTCGCTGCTGGAAAAGAGCACCAAGGGCGGCCTGGCTCTGGTGGGACAGCTAAACCTGGGCGGCTCAATAGACCTAGTCTATAATGCCGTCAACCTGGCGGAGCTGGCCGTGGAAAAGGGGGCCTCTACCCTGCTCATTCCGCTCAATGCCCGCAAGCAGCTCAACGACCTTTCGGATGAGATGATTACCAAAATCAACATTCAGTACTACACTGATTTGCGTGATTGTTTAATCAAAGCGCTGTTGGACTAATCTCAGGTGGCGTTACCTTTTGCATCGAAATCCATATAGAAACCTACTTAAATCTTAATTTACCCTATAAAACACCTTTGGCCCATGAATGTAGACCTGACCGCAACCTATAAGGATGCCAGAAATTTACTCAATACTTGGAAAAGCAGATATTCTGCAAAAGAATATCCTCAAAAAGTAATTGCAAACATCTTTTATCGCAAGTATACAATTGACAAGATTTTTCCCCAGATAATCAATAACCAACACTCTGACTGGCATACAGCATACAGGGCGAACATGAATAAATATGCCGATACTGCTCAAAGGGAAATTATTCCCGTTTTGGAAAGCAATCTTTCTTCCAATAAGAAGGTCACTACAATGAAATATTCGGACTTCGAGCCATATATTGATTCGGCTTCAAAGGGTAATATTGAATCTGTAAAGTCTTTAGAGTATAGTTATTTTTTGAATAGAATCTTTGATGAACTTATAATAATATGGATATCGATGGTTAATAGTGGGATTTCTAAAACGAATGCTGTCGCGCAACTCACAAGAGCAGTGCTAGCCCCAGGGACCTCAATTAACAGTTATGCAGATATTGAAAGTGTCTTCGATCAGCTTGGGGCTGAACAATATTTGCAGTCATTAATGATGAAAGAAATGACTAATCAATTATAGGATGTCCTTATAGTTGCTGAAACAACGAACAAGTCTTATACAAATCTGGAGCTTTGTTCGTTGTTTCAGTAACTTTTGGCGCGTTCACGATAATATTGCGCTCAAATTCTGCGAATGATAACAAACAGGTTGGATACCATAGTTGTGTTGATGTGAGGCTATGATATAATGAGATAATTCTCTAGTTAGTGCTCACTAGCAACTGCCGAAATCAGGGCTGCAAAAAATGCATGAGTATCAAACCAACCAAGGCAGCTAATATCAATGCCTGTACAATAAGCTGCTGCTGGCCTGAATTCTTGTTTTGCACGCTCATCGTATCCAACGCAGTTTGAATCTCTCTCTGCTGTTTCTGTTGGTTTTCTTGTAGCTGTGCTAGTCCCTTGCTAAGGTCGGCTTGTTGTTGTTGCGATGAGCTTAGAGCTTCCTGCCGGATTGTCAGCAAGCTGGATTCAACCAGTTTATTTTGAGCCTCTGCCGTAGCCTCCAGCTTGCCAAAACTGCCTGCCGCCGCTTTATTGCCAGTTGTAATGCCGCCCAAAATCTCCTGCTGCCAGGATTCAATACCTTCCAGCTTAGTCAGGAATTTCGCTGCGTTCATGGCTTCGGCAAATGCCGTGATGCGGCCCGTAGCCACTTGCAGCTGATTGGTTACTGCGCTTAGCTCGTCGTGTTGGCTTCGGGTATTCTTTTGTAGAGTCTCAATGGCTTGATGCAGTAGCTTGAGCTCTGTCTGCATTTGCTGGTCTAGCAAAGTTGCCCAGGCCTGGGAAGCCTTTTGTAGCACTTCCTGCTGTTCGCTCAAGCCGCGCGTATGCTGCTCTTTTATCTCTGCCAGTAATAGTGGCTGCCGCTCAAGAACCTTATTTATAACTTCCTGAACGTCAGTCCCAGCTTGTCTGAGACTATCTAGCTGTCTGGTGGCTTCATTGCCGGTGCGCTGAACAAGGTCGTCTAAATGAGCCCGAAGTAAATTCGCCTGCTCTCCCAGGCTTGCCTGGTGCTGCTGTCCTAATTGCTCAACAAGCTCCCGCTGAGCTTCTACCACATGCCTGCTCGCGTCGACGGCATCTGTAGCTGCCTGCTGATTTTGCTGGGAATTCTGGTGGGCCTTCTCAATCTCCTTGGTAGCAGAATCTAATTTGCCAAGTTTCTCTTTAAGCTCTTCTAGTAGTGGTAAAGCAGCGGTAAATGCAGTGGACATGAATTGCGAGTTAATGCGTGAGCGCCGAAGAAGGTGTGATATTGCAGAAGCGGGTGGTGAAGTCTGTCAGCCAGCGGGTGTGCAGTTGAAGCTGTAAGGGTTCTTCGATGTTGGCAGTAACATAATCGCCAATGCGTATATCGTAGCGCCCGGTTTCCAGAGCGAATTTCTGCACAAAGGCGACCAGTTCAGTGAGCGTCATTGTGCCTAGCCTATCATAGTTTAAGAATCCTTCGAACAATTGTTTCTGTGCTGATTCAATTAATGAATTAACACGGTCCTCCGGGTGCTTGGTAAGTTCCAGAAATAGTGTTGAGAAGGCTCCCAGAAGCAGAAGGGCACCATTGTGCGGTGAAGCGACAAGTAGGCGGGAGCAGGCTCCGCGAAGGTGCTTGATGTTGTCCCGCTCTTTTCCTGTAAGGTCAGGTGGGCTCGCCATGAATCTCAGGTATTTCCAAATAAGGTCTTGGTCGAAATGCTTACCTTCTAATGTGTCTGTTGGCAAATATTTCTGACGGGCATACTTGGAGTTGAAATAAAGATCGAAATGTTCGCTCAAATTATAGTTGGGATTTGAGCCTAGCTTGCACGCATCCCCCATATCGAGAATTGACCGTTCACGCTTCGCTCTAATTTCGGTATCATTGAAGTTGAGTAGGGCCCCAATGTATTTCTCGATGAGGCTTTTGCCTTTCTGCTCCTCTACAACGGCCTCCGCCTGGGCCTTGGCGCTTTCTGGGGTAGTGTAGCGGGCCAGATACCGTTGGAAGGTGTCGCGTAGCTCATCAGGCGTCTGTTTAGGCGCTAGTACTACTCTGAACGTCTTCTCGGTGTACTGAATGGTATAATCTTCTATAACCCCAAGCAGGCAAAGCCGGTGGATAGCGCGGGCCGTATCCGCTTCAAGCCGTATCCGCTCGTGTTTCTTAACAAACAGCTTAACTAACTCGGCTGGCATTCCCTGTTGGCCTGTAGGACTGGTAACGTCCCGGCCGGCAGCATTGGCAAACCCATCCCCGCTGGTGGCACCTGCATGTTTCTCAAGCTCCTTCTCGGTGAAATGAACATTAAACCTAACTGCGTCTTGACAAAGCTCCCAAATGGTACCATTGCAAAAGCCGATGGTTAACTCGCCGGGATGCTCACCATCCTTCACGCGTTCCAGTCGAGGAAGAATACCTTCGATAGTGCCGGGGGCTACTCCGCCACCCAGTGCCTCCACCAACGCCCTTGAGGTGATTCGGGCTTCTTGCGGCAAGCTCATTAAATAGCCAACGGCAGTATTAACTACTCTATTTAATAACGCAGAGTCAGCTGCCGGTTCTTTGTCTTCAATGTAACCAAGCAGATTTTGGGGATTTGAAACAACTATGCGCCCATACTTCGCACCGTTGGCATCTTGCAGGTAAAGAGCTTCAGGCCCTTTTGCGCCTTTCCGAGTATAGAGCCGCGCAGTGATTTCCTTTTCCGGGAATACATCACTTAAAAGAGCATTGAGTGCGCTGCACTCCCGCGATGGGAAGGTAATTAGGGTCAATAGCTCGTGCAGTACCCGCACTTCCTGATTACGCGCCTTGAAGGAGCGCTCGAAAAAGAAATTATTCGTCTCGAAATCTACCGTAGGATGGTAGAGAATATAATTGAGCGCAACCGCTCGGTCGCGGCCGGCTCGCCCGGCTTCTTGCACAAAGCTTTCGATGGAGCCAGGATAGCCGTAATGCACGGTAAAGCGCACGTTCGGTTTGTCGATTCCCATACCAAATGCCTTAGTGGCGACCATTACATTCAGTTCGCTGTTGACAAACCGAGTCTGCATTTTCTGCATTTTCAACTGGTCCTCATCCTTGGTGGCGCTGTCATCATCGGAGCCCATAAAGTAGCCTGTTTCCAATTTCAGGCCTTTTTTACTGAGTGCTTCCAGGTTCGCATGTACCTGTCGCACGCCAATTACGCCATTCTTGTGCGGGCAAAAGATGAGGCCTGCCTGCGCCAATTTATTAGTCCCAGGGGCTAATGCATAGAACCCAGCTGGCCATTCCGCGAACGGAGGTGGAGGCGTAAATGCGGGTAAAGCATTGCTTTCTAGCGACTCATCGGCAACAGGAATGAAGGACGGCTGTCCATTCAACGCGAGTAAGGAGTTAGGTATCTCCGCCAACAATTTTTCTAGGCGCTCATGCTTAGCGTTGCCTACGTCCTTGCTATTTACTTCTACTGGCTCTTTGTCCTCTCCATCTTCTCTGTCTTCCCCTTCTTCCTGAATATTATCCATTACTGGCACTATTCGCACATGCAGCTCGGGCCGGGCCATGGTTGCTGTTCGAATGATAGCCGACTGGTCTTCATCCAAGTGTAACTCCCGCTGTACGTCCGCTAGCACGTCGAACGAGGCCGTAGCGGTAAGCCCATACAGGGGCACGTTTTTGCCGGAATAGGTGCCACAAAAGCGACGGGCATTCTCACCCAGCTTCAGATAGGGTGTGCGGAAGTCGTGTCCCCATTCGGATACGCAGTGCGCTTCGTCAATCACGCAGTAACTAAAGCCTACCCGCGGTGTTGACTTCCGCATTTGGTCGAGGTGGTCTCGGAAATCTTCTTTGATAACCAGCCGTTCGGGTGATACGAAGAGTAACAGCAGTTCTCCTTCACGCAGCTGACGGAGTCGGTAATCTTTGAGCGAACGACCAATGACGGAGCTATTTAGGTAGGTAACGCCATCAATCCAGTTGCGAACTAGGCCTTCGTACTGGTCCTGCATCAGCGACTTGATAGGCGTTACAACGAGGGCAACGCCGGGCTGCAGCAACACCGCCAGCTGAAAGGTGAGGGATTTGCCACCACCCGTTGGCAACAGGCCCAGAACACTTTTTCCCTGCAAGCCCCGGCTAATAATAGGAAGCTGTCCCTGTCGCAGGGACCGCTTGCGAAAGATGTCCTGTACCAGGGATTCTAGAATACGACACCGCTCCTTTTGGTCATCCGTATTCTCTGTATACGACTCATTAGCCGGGTCGTAGTCTACTAGTGCGGGATACTCTATTAACGGAGCCGAGCGGAAACGACGAGCCCGGCGGGCACTGTGGGCTGTGCGTATTGTCAGGCATTTAGTGCCAACCAGCACGGATGCTTGCGAGAAACCCGGTCGCTGCAAAATCGATACATCGAGCAGTAAATCGTAGTTGTCGTCGGCACTCGGCGCAATGCCGGTCTCCATAACAACCGTCCCAGGATGGGTTAAGTGCGTTGGCTGAGGAAATTCTTCAGACGGAAAGACATGAAGCTCAATAGTTGGCACTACTCGTAGTTTCCCTTCCAGCTTATAAAGACGTTCGAGAAGTTCCAACAGCAGAGCAACGCCTTGCTGGGCGCAAGGCACGTCGCGTTCAAGAATAGCCAAGCGCAGTGGCCGGGTTGAATCTCCAGCGAGGATTGGTAGCCTTTGGGGAGGAATGGTGCCGTTCATCAGCGCCTCCAACAGGGTGCGTTGCACCCGAGCCACTGCTAAAGGCCCCAAGGTTAGTTGCAATGCCTGTAGGCCTTCAGCTGTTTTTAGTAGCGACTGGTGGTAATTGGCACTAAGCTGGAGGAAATAAGGGTGCTTACCCACGATTTCGCGTAGAGGAGCCATACACTGCGTGGCGTCGACAAATCTCTTATCTGCCACAGGCAGGCGTATCGGAAACCAGTTGGCTGCCAGGGCCGCACTGTCGCGTCGGTTGTCTTTTTGTGCTTGTGCATCCTCAAGGTGATGCGGGCCGTCCACTTCCAAGACTACGCCCACAACTCGGTTGGGCCACAGGTATTGGCTACCCTCCGGTTTCATCCCGGCATTTTCAGGCTGCCATGAATAAGGAAAGGCGATGGTGAAGTCGGCTGCCTGAGCCACAAAATCGCCGAGCCGTACTTCTCTCTCCTTGCGCAGGTGTTCGGCTTCGTTAGCGCTCCAATTCAATAGCCCTGGAAGTTGAGTTTGGGGCTGTAGAAGTTGCGTTAGGTACGCGTCGCCGCCTTGGTCAGGCAATAGCAGTGCGGCGAAATCCTGCTCTGCTTTGCTGTCAAGTGATCCATCGGTACGCCAACGCTCTATTTGTTGATTTAAGGCCGAGCCTGGTTGAAGCCTTGGGTCAAGGGGATGTAGCGCCCGCCACAGTAGCCCTGCCCACCCGGCGCTGTTGTCCATCTCGGGCAAAATGAACCGCAGGCTTCCCCGCTCGTCAATTGCATTGAAATCAAGTTGACCGGACTCATTAAGCCAGTTTGTCTTAGCCGGCCAATTTTCGGAAAGGACTGCGGCGGCTAGGCTTAGTGGGGCCCGGGTCGGTAGTCCGCGCATCATCAGATTGGTCGCCACGGACCAGATCGCATAAGGAGCTACTGCATCGTATTCAGGGGCTGCAGCATTGAAGGCTGTGTTACCGTGCACCTCAAACCACGATAATTCATGGAGTAGACTTTGTAGCTCTTCCTTAGCCCTTACGCTATTAGCAGCTGCTCCTTTAAGTAGTAATGATTCTAATTCTTCAATAAAATAACCTGCTTGTAACTGCATGATGAACAGTGGCAAATAGAGAAGTAACTTGGTAGCCCGCAATGCGATTTTACATTGCGGGCTACCAAGTTACTTCTCTAAATCTAATTGAAGATGGAAATGTAGATCAAGCTGGTATTCTCGGGCAAACCTTACCCTGGCCACCCAGCCTTTACTGCAGGCGGCCTATACGAACTCTGACCACTCTGCCTCCTTGCAGAAGATATTATACGAGGATGCAGCCCTACGCTTCATGGATTTGACCAAGGTCTCTTTCTCGGCTGATCTAGCTCAGCAGACAGTTCTCTTCCTGCAGCAAGCAGCCGATGCCCGCTATGGGATGCGCTTTTAGCGTACCCTATTCGCTCCAAAGTACAGGAGGATACCTGTGATAAACAAGAAGCTGGAGCCGACAAGGTAGTGACTGGGTACTTTGTACAATGTTCTTATTTCACCTTCAGCCCTTCGTATATGGAACTGCTCATCACCACCCTACCCCAACTTGAACAATTAATCTCGCGTCTCTTAGACAAGCAACTCCTCGCGCTTGAGAAGCTCCTTCGCACAAGTTCTGGGACTACTCCTGCATTTACAGTCGCCGAGGCAGAGTATTTGTCGACTAACCAGGCCCTCGAATTCCTACATCTTTCGAAGCCGACACTAAATAAGCTGCGCCGGCAAGGCCTGGTGCATAGCTATGCAGTGAGCAATAAACGGGTGCTGTATGCCCGGCAGGAATTGGTGCAGTATCTACAGAGCCGTGCTCGCTAGCAGTTCGTCGTAGGCACCCATTAGAAATCTGCTTGGCCGCTCTTTTCTCATCCTCTTTTTTGGCGTCGGGAAACACTACACATTACGGAATATGTGTTTATAGTCATTTCTCCGTGTAAATCAGTGGTTTTTCAGCCTTTTACACTGTTACTGACCGCTTTTTTCTATAAAATTCACCGGTGAGACCTCCGGTGCTCCAACCGGTGAGACCTCCGGTGACTCCACCGGTTGTTCCCACTTTTCAGGGCGGAAAGGCAAAAATGGCGTTTCCGGCTAACTTACCGGTTTGACCTAGTGGCCCACGACCTTATTCCAGTACTTAAAAACCCTGTTTCCAGCTAACTGGCCGGTGCAGCACCGGTGGCTTAGGCAAACAAAGCCTTCACGGTGCTTCGTTTGCCTATCCTACGAGTGAGTATGGTCTATTGGATCAGCCATATACGCTCACTTTGCGGGCCCAAAGTAACCTCCTATTTTAACCTGCTACGCCTCGTCCCGAGCAGCCGAGAAGCTGCGCCGGCAGGGCGATGCGGCTCACCTAATGACCGTCTTTCTGAGCAAGAGTCGCTATGGCCTGGAGCCTCCCCCCTACTCCTACTCGGCGGTGCTGACGCTGCCGGTGGCCACCAGCGATACGGTAGAGCTGGTGCGCGTGGCCCGAGTAGCACTTAAGCGCCTCTGGCAGCCCAAGAACCGCTACACCAAAGCCGGGGTAATCCTCGATGGCGTAGAGCCCGCGAGCCAGACGCAGCTCAACCTCTTTGAGGCAGGACCATTGAGTGAGAAGCGAGCGAAGCTCATGGTGGAGCTGGATACACTGAACCGGCGCTTTGGGAAGGGCACCGTACAATTGGCAGCTTTGTCGCTATCTCCTAATCAAGGTAGAGCCCCTTGGAAAGGCAAAATACAGTGGCGCACTCCCCAGTACACGACTCGGTTAGAGGATTTGCTAATGGTTAGTTAAGCAGGCAAAAAGCCTTTATAGGCTTGATTAAAGAGCCATTGAGGAATGAAAGAATCTCCTAAGTGAAGCGTAAGAGAGGTTCGGCATTGTCTTAGCCGCATAAGCCCAACATAGCCGTAAGAAAAATGGAGCACGTTGACCGGACAAAACCCAATCAACGTGCTCCATTACGCGTTTTTAGAGTGTTTTTGCACCCTAACAAGATCCTGAATATTTCTAACCGCTACTTTGACCGGCTGTGCTACCGGTGCATTGACCGAAAAAATCACCCAACGCCATTCCGCATAATACACTATAACATTTTATAAATCAATATATTACAAGCAATACACCTAGTATACTGATATCATTGTCGTTTAAGCAATAACGGCTTATTGTATTTTTCCTTTGTTATGGTGAAAAAACTGCTGCCGCATACCCATAACAGCGCTATCTAAATCTCGTTGTTTCGCAATACCAAGAGGTGATTCGTGGCGATGAGCTTCATATTCCTGAAGGGAATAGCTTACCAACTTTGACCACTCTTGGTTAAGCTGCGATAGAGAAACAGCGTTTTCCCCGTCCTGGGGAAAGACATGTAACAGTAGTTGGAAGAAGTAGCTGAAAAACGTTTGGGATTCAGTAAGTAAATCATCAGCCTGACTGATATACCCTTTCAATCGGGCAATCTCCTGCTTTAGTTGATCAGCTTCCTGCTTGAGTTGATCAACCTCAGCTACAGCCTGGTCCTTTTCAGACTGGAAGTTCTGAATCTCTTCACGGCTCATCTCAAATAGCTCCGCCAGCTTAGTCAGCTTAGCCGGGCTTACATCTACATGCCCTTTTTCGATGCGATTGTAGTTGGCTTTAGTAGTACCAAGGTGTTGTCCAGCCTTCTCCTGTGTGATGCCTTTCAATAACCGGATGGCTCGAACTTTCTCATTAAGTGTCTGCATAAAGCAAATATAACCCAAAATATTTGTTTACTTGTTAACAAAAGTATCTATGTTTGCGTAAACTTAATCAGCCTGACAAAATCAAAGTATTGATTATCAAAGCTGAGACTAATTACTCCTAACAAATTAGCATCATTAATTCCCCATGTCTCCTTCTACTCATAAGTGCTTAACACCACCAGCTCGCCCTCCTCCATAGCAGCCTTTTCTCAGAACATAGGTGGCTGCTAGAGGCACCAAACACGCTTTTATTCATTTTTCGCGGAGCATAGCGGGCAAGGGTATGATTCCCAAACAACGAGTTCATAGTATTCGAAAAGTGCAACTATTCGAATATACTAAGCTCATTAAACAACGGTTTTAGCCGTGAAAACCTCCACTACTTCTTGCCCATCATTCCCGCTGTCGGCTAACGACCTGCGGAAGTACCCTGGCTGCGCTCACTATTCAGATGAGGAAGCCGAACAGATAAATGCACAACTGCAGCACTTCGCCCAGTTGGCGTACGTCGTATTCAATCAAACTCAAACTTCCAGTGCCAATGCATAAAAACTTTGCACTGCAACAATTTGGAAAGCCCAGCAAACAAGCTGGAAGGAGCACCACTAACCGGGTAGTTATTTATACCCGTGTTTCCACTAAAGAACAGGCGGATACGAACCACAGCTTAGAACTGCAAAAAAAGCAATGCTGGGAGCACGCTAAAGCAAACAACTATGAAGTTGTTGAGTACTTCGGTGGCACCTATGAAAGTGCCAAAGACGACGGCCGTAAGGAATTCAGTCGTATGCTGAAGTTTGTTGAGCAGCAATCCAACCGCATTAGCCGCATCATTGTATTCAGCTATGACCGATTCTCTCGTACTGGAGGACGCGCTATTGCTCTCATTGCTAAACTGCGGAGCGAAGGAATTATTGTTGATGCTGTAACGCAGCAGGTCGATGCAAGCACTCCGGAAGGACAGCTATTTCAGTCGATTCAGTTGCTGTTTAGCAATTTCGATAACTCGCTTCGGGCGAGGCGTGCGTTAGCAGGCACCAAGGAGCGGATTCGCAACGGCTACTGGACAGCAAGAGCCCCTATTGGCTACACCATGTCCAAGCAGGGTAACGAGCAAATCATTGTTATCAACAAGACCGGTGAGCTCCTGCAGCAGGCGTTTCGCATGAAGCTGGAAGATGGCTTCAGCAACACACAGTTGATAGCATGGTTGCGTAAACGTGGCGTAAAGCTGTCGAAGAGTCTGCTTGGGCAAACTTTCCGGAACCCTTTTTACTGCGGTTACATCCGCCATAGCAGCCTTGATGGCGCAGTAATTCAGGGGCGTCACCCTGCTCTGATCACACCCGATCAATTCCTCCAGCTGCATAATCTCCAGAAGCAGCCGGATACTGGGTACGTCCACGCCAAAGAAGTATCCCCTTTGCCGCTGAAGCACCATGTGCGCTGCCATCGTTGCGGTAGACCTCTCACAGGGTATGAAGTCAAAGCAAAAGCGCTTTGGTACTACAAGTGCAATACCATTGGGTGCAAACTCAATATCGGTGCTCGTCAACTTCATGCTGCTTACCAAGATCTGCTGCGCGGCTACAAGCTGCTTCCGCATCTGATAAAGCCCTTGAAAGCGTGGATGGCAACTGTGTTTACTCAACTTAACCAAGAAGGCGCATCAGAGAAAAATGCTGTAGAAACTTCTCTTAAGCAAGTACAAGCTAAGCTGGAGAAAATGGAGGCCCGCTACGCCTTGGGGGACCTTGATCAGACCACCTATCAGAAGTACAGTCGCAAAATCATCGCTGAGGAACTGGAACCTTTGCAGGCCACTTTGGAAAGCTTGGGTTCAAGCTTATCGAACCTCGAAGCTTACATTGATTTTGCAGTCAACCTGGCTACTAACATTCTCACAATGTGGGAGAAATCGAATTTGATCACCCGCCAAAAGCTGCAACATATGCTCCACCCAAACGGCATTGCCTTCGCCCCTGAAATAGGCTTTAATCGAACTGACCGCCAGAACACCGTTTTCGCTGTAATAGCGTCTCTGTCAGACATTAACAAAAACGAAAAAACCGGACCCAACACCATAAAAAGTGTCAAGTCCGGTTTGGTGGGCCCAACTGGAATCGAACCAGTGACCTGCTGATTATGAGTCAGCTGCTCTAACCGATTGAGCTATAGGCCCGGCTAAAACCTTCCGGAGTTGGTTTCGGCATTGCAAACTTCGAAGTTTGCAGCCGTATTTCCAATTCTTAAACGCGGGTAGCCGGTCAGCAGCAGCAGCCTGGCTACCGGAGAAGCCTGTTCCTGAAGCGTATGCCAACTAAAAAGCCTAACCTGCTCTTCGATTTTGGTGGGGTAATCATCAATATCAACTACCAACTGACCGTGGACGCCATGCGCGCCCTGAGCCGCGCTAGCAGCACCATTGCCTTCAACCAGCAAAGCCAGTCGGAGCTGTTTGACCACATGGAAACCGGGCGCCTGACGCCATCGGAGTTTCGAGCTGGTCTGCGCCAGCACTACGACCTGGAGGCCACCGACGAGCAGCTAGACGCGGCGTGGAATGCCATGCTGCTTGACGTGCCGGCTGAGCGACTAGCCTTTATTGCCGAGCTGCGGGCCCAGGGTCACCAAACGGCTTTGCTCAGCAACACCAACCAGATTCATATCGAGGAAATAAACCGGCGGCTCCAGCAGCAGTACGGGCTGGTCCACGGCATTGCCGACTGCCTCGACCGGGTGTTCTACTCCCAGCAAGTCGGGCTGCGCAAGCCGGGCACCGAGATATTTGAGCACGCCCTGCGCGAAATGAACTGGAAGGCCGACGAAACGTTGTTTATTGAAGACAGCATCCAGCACATCGAAACGGCCCAACGCCTTGGGCTGCACACGTTGTTTCTGGCCCCGCCCCTTACCCTCACCGACGCCCTTCCCGCTGCCATCCGTGCCTTCTCTCCCACTGCCTGACGCACCTGCCCCCGATACCTTTCCGGAAATTGAGTTTGACCGCTACGAGCGGCCCGAGCCGCCGCGCTGGCGCGTGTACGGGCTGCACCTGCTGCTGTTCGTCATTACCCTGGTTACCACAACCCTGGCCGGCGCCGAGTGGATAACTGGCCGGCCCTTCTTCGACCAGGGCCAGGGCTTTCGGCTGACCGGCTGGTTTAGCCACCCCGAGATTCTGCGGGGGCTGTGGTTTTCCCTGCCGTTTCTGGGCGTGCTGACGGTGCATGAGTTTGGGCACTACCTCACTGCCCGCCACTACAAGGTGCGCGCCACGCTGCCCTACTATATTCCGTTTTTCACGGGCTTTTTCAATACCATCGGCACGTTTGGGGCCGTGATTCGCATCAAGGACCGGATATTCTCCCGCAAGGAGTTCTTTGATATCGGGCTGGCCGGGCCGCTGGCGGGCTTTTTGGTGGCCGTGCCAGTGCTCATCTACGGTTTTACCCACCTGCCGCCCTGGGACTACGTGTTCCAGATTCACCCCGAATACCGCGTCTTTGGGGCCGACTACGCCCAGCATGTATATAGCCAGGGCGAAGGAATGGTGCTGAGCCGGCCGCTGCTGTACCAACTGCTGGAGCACTGGTTTGCCGACCCGGCCCGCCTGCCCCACCCCAATGAGCTGATGCACTATCCGGTGCTGCTGGCGGGGTTGTTGGCCTTGTTTTTTACGGCCCTCAACCTGTTGCCCATCGGTCAGCTCGACGGGGGCCACATTCTCTACGGCCTGCTGGGTTTTCGGCGCTTCAACCGGCTGTCGGCGGTGTTTTACGTGGGCTTCGTCTTCTATGCCGGCCTAGGCCTGTTCACCTTGCAGACCACTCCCGACGTCTGGCTGTACGGCGGCGTGCCGTACGCGCTGTATCTGTTCGTCGTGTTTCGGCGGGTGGTGCCCACGGGGCGCCGCACGCTGCTACTGGCCCTAAGCGTACTGGCCGCCCAGCTGGCTCTCACACTGGCCGTGCCGGGCATCTTCGGCAACCCCGGTTGGCTAGTATTTGGCTTGCTCCTGAGCCGCTTTATGGGCATTTTCCACCCGCCAGCTCCTGATGAGCGGCCCTTGAGTCCGGGGCGTAAGGTGCTGGGCTGGATTATGCTTGCTATTTTCGTTCTCTGTTTTTCGCCCTCGCCTTTTCAGTGAGGTATTATACGGCCCGGCCGGCAGTCTGTATGTTTTTCGAACAACGTCAGCTTACTCGTACTACCCAATTGGCGCTGCGCCCTCACGGCCTGTACGTGTGCCAGCGCAACGGCCGGGGCCGCACCCTGCTGGAATTTGAAATGCCCTACGAGGAAGTGCTGCCCGTGCGCGTAGAGCGCACTACCTCCACGCCCCAGCTCAAGTGGCTGCCGTTTGCGCTGTTCTGGGTGGCTACCTCGGTGCTGCAGCACGCCGCCAAGCGCCCGGGCGGCCTGACCAACCTGGAGTGGGCCGCTGCATTTGGGGCGGGTCTGCTGGTGGTTGGGGTGTATGTCTACGGGCAAAACAACTGGTGGAAGCACTTCACTCTGGGCACGGCCCGGGCCACCATCAACTTGCTCGACCGGCCCAGCCAGCGCCACACCCTCGACCACTTTGCCCAGGCTCTCGACCAGCGCACCAAGGCTTACCTCAAGGAGCACTACGCGGCCGTCAACCCTTTAGGCATCATCGAACCTCAGCTCCAGCGTCTGCACTGGCTCAAGCACCTCAACGTGGTCAGTGAGGCCGAAGCCCGGGCCCTGGCTACCCGCCTGACGGGCCAGGTGCCGGCCGCGCCCCTGGTCAGCATGGGGCAGGTGCTGGATGCCCCCTACGTAAATTAGGCCCTGGTTTTCCACTCTATGAGGTTCGGTAAGGCTTACTTACTGAACCTTTTTTTTGGCCGCTTACGACGGTAGGTCACCCCGCCCAAAGGAGTACGGCAAGTGGCAGTATTTGCTGCTTTTATACACATTTTTATATATTGCTTTAACAGAAGGCAAGACCTTGAAAAACAACTCCCTTGATGCCATTTGCCGCTCGCCCAGCCGGGCTGGGCAAGGCTGGGTGGCGCCGTTGCCTGGTTAGAATCAAGCCTACTGCGTATGGACTTTCAGCAATTTGCTCCGCCCGAATCCCTGCAAGGTGTTGTCCGCTACTTCTGGACGCTGCAGCAACCTGAGTCCGGGCCGAAGACCTTCCGCACCATTGCCGATGGCTGCCCCGGCCTGATCTTGCAGCACCCCGGCGGCGGGGCCATTCTGGACCAGACCGCCAAGCCCTGGCCCGAACTGCTGCTATACGGGCAAGCCACTCAGGCCACGACCATGGTTGCCGAGGGCCCCTTCCAGTTGGTAGGTGCCTGCCTGCAGCCGGGGGCGGAACGGTTGGTGTTCAACCTGCGGGCCGACGAGCTGACCGACACCTGCCTGGACGCCAGCCTGCTGCCCGGCCCCGGCCGCTGCTTTGCCCGACAATTGCTGCACACCGAAAGCCTACCCGCCCAGCTCGACCTGCTGACAACGTTACTGCTGGCCGCTCGCCGCGCCACTCAGGTACGGCCCGAACCAGGCGTGCAGCACGCCCTCACCCAGATTCTGCGGAGCCAGGGCCGCGTATCCTTACCCACGCTGCTGGCCGAGCTGCCGTTTTCGGAGCGCAGCTTCCAGCGCAAGTTCCAGGAGTACGTGGGAGTGTCGCCCAAGCTGTTTGCGCGGATTTGCCGGTTTCAGACTTCCCTGGGCCAATTGCGGGCGGCTCAATACGAGAAGCTTTCCGATTTGGCCTCCGCCAATGACTACGCCGACCAGTCGCACCATATTCGCGCCTTCCGGGAATTTGCCGGGGTGTCGCCGCACCAGTATGGCAAACGCACGCGCGAGGTGCTGGAAAACCTGACCGAGCTGCTCTAAGTAAGATTGGCGGTTTTGTTCTATTTCCCCGGGAGCCAAAACCGGTGCTTTGGGTAGTATTAATGAAACCCCAAGCACTATGAAACTCCTTATTTTCGGCGCCACCGGCGGCACGGGCCGGCAGCTGGTCCTCCAGGCCCTCGAAGCGGGTCACTCCGTAACGGCCTTTGTGCGCACCCCAGCCAAGCTAGCCCTCAGTCACCCCCGCCTGCGCACCCTGCAAGGCGACGTGCTCGACTATGCGGCTGTACTGGCTGCCCTGCCGGGGCACGAGGCGGTGCTGTCGGCGCTGGGCGCGCCGGCCACCCACCAAGCGGCCGTGCGCTCGGTCGGGACCCGCCACATTCTGCAGGCGATGGAAGCTACCGGGGTGCAGCGCTTTATTTGCCTGACTACCCTGGGCATGGGCGAGAGTCGGGCGGCCCTGCCGTTTTCCTACAAGTACTTTATCGTGCCCTTGTTTCTGCGCCGCGCCTTCGCCGATTCGGAAGTGCAGGAAACCTATATCCGCCAAAGCGCTGTGGCCTGGACCATTGCCCGCCCGGCCACGCTGACCAATGGCAGCCGCACGGGTGCATACCGGCACGGTTTCTCGCCCACCACTTCGGGCCTCAAGATCAAGATTTCGCGGGCCGATGTGGCCGACTTTATGCTCGGCCAGCTCCACGACACCCGTTACCTGCGCCAGGCGGCCAGCTTATCTTACTAAATGCTCAGGCTCACGTTACTATGCAAGGCAAAACTGTTGTTCTAGGCCTGGCCACCGCCTCCACGGCCCTGGTGACGGGCGTATTTTACGGCTTCTCGGTAGCGGTAAATCCGGCCCTGGCCCGGCTGCCCGACCCGGGCTACCTGGCCGCCATGCAGGCCATCAACGAGGTTATTCAGAACCCGTGGTTTGCGGCCAGCTTCTTCGGGGCCCCGCTGCTGCTGCCGCTGGCTACGGGGCTGCACGCCGGCCGGCCCTACTCCCGCCGGTTTGGGCTAGTGGGCGCGGCTACGGTGGTCTATCTGGTGGGCAGCCTGGGCGTAACGGTGGCCGGCAACATTCCCCTGAATGAGCGGCTGGCCGCCCTGTCGCTGGCCCAGGCGTCGGTTGCCCAAATGTCCCAGGCCCGGCACGACTTTGCAGCTCCCTGGAACCGCTGGCACACCATTCGGACGGTAGCTAGCGTGCTGGCCCTGGGGCTGGTAGTGGGGGCTAGCTTGTCGCAAGACCGCGCCCGGCAAACTGCCGGGGCGTAAGCAGACGCTGCTTCTTCCAAAAAGAAAAAGGCCCACCGTAGTGCTACGGCGGGCCTTTTTGGTCAGGACAGGAAGAAATTCTAACGGCCTTCCAGGGCGGCTACACCGGGCAGTTCTTTGCCTTCCATGTACTCCAGCAGCGCGCCGCCACCGGTCGAAATGTAGGATACCTGGTCGGCGAAGCCGAGCTGGTTGACGGCCGCCGCCGAGTCGCCGCCGCCGATGAGGCTAAAGGCTCCATTGGCTGTGGCTTCGGCAATGGCGCGGGCCACGAACTCGGTGCCCACGGCGAAGTTCGACATCTCGAATACACCCATCGGACCGTTCCAGAGGATGGTTTTGGACTGACGAATGATGGCGGCAAAGGCTTCGCGTGACTCGGGGCCGATGTCGAGGCCCATCCAGCCGGTGGGAATGCTCCCGTTGCCGGCCACTTCGATGTCGGAGTCGTTGGCAAACCGGTCGGTAATCATGCTATCCACGGGCAGCACGAGCTGCACGCCTTTCTGCTTGGCTTTCTCGATGAGGCTGGCGGCCAGCTCTACTTTGTCGGCTTCGAGCAGGGAGTTGCCGATGCTGCCGCCCTGGGCCACGGCGAAGGTGTAGGCCATGCCGCCGCCGATGATGAGGTAATCCACTTTGTCGAGCAGCTGCTCGATAATGAGGATTTTGTCGGAAATCTTGGCCCCGCCCATGATGGCCGTGAAAGGGTGCTCGGGGCTAGTGAGCACGCGCTGGGCATTGTCCAGCTCACTCTGCATGAGGTAGCCAGCTACCCGGTTTTCGGGGGTGAAGTACTGGGCCATAACGGCCGTAGAGGCGTGTTTGCGGTGGGCTGCGCCAAAGGCGTCGTTCACGTACACCTCGCCCAGTTTGCTGAGCTTTTCGGCAAAGCCGGCGTCGCCTTTCTCTTCTTCGGCGTAGAAGCGCACGTTATCCAGCAGCAGGATTTCCCCAGGCTGCAAATTAGCCGCCAACTGGGCCCCTTCCTGCCCGATTACGTCGCCGCCGAAGCGCACGGTAGTGCCGTACTCCTGCTCCAAGCGGGCCACGAGGTTGCGCAGGGAGTTCTTGGTATCGGGCCCGCCCTTGGGCCGGCCCATGTGCGAGAGCAGCACTACGGAGCCGCCGTCGGCCAGGATTTTCTTGATGGTCGGGGTGGCCATCCGGATGCGGGTGTCGTCGGTGATGCGCAGGTCGGCATCGAGGGGCACGTTGAAATCGACGCGCACCACGGCCCGCTTGCCGGCAAAGTTGTACTGATCCAGAGTTTTCATGGAAAAGAATAGGTTGGAAGAGGTCTTACTACGGAGCGAATGTAAGCAGGGACGGCAATTGGTAGCACGTACGCCGGTTTGCCAAACCAGTTTTAACCTGCCGAAACTGGTTTGGGTAGCTGCCCGAAGCCGTTTCGGCCTGTCAAAACGGCTTCGAACACGCCTTTAAAAACCAGGGGCGAAGAATAGCGCGAACTTTGCAGTCTGCGCCCCAGCACGACGAATGGTTGTAGCACGCCACAAAGGCCTGCGCTACGAAGTTCGCGCTACTAGTCGGCACGGCGTGCTCCCGGCGCGTCGCCAATCCCCAATCACTCGTACCTTTGCCCTACGTATGAAAATAGGCATCTTCTTCGGCGGCCCGTCGCGTGAGCGGGAAATTTCATTTGCGGGCGGCCGCACGGTATATGATAACCTGGACAAGGCTTTGTTCCAGGCCGTTCCCATCTTTGTGGACAGCCGCGGCAACTTCATTCTGCTCGACTGGCACTACATCTACAAGGGTACCATTCGCGACTTTTACCCGCCCGTATCGGCCCTGCCCGACTCCCAGCATAAGCTCCAGGTGTATTTGGAAAGCCTGGGCGAGCTAAGCACCGAGGAGCAGGATAAGATTATCAGCGAAGTAGGCCGGCGGGTGCTGCCCCACGAGCTGCGCGAATTGATGGACTTCGCCTTCCTGGCCTTGCACGGCCCCGGCGGCGAGGATGGCGCCATTCAGGGTTTGCTCGAATGGTACGGCATCCCCTACTCCGGCTCGGGCGTGCTGCCCTCAGCCTTCGGCATCGATAAGATTGCTCAGAAAAAGCTGCTCAAGGCCCTGAACCGCCCCACGCCCGACTACCGCGTGCTGACGAGCGAGGAATGGGACACCGCAGCTAACCAAGGCGCCATCCTCGACTACCTGGTGCGCGAGCTGGGCTTGCCGCTGGTGTTCAAAGCGCCCCGCCAGGGCTCCAGCATCGGTATTTCTATTCTGCGGGAAGCCAACGCCGAGCAGTTTGCCCGCGCCGTGGAGCGCAGCCTGTTCCGCAAAACCGTGACCCGCGAGGAGTGGAACCGCCTGGGCGAGCAGGATAAGATTGCCTGGGTTCAGCACTTGGTCGACATCCGCGACGGTATCGGTCTGCCCGTAGTTGTTAGTTATCAGTTGTCCGTTGGTAGTGAAAACGACAATCAGCACGACCGAACAACAGACAACCAACAACTAACAACTATCTACCACCCCGAAACGCTGCTCAACACGCTCAACGAGCAACTGCAAACGGCCGAATCGGTGCTGCTGACCAATGTGGACGGCGAGGCGCAGGTCTTGGTAGAGTCGTTCGTGGCGGGGCGCGAGTTTAGCTGCATCGTAGTGGAAGACCCCAACGGCAACCCGCTGGCGCTGCCCCCGACCGAGATTGTGAAGGGCGAGGAAATGTTCGACTACCGCTCGAAGTACCTGCCGGGCCTGTCGCGCAAAATCACCCCGATTGACTTGCCCGAAGCCGAAATTCAGCGCATCCGGGAGGCTTGCGAGGAAATGTTCCGCACTTTCGGCTTCCAGGTTTACGCCCGTATCGACGGGTTCCTGGGCAAGGACAACCAGCTCTTCCTCAACGACCCGAACACGACTTCGGGCATGCTGCCGGCGTCATTCTTTTTCCACCAGGCCGCCGAAATCGGCCTGAACCCCTCGCAGTTCCTCACCTATTTGATTCGCACTTCGCTAGCCGCCCGGCGCCGGGCCGGCATGAAGCCGGTGCACCTGGGCAGTCTGCTTAAGCAGTTGGATGAGGCCGTCGCGTCGCGCCAGCACGAGGAAAAGCAGCGCACCAAGGTGGCCGTTATCATGGGCGGGTACTCCTCAGAGCGCCACATTTCGGTGGAAAGTGGCCGCAACATCTACGAGAAGCTCAGCTCCAGCGTCAAGTACGAGCCGGTGCCCGTATTCCTGACCGGCAACAGCCAGGAATTCCGCCTCTACGTACTGCCCATCAATGTGATGCTCAAGGACAACGCCGACGACATCCGGGAGAAAATCGAGTACGCCGAGGCCGGCCACAGCCTGCACCCCGTGCTGGAGCGGATTCGGCAGGAGGCCAGCGCCATTACCAGCACCTACGCCGGCCAGGCTACGGCCCAACCCCGCCGCCTTTCCTTCGAGGAGCTGGCCCAGGAGGCCGATGAGGTGTTCATTGCCCTGCACGGCCGCCCCGGCGAGGATGGCGCTTTGCAGAAGCAGCTGGAGCAGTTCGGGCTGCCCTACAACGGCTCGGGGGTGGAAAGCAGCAGCATCACCATCAACAAGTTTGAGACGAACCGCCGCCTGCGCGAGGCCGGTTTGCGCGTAGCCGAACACCGCATGGCCGCCCGCCTGGAGTGGGAAGCCGACGCCGAAAGCTTCTACCGCAGCCTGGAAACGCAGTTTGCTTACCCCTTCATTGCCAAGCCCGCCGACGACGGCTGCTCCTCGGCCGTGAAGAAAATCAAGAACCGCGCGGAGCTCGAAGCCTTCTGCCAGCTCATCTTCCGCGACCAGGAAGACCTCATGCCCGCCCCCGCCACGGTCTTGAACCTGGGTTTCAAGGAAGAATTCCCGCAGAAGGATGCCTTTCTGGTCGAAACCCTCATTAGCCGCGACGGGGCCAAGCATTTTCTGGAAGTAACCGGCGGCCTGCTCACCCACTGGAAAGAAAACGGACAGCTGGAAATCGAGGTATTTGAAGCCTCCGAGGCCCTGGCTACCGGCGAAGTGTTGAGTTTGGAGGAGAAATTCCTGGCCGGCGAAGGCCAGAACATTACTCCGGCCCGCTATGCCCCCGAGGTGCAGGAGCGGCAGCGCATTTCGGAGGAAGTGAAGGCCGAACTCAAGCGCGTGGCCGAGGTGCTCAACATTCAGGGTTACGCCCGCATCGACGCCTTCGTGCGGGTGCGCGAGACGGGGGCCGTGGAGGTTATCATCATTGAGGTAAACTCCCTGCCCGGCATGACGCCCGCCACCTGCATCTTCCACCAAACGGCCCTGAACGGCTATACGCCCTACGACTTCATCGACCGGATTCTGGAATTTGGGAAAAAGAGAGCTGAGAACGTAGAACTCAGAGCTTAGATATATTGCATACCTCATTCCTGCCGTTGAGCCGACTTTCGCAGTCTAAGCTCTGAGTTCTACCCTCTAAGTTCTTACCTACCCCAATGTCATTTCTAAAATCGGATACGCCCATTGATGTCGTCAAGCACCTGTTGGTGATTGGGGCTGCGGGGGCGTTGCTGTTGTTCGGCTTCTTTTTCGTGTATCTGCCCATTACCACCAACCACGGCGAAACCATCGTGGTGCCCAAGATTACGGGCATGAAGCAGGAAGCCCTGGAAGACTACCTCGACGAGCGGAACCTGCGTTACTTCGTCGACGACAGCAGCTACAACCCGACCATCGCGCCTTTCACCGTGCTGACCCAGGACCCGGCCCCCGGCGAGCGGGTAAAAGAGGACCGTAAAATCTACATCTCGGTGAGCATGAAAAACCCACCGGTGATTAAGATGCCCAAGCTGGTGGACGGCTCCCAGAAGAACGCCCAGATGATTTTGAGCAGCTACGGCCTGATGGTGGGCAAAATCATCAAGGTGCCGGACCTGGCCCAGAATGCGGTACTCAAGCAGATGGTAAACGGGAAGGAAATTGCCCCCGGCGACCCTATTGCCAAAGGCACCAGCGTGGATCTGGTAGTCGGCGACGGACAGGGCAACCAGGAATTTCCGGTACCGAACGTGGTGAATATGCCCCAGGATGAGGCCGCTACCTTGCTCGTAGGCCAAGGCCTGCAGGTGGGGGAAATTTTCTATCAGCCCGTTGAGGAAGGCCAGACCGAAGGCACCGTGGTAAAGCAACGCCCCGTGCCTTCGCCCGGCGCGACCATCCGCATGGGCCAGCTCGTGGACCTATGGATTGCCGGTGACGCTCCGCTCAAAACGGTGCAGTAAGCGCCGGCTACAAATAAAACCAGTAGAAAAGCCCTTTCCGGAACAACCGGAAAGGGCTTTTGCTTGTAGGCTCAGAAGGCCGCCCGGTCCACTGAGAGAGCTGGGCTCCAGCCGCTTGAAATATTCGGGCGGCTGCCCTCGTTTGGCTTCTGTAACTTGCCCGTATGACCCGTTCCTTACGTCTTTTATCGTCCCTGCTATTCGGCGCCGTCCTGCTGCCCCTCGCGGCCCAGGCCCAGGTGCCTGGCGCGCTGCCCAGCGACCCTAGCCGGGCTGCCGCCCCGACCAAGGCCGCTGCTACTGCCCGGCCCGCCGCGCTCAGTCTGCCTTTCTTCGACGACTTTTCCACACAGCCCGAAGGCGCGCCCAGCCCGCAGCGCTGGGAAGCGGGCGGGGGCGTGCTAATTAACAACCGCTTCATCCTAGCTCCCCCTTCCCGCGGAGCCGCTACGTTTGATGGGCTCAACGCCAAAGGCTTGCCCCGGGGCAGCTTCTTTAGCGACACTGACACGCTGACGTCCCTGCCAATCGACCTGAGCGGACTGACGGCAGCCAGCAACGCCTACCTGAGCTTTTTCTGGCAGGCGGGCAACATTGTGTCGGCGCCCACTACGGCCAGTAGCTCGCGGCCGGTGTTTATCCAGCTGGAATTTCTCGGCAACGGTGGCCCCAATGATTGGCGGCTCATCTGGACCCAGCGCAGCCAGGGCCAGCGCACGGGCTTTCGCCAGCTGCTGTTTCCCGTTACCGACCCGCGCTTTCTGCACGCCAACTTCCGCTTCCGGTTTCACACCTCCGGCAACCAGTCGAACGTGGACAATGACGACGCCTGGAGCATCGACTACGTGCGGCTAGACCGTAACCGCTCCGCCACCGACTCTACCAACCGCGACATTGCCACCAGTAAGCCCTTAGGCAGCCTGCTCAAGCGCTACACCGCCATGCCGGTGTGGCAATACAACGCCAGCCCCGCCCCCGCCAACGAGCTGAACGACGTTATCAGCACGACCGTCAACAACCTCGGGCCCGGGCCGGCCAGTACGCCCGTCGACTGGCTCGGCACGCTGCAGGTATTGCCCGGCGGCCCGGTAGCTACCACCACCAAAACGGGCAAGTCCCTGGACCCTGGCAGCCGCCAGACGCCGGTAGTTGTAGATGCCCGGCCTCTTGCTATTCCGCTGACGCCGGAGGAAAAGGTGCTGCGCCACTCCATTTACCTGCTCACCGGGGAGGCGGCCAACACGCTGACCGTGCGCAACGACACGATTTCGCGCCTCACTGAGCTGCGCAATTACTACGCCTACGACGATGGCACGCCGGAGGCCACGCTCAGCATCGAGCGGTTTTCGACCACCGGCATCCGTTACCGGGCCCACCGCTACGACCTGAACAAGCCCGACCAGGTCCGCAGCCTGCGCCTCTACCCGATTCTGCCCGCCGCCGCCGGCCGCACTATCACCGTCAATGTGTGGGACGACCTGAATGGCAAGCCCGCCGCCCAGCCCAAAGCCACGCAGAGCTTTACTATTCCGGCCGTGCTGCCGGCTGGCCAGAAGTTTATCGAAGTCAACTTTGCTACGCCAGTGTCAGTTTCCGGCACGTTCTACGTGGGCTACGGCCACGGGCAGTACGGCAACTCGGTGGTGCCCTTCGGCCTGGATTTGAACAACGCCCCGCCGGATGGGTACTTCCTGAAAAGCACGTTTGGCGTGTGGGAAAACGCCGCTTTCGACTTTTCCACCGTAGGCGGGGCCCCGGCCGGGGCCGTGATGATGCGTCCGGTAATGACCAACAACGTGGCCGTAACCGCCACTGCGGATGCCCAAACGGCTGCCACGTACTCGCTTTATCCTAACCCCAGCACTGGCCTGGTGCGGGTGCAGGGCACTTACAAGCAGGCCGCCGTGCTCGACGCCATGGGCCGCACCGTCTGGACCCAGCCCGTGGGCCAGCTGGGACAGGAAGAGTTAAATCTGGAGCACCTGGCCGGCGGTATTTACGTAGTGCAGCTTACGCTACCTAGCGGCCTGCTGGTGAATAAACGCCTGGTGCTGGCCCGCTAAGGGCACAATTCACCAATTCTTCAGCTGAATTGGCTATTGTTGCCGCTAGTTGCCTTTTGTTCCTTATCCACTTTTCTTTTTATGAACGACATCACCCCCGAAGAGCTGAAGCAGCGGCAGGCCGCCGGCGAAACTCCCATTATCCTGGACGTGCGCGAAACCTGGGAAAATGAGGAAGGCCACATCGAAGGCAGCCAGAACATTCCGCTTGGCACTCTACCCGATAAAATTGCCGACCTGGAAGACCACAAAGACGCCGAAATCATTGTGCACTGCAAGGGTGGCGGCCGCTCGGCTTCGGCCAAGGCCCTGCTCACCCAGCATGGTTTTAGCAACGTGCGTAACCTGCTCGGCGGCTACAGCGCCTACAAGGCCCAGTAGTTGTAGCCACACTCCTTTGCCAATGCCGGCTCCGCTCTCGTGGGGCCGGCATTTTTTTTATTACTCAGGGTGAAGTGGTTAGATGAATGAACTAAATTTAATTGCACACAATTAAACATTGCACAACTTAACCCGTTATACTTGCACAACCCAATGAGCGACGCCAGCACTTCCTCCTCCGCCGATGCCCTGCTACAGCTTGACAACCAGCTGTGCTTTCCGCTCTACGCCGTGTCGCGGATGCTGACCAAGGCTTACCAGCCCTACTTGCAGGCCCTCGACCTGACGTACCCGCAGTACCTGGTGTTTCTGCTGCTGTGGGAGCACGACGAACGAACGGTGAAGGAGCTCGGCGAGAAGCTCCTCCTCGACTCAGGCACGCTCACGCCCCTGCTTAAGCGCATGGAGCAGAAACAGTGGCTTAGCCGCCGCCGCGACCCGCGCGACGAACGCTCGGTGCTGATTGCATTGCTGCCGGCCGGCCGGGCGCTGCGCGAGCCAGCCTGCCGCATTCCCGAGCAGCTGTTTCAGCACATGGGCATGACCCCACCCGAATTTGAAGCCTTGCGGGCCCAACTCAACACGCTTTTAACCCGGCTTTCCTAAAACCGCCGGCTTTTTCTACCCAACTCACTCTTTTCTTTACACCGATGAAAATCGAAAAAATCTTCACTGCTCAAGCCAAAGCCAAAGGGGGCCGCGACGGTCACGTAACCACCGACAACAACGTGCTGGACATCGACCTGAGCACGCCTAAGGAAATGGGTGGCCCTGGCAAAGCGGGTGCTACCAACCCCGAGCAGCTGTTTGCTGCTGGCTACGCAGCCTGCTTCGAAGGCGCGCTGGGCGTGGCTGCCCGCCAGGCCAAAGTGAAGCTGGAAGGCGTGACCGTGGAAGCTTTCATTGGTTTTGGCAAGGCCGAAGACGGCGGTTACGGCATTTCGGCCGACCTGCACGTGAACATTCCCGGCGTAGAGCAGGCCCAGGCTGAGCAGCTCGTTGAAGCCGCTCACGGCATTTGCCCCTACTCGCGCGCTACCAAAGGCAACATCGAGGTAACGCTCAACACGACGACCAACGCCTAGTTTGTCGTAACCGTACGAACTGTCATTTCGGGCCGGATAACCGTCCGGAATGGCAGTTTTTTGTTTCTATCCTTTCTGCCTCCCTTCCCCTATGAAAACCAAAACCATCCTGCTCGCCAGCCGCCCCCAAGGCCTTCCGACCAACGAGCAATTCCAGTTCGAAACCCTCGACCTTCCGGCCCCTACTGCCGGTCAGGTGCTGCTCCAGACCCGCTACGTATCCGTCGACCCCTACATGCGGGGCCGCATGAACGAGGGCAAATCCTACATTGCGCCTTTTCAGGTGGGTGAGCCGATTGCCGGCGGGGTCGTAGCCGAGGTCATTGAAAGTCAGAATGAAGCGTTGCCGGTGGGCAGCGTGGTAGTCGGTAATTTGCCCTGGCAGGAGTTTATTCTCTCCGATGGCAAAGGCCTGAACCGCATTCCCACCGATAAGGCACCGGTGAGCTATTTCCTGGGCTTGCTGGGGATGCCCGGGCTGACGGCATACTTCGGTTTACTCGACATCTGCCAGCCCAAGCCCGGCGAAACCGTGGTGGTATCGGGCGCGGCCGGCGCCGTAGGCATGATAGTGGGCCAGCTCGCCAAAATTCAGGGCGCGCGGGTTATCGGCACGGCTGGCTCCGATGAGAAGGTGGCCTACCTCAAGCAACTGGGCTTCGACGAGGCCATCAATTACAAAACCACGCCCGACATTGCCCAGGCCTTGGCTGCAGCTGCCCCGAAGGGCGTGGACTGCTACTTCGACAACGTGGGCGGCGCTATTACCGACGCCGTCTACGACTTGCTCAACAAACATGCCCGCATTGCCCTCTGCGGCCAGATTGCCAGCTACAACGATACCGAAACGCCCGTAGGGCCACGGCCGGAAAGCAAGCTGCTCAAAACCAGCGCCCGGCTGCAGGGCTTTATCGTAGGCGACTATTACAGCCGCTGGCCCGAAGGCGTACAGAAGCTTACCGAGTGGTACAGCCAGGGCAAGCTGCGGACCGAGGAAACCATTACCGAAGGTTTCGACCAAATTCCGGCCGCTTTCCTGGGCTTGTTTAAAGGCGAGAATACCGGCAAAGCCTTGGTGAAAGTAAGCTAAACCCGCCCAAAACAGGTATCAGCGTCAACCCTTAACCCTTTACTTCCATGAGTACTCCAGCAGATATCTACTGCGTAGCGGCCGAGTGGCTGGTGCAGCCCGGCCACGAAGAAACGGTGGGCCGCCTGCTGCGCGAAGCCGCCCAGGCCGTGCGCGACAATGAGCCCGGCAACCTGGTTTACACGGCTCACCAGTCGGTGGAGGAGCCGGGGCGGTTCTTCGTTTATGAGCAGTACGTCGACCAAGCCGCTCAGCTGGCACACCGCGAAACGGCCGACTTCAAGCGCATCGTACTGGGCCAGATCGTACCCTTGCTGGCCGAGCGCAAAACCACTTTTTACCGACTGCTGCTCTAGTCTCAATTTAGAGCAGCGCCGCTTTTTTTCATTATCCACTCTGCAACCAACTTACCATGAACATTCTGATGGTATTGACTTCCCATGACCAACTGGGAAATACGGGCCACAAAACCGGCTTCTGGCTGGAAGAATTTGCCGCCCCCTACTACGTTTTCTTAGACGCCGGTGCCACCCTGACGCTGGCCTCGCCCGCCGGTGGTCAGCCGCCCCTCGACCCCAAGAGCGACGACCCCAGCGCCCAGACCGACGCCACGAAACGCTTCAAAGGTGACCCGGAAGCTCAAAAAGCCTTGGCTACTACCGTTAAGCTCGACTCCGTTTCGGCAACCGACTTCGACGCCGTGTTTTACCCCGGTGGCCACGGCCCGCTGTGGGATTTGGCCGAAGACCAGAAGTCCATCGAGCTCATTGAAGCTTTTTATAATGCTGGTAAACCTGTAGCAGCTGTGTGCCACGCGCCTGGCGTGTTGCGCCACGTCAAAGCCGCCAATGGTGAGCCGCTGGTGAAAGGCAAACAAGTAGCGGGCTTTACCAACACCGAAGAAGCCGCCGTGCAGCTTACCGATGTCGTACCCTTCCTGGTCGAAGACATGCTGGTACAAGCCGGCGGCAACTACTCCAAAGGCGCCGACTGGCAGCCCTACGTCGTTACGGCCGGCCACTTGATTACGGGTCAGAACCCGGCCTCCTCCGAACCTGCCGCCGAAGAGCTACTCAAGCTACTAAAGAAGTAACCCGGCTTGTTTCGCCGTAAAAAGCCGCCCCGGCTGCACCTAAACCAGGGCAGCCAGGGCGGCTTTTCAATTGCAAGAGTAAGCTTGTCCGTTTTACCCCAACCGCCCATCCGGAGCGTAGCGCAACTGGCCTAGCTCCACTAGCTCCCGCAGTTGCTCGGTAACTTCGGTGGCTTGGCCCGGTGCGAAATGAGCCAGCACTTCCCGGGGCGTCTGGGGGGTGGCTTTGAGCAGTTGCACAAGCTGCTCGCGCAGCCCGGCTGCCGGCGCCGCGGCCTGCCGGGCCTTCTTCTGGGCCAAGCAATAGTCGCACACTTTGCACGGCGCGGCATCCAGCTCCCCGAAATATTCCAGCAGCAGCTGTTGGCGGCAGCGACCCCCATCGGCGTAGCGTATCACCGACTCGGTTTTGTGCACGGCCAGCTCCCGGGCTTGGTTGAGGCGCTTCTGGTCCAGGGGCAGCTTGTCGGCGTCGTAGCGCCCGGTCGTAAACAGCGCCTGGGGCGACTCGTGCTTGGGCTGGTACTGGATAATACCCGAGCGGTGCAGAAACACCAGCATTTTGCGTACGTCCAGCACACTTTTCTTCAGGTGCTGGGCCAAGCTGTTTTCCGAAATCCGCTGGAATCCGGTGAACAGTTCTCCGCCGTTGAAGCGCAGCAGGCTTTTGATGAGCTGGTCGTGCTGGGCATTGGCTACCTGAAACCGGTACAAATCAGTATGGTCGATGGGAATGTGGACCCGGGCCGGGTTGTTCACGGCCTCGTTTACCTGCACAAAGCCTTCCCGCTCCAGGGTTCGCAGGCTGTTGTGCGCATCCAGGGCCTTGATGCGGTAGGTTTCGGCGAACTGCTGCAAGTCGAAATCGAAGGCCACCAATTCGCCACCGCCCACGGCTGTGCGTGAAAAGTTGGCCAAGGCCTGATATACCCGCCGCACCGTGTCGAGGGGTGGAAAGGCCTGCTGGGTGCGGCGACGCAGCTCGTCGGCATCGTTAGGGGCCTGCAGCAGCACGGCAAAGGCATATTTCTCATCCCGCCCGGCCCGGCCGGCTTCCTGATAGTAAGCTTCTAAGTTGTCGGGCGCATCGAGGTGAACAACCAGGCGCACGTCGGGCTTGTCGATGCCCATGCCAAAGGCATTTGTGGCCACGATGCAGCGGATCCGGTTCTGCATCCAGTCCTGCTGGGTGCGGGTACGCTGCTCCGAGGGCAGGCCAGCGTGGTAGGGGGCCGCCTTCACGCCGGCCTGTTGCAGAAAAGCAGACGTATCTTCGGTTTGGCGCCGAGTGCGGGCATATACGATGCTGGTTTTGTCGGCCCCTACCCCGCGCACCACTTCTTCCAGCCGCCGCAGCTTGTCTTCGGTGTTCAGCACTGAATACGAGAGGTTGGGCCGGGCAAAGCTTTGCTGAAAAACCCGGTGACTGGGGCCGAAATGGAGCTTTTCGACAATATCCTGGCGCACCTGCTCAGTGGCCGTGGCCGTGAGGGCAATGCAGGGCACGCCCGGCAGCAACTCCCGCAGCTCGGCAATGCGCAGATACGGCGGCCGGAAGTCGTAGCCCCACTGTGAGAGGCAATGCGCCTCATCGACGGCCAGCAGGCTCACCCGCATTTTCTTGACCCGGGCCTGAAACATTTCCGTCAAGAGCCGCTCGGGCGACACGTACAGGAACTTCACCGGCCCATACACGCAGTTGTCCAGCGTCTGGTCTATTTCGGTGTGGCTCATGCCGGCATATACCGCCTCGGCCTTGATGCCGCGCTTGCGCAGGTTTTCCACCTGATCCTTCATCAGCGCAATCAGCGGCGAGACGACCAGGCACAACCCCGGTCGGGCTAGAGCCGGCACCTGAAAACAGATACTTTTTCCTCCGCCCGTGGGAAGCAAAGCCAGCGTATCCTGCCCGGCCAGCACCGAGCGGATAATATCCTCCTGCATCGGCCGAAACGCCGAGTGGCCCCAGGTCTGGCGCAACACTAGTAAAATATCGTCGGTAGGTAGCTGTGACAAGGCGTAAGAATCCGGGCTAAAATAGAAAGGCGAAGGTAGCGTTGCCCGCCTGGAAACGGAAGCTCCTTTTTCTCCTCTGTATCCTGAGCCTGCGAAGGACCTTCTTCACCTACCTGATTAAAAGATAGTACCGACGTGCCAAAGCCCTTTCCCATCCGCTAGCCAGGGGTTCCTCACATTGCAGAACCTTTGTCCTAGCATAAAGAAAGGTCCGTCGTTCTGCACAGGATAACAGAACAGATTGCAGAAACTACCAAACACAAAAAAGCCCGGCTCCATCCGGAACCGGGCTTTCGATATAAAATAAGGATAGATAAATCCTTAGGCGGCTGCCGACTCGCCGTTTTCACGGTCGTCGATGGCCTTCTTGAGCTTGGCAATAGCCGAGTTAGCGCGCTCTTCGTCCAGACGGTTGATGTTCAAGAGCATCTTGGTCTTTTCCTGACGGGTAATCACCGGATGGTTGAGCAAACGGATGATTTCCTCTTTCTGAGCGGCCGTAGCATAGGCTACTGCGGGAGCGGCAGCTTCAGCTACTGCAGGTTCAGCGGGCACGGCTTTCATAGCCGCCGCTACCTGAGCAGCGGGAGCTTCCTGAGGAGCCGGAGCAGCAGCAACCACCTTCGCATCGGTCGTGTTTCCGCCGTAATCCATTTCCTCAGCCGGGGTGGGCTCGTAACCCGCCGCCCGGATAATCCAGGCCAGGATGTTGCGGTAAGCTTTACCAATAGCCCGGGTCTGGGCCATGCTCATGATGGCAAACTCCTGGTAGAACTTCTTGCCCTGCTCCTTATTCGAGCAGATAGCGAAGCCCGCGCCTACTGTGTGGCCGCTGCGCAGATCGAACAGCGTCACCTTGGCCTGATACTTCAACTCGGTTTCGGTGCTCACGTTGATGACGTGGTCTACGATGGGCACAATGCCCAGGCGCGAACCGGCGTACTGCCAGCCTTCCACGTTCACGAACTCCTTGCCCTGCACCGTGGTGCTGAGTTTATTCTCTTTAATGAACTTGGCCAGGTCCGTGGCCAAGTGCAACGTCTCGTCGGAGCGGGCAATGTCGTAGCTCTCGACTTTGGTCTTGTTGACCTGGTTTTTGGGGGCTTTCGTGGCTTCGTTCATGGCGGTTTCCATAAGTGTCCTGTAGTACGTTCTGTTGTTCTATTACTAAACTAAAGTACGGGCTTTTTGGTGCAAAAAACCAGCAAAATTTTAGCAATTTTTCTTTCTGATTATCAGTAAGTTATAAAGTATTTTTAAATACCTTATTTCTAACCACGTTAGCAGAATAGCAAACGTAAGCCATATACTATGTGTTCCCGACTTGCGAAGTATCTGCTAATTTCTTTAGCCAACCTATTGCATCAGCAGTATACCGACGCTTAGCAACAAAAAAGCTCTGCCGGACCGGACGTCCAACAGAGCTTCTAACGAATTTATTCTGAGCTGGTTACTATAACCTCAAGGCTAACCTTCCCAAATGTTACCGTCCTTCATGGTGATCTTTCGGTCAGCCATTTCGGCTAGCTGGTCGTTGTGGGTCACAATAACGAAGGTCTGGCCGAGCTCCTTACGCAGCAGAAAGAAGATCTGGTGCAGCTCTTGAGCATTCTGGGAGTCGAGGTTGCCGCTGGGCTCATCGGCGAAGATGATTTCGGGCGAATTGATCAACGCCCGGGCTACGGCCGTGCGCTGCTGCTCGCCGCCGCTCATTTCCGAGGGCTTATGGTCGGCGCGGCGCTCCAGGTTCAGCATGCCAAGCAATTCGCGGGCCCGCACCCGGGTTTCCTTTTCCGAGCGGCCAGCCAAATACGCCGGCAGACACACGTTCTCGAGGGCCGTAAACTCGGGCAGCAGATTATGGAACTGGAAAATGAAGCCGATGTGGCGGTTGCGGAACTTGGCCAGATTGGAGCGGCCCAGGGAACTGACCGACGTGCCATCAAACAGGACCTCACCCGAATCGGGGTTATCCAAAGTGCCCAGAATGTGCAGCAGCGTACTTTTTCCGGCCCCCGAGGAGCCGACAATCGACACGATTTCCGACTTTTCAATCGTCAGATCGATGCCCCGGAGCACTTCCAGCGTGTTGTATTTCTTCCGAACGTTGATGGCCTGCAGCAAGGGAAAGCAGAATTGAATGGGCGCGTATGTAAAAACAAATCTACGGAATGTAGGGAGTTGTCGGGTTTCAATTGCAGATTAGCTCCTGGCTGCCGACCAGCTCCTTCGGCCTGCTACGCATAAAATGGGAGGTAGTGCTGCCCGTTGGGCCAATTTCTTTTTTGCTCACTTCGCGTTTCAGCCTTCTAGGGTTGCTTCGTTTGCTTCCCGCCGTTGGCTGTGGGCCGGGCCCGCCGGGCTACTGACGCTGTTTCTCACTTTCCTTCTAGCTTGGTGGCATTGGCCTCACTCATCCACTCCGCGCCGCGCTCCGGCTACTCCGGCCCGCTCCCGGGCCGCGCTGCTGGCTGATGGCCGCTTCCGGGGGGTGAGCTGGGTAGCCGGCGACTCGGTTACGGCCCTCGACTTGCAGCCCCTTATCCGCGCCCACGTCACTTGGATTGCCCAAACGCCCTTTGGCTGGCAAGCTGATGCGGCTCAACCTACCGTGCAGCTACACACTGGGGTCGGCTCGCGCCGCCGAGGCCGTGGCTACTGGGGCGAAACGGATTATGGCCTTGTCCACACGGCTCAGCTGGCCCGGCAGCACGGTATCCAAACGCTGCTCAAGCCCCACCTCTGGGTGCGTGGCGCCGGGGCCTGGCCCGGCAGCATTCAGATGCAGAATCCAGCCGACTGGCAGGCCTGGTTTGCGGCCTACTCTACTTTTATAGTACACTACGCCCAACTGGCTGAAGAAAACCATTTCGGGGCGTTATGCATTGGTACCGAGCTGGAGAAAACGGTAAGCCACGAGAAAGAATGGCGCGCTCTTATTAAACAGGTGCGCCGTGTCTATCACGGCCCGCTGACGTATGCAGCCAACTGGAGCGGGGAGTTTGAGCAGGTAAAATTCTGGGATGCCCTGGACTTCATCGGCGTCCAGGCCTATTTTCCCTTGAGCAAGGTGTCGAGTCCGCCCCGGGCGGAGCTGCTGGCGGCCTGGCAAACGCACCAAGCGGCCATTGCGCGGGTGCAACGCAAGTACAAAAAGCCCGTGGTCTTCACCGAGGCCGGCTACCGCAACACAGCCGATGCCGCCATTGAACCCTGGACCTGGCCCGACCGCACGGCCGTGTTTTTCACCCCCGACGAGCAAACCCAGGCCACCTGCTACGCGGCTTTGTTCGAGACGTTCTGGCCCCAGTCCTGGTTTAAAGGGCTGTTTATCTGGAAATGGTACCCGGGCCTGCAGCCCGATGGCCCGGCCCGGCGCCACGCCGACTTTACGCCCCAGCACAAACCCGCCGAGCAGGTAATGGCCCAGTGGTATGGACAGTAAGGCTTGCTTCCGGCTGAACCTAGGAACAATAGAAGGCAGAGGACAACCGATTGTCTGGCTAACAAATCGGGCCTACGGCAGTTAAAAAGGCGTTTTGTCAGCATCTGCTAGCCGTATTCCGGGGCCTTACTCGCAATGACAGCGAATAATGCCTACTTTCGTGGCCTAGTAGAACACCACCCCGTCAACCCCCATTGAACTGACCCTCTATGAACATTCACGAGTATCAGGGTAAAGAAATCCTCAAAAGCTACGGCGTACGCGTGCAGGAAGGCATTGTGGCCGACACCGCTGAAGAAGCTGTTGAAGCGGCTAAAAAGCTGACCGCCGACACCGGCACCAGCTGGCACGTGATTAAGGCCCAGATCCACGCGGGTGGCCGCGGTAAAGGGGGCGGGGTGAAACTCGCCAAAAACCTGGAGCAGGTAAAAGACATTGCCGGCCAGATCATCGGCATGCAGCTTGTAACCAAGCAAACCGGTGCTGAAGGTCGCAAAGTGCATAAAGTGCTGGTCGCCCAGGACGTGTACTACCCCGGTGCTTCCGAGCCCAAGGAATACTACATGAGCGTGCTACTCGACCGTACGTCGGGCAAAAACGTCATCATCTACACTACCGAGGGTGGTATGGACATTGAGGAAGTGGCTGAGGCCCACCCCGAGAAGATCCACAAGGAAATCATTGACCCCCGCGTGGGTCTGCAGGGCTTCCAGGCCCGCAAAATTGCCTTCAACCTCGGCACCGAGGGCGAAGCCTTCAAGGAAATGGTGAAGTTCGTAACGGCCCTCTACAAGGCCTACGACGACACCGATTCCTCGATGTTCGAAATCAACCCCGTACTGAAGACGTCGGACAACAAAATCCTGGCCGTTGACGCCAAGGTAACCCTGGACGAAAACGCCCTCTACCGCCACAAGGACTTCGTAGCCCTGCGCGACACCAACGAGGAAGATCCTTTGGAAGTAGAAGCTTCGGCCTCGAACCTAAACTACGTAAAGCTCGACGGTAACGTGGGCTGCATGGTAAACGGTGCCGGCCTGGCCATGGCTACCATGGACATCATCAAGCTCAGCGGCGGTGAGCCCGCCAACTTCCTCGATGTAGGGGGTGGAGCCAACGCTCAGACAGTGGAAGCTGGTTTCCGCATCATCCTGAAGGACCCGAAC
This sequence comes from Hymenobacter cellulosivorans, assembly GCF_022919135.1. Taxonomy (NCBI): domain Bacteria; kingdom Pseudomonadati; phylum Bacteroidota; class Cytophagia; order Cytophagales; family Hymenobacteraceae; genus Hymenobacter; species Hymenobacter cellulosivorans. The sequence goes on along the minus strand of NZ_CP095049.1, from coordinate 3,022,841 downwards.
GTGAAGGCCATCCTGATCAACATCTTCGGCGGTATCGTGCGTTGCGACCGGGTAGCCAATGGTGTAGTAGAAGCCTACAAGAACATCGGCGACATCAAAGTACCGATCATTGTGCGCCTGCAGGGCACCAATGCCGAGGAAGGCGCCCGTATCATTGACGAAAGCGGTCTGAAGGTATACTCGGCCGTATTGCTGAAGGATGCTGCTCAGAAAGTGAAAGAAGTACTGGCTTCGCAAGGAGTCTAAAGCTGGTCGTTTCCGGCTGCCGGAAACGATTTACAGAGCCCGCTCGCCAGCCGAGCGGGCTTTTTTATGCTACATAAACATGTGATTCTACCATG